>NZ_OBEJ01000003.1:0-300000 GCF_900215575.1 Natronoarchaeum philippinense | reverse complement strand
CGGCGTGTCGCTGACTGCGATTGTCGTGGTCATGAGTACATCGAACGGCGGGTGCGGCCCGACCGCGATATCGGGGGACCGGGCCGCCTGCATGGACATTTCGATGGGACGCTAATAAATGACTCTGCGGACCCCAGCGAGTGAAAACGGGCGAAACTCGCGCGATCAGTCCGACTGGATCCGCGGCGCGAGCATGAACGTGACGTTGCCTTGCCCCTCGGCGATGTCGAAGTGCATCTTGACGGGGAACTCCTCGCCGAGTTCGGTCGTGACCTCGCCGTCCTTGGCGATCGCCTTGTTCATGTCTTTCAGGTAGTCGAGGCTAAACAGCGAGCGCGCCTCGCCGGCCTGCAGGTCGATCAGATCCTCGCGGTCGAGTTCGAAGTGAACGTCGTCGGTGTCGCCCTCGGCTTCGACGTAGAACGTCTCGGCGCTCTCGTCGACGCCCAGCGCGATGTGGTCGGAGACCATGTCGGCGGCCGTGACCGCGCGGTTGATGTCGCTGCCCTCGATGACGACCTCGGCGGGCAGGTCGAGATCCGGGATGTCGGGCTCCTGTCGGATCGAGTCGGGGTCGATCAGCGCGAGCGTGTACTCCAGCCCGTCGATCTGGATGTGGAGCTTTCGCGTCTCCTCGTCGAGTTCGAGTTCGACGAGCTGGCCGGAGTCGGCCATCCCGACGATGTCTTCGAGGCGAGAGAGGTTGACGCCGATGATGCCGCCGTCGGCCTCGTAGGACTCGAAGGCGGCGTCGTCGAGCGACAGGTCGACCATGCCGACGTTCGCGGGGTCGACGGCGCGGATGGCGATGCCGTCCTCTTCGAGATGGATCTTACACTCGTCGACCAGCACGCTCACGGAGTCCAGCGCCGTCCCGAGCGTCTCGGCACTGACGATCGCCTTGAACATATTGGTCGAATTTTTAGCGTCCCGGCATAAAAACCCCCGCGTTCGCGCTCGCGCGTGCGAGGACTCCACAGCGCCGCAGCGAGACCCATATTTATGTCGTTTCGGCAATAATTCTCGTGTATGCGAATCACGCTCAGCGACGCGCGCGACTCGTCAATCGCTGCGGCGATACTGCTCCTCGGCGTCGGCGCCGCGGCGTACGCGGCGTACTACACCAGCCAAGGCGGTGAGTTCGGCGCCCCGACTGGCTCGCTCCCGTGGTGGCTCGGTGTCGGCGCCGCCATCGTCGCCGTGGTCGTGACGCTCGTCCGGGCGAGAGCCTGACCGATCGAGGGGAGTAACACCGGCGTAACCACCTGACGCGGGTGTCCGCGAGACGTTAAGACGCTACCGACACAACGGGTGGTACGATCATGTCGCAGAAATCCGACTACGTAGACGACGCCGAAATCGACGCGACGCTCGACCAACTTCCCTCCGACGAGACAGTCGAAGAGACGGTCGCAAACCTCGAAGCAAACGGGTTCGAGGTCGTCGTGGTCGACGACGCCGACGAGGCGCTCGACGCGGTGCAATCGGAGATTCCCGCCGGCGCATCCGTGATGAACGGCCACTCGACGACGCTCGAAGAGATCGGCTTCGTCGAGTATCTCGGCGAGGGGGACCACGAGTGGGAGAGCCTGCCCGACGAGATCTGGAGCATCGACGACGACGCCGAGCGACAGGCCGCCCGCCGCGAGTCACAGACGGCCGACTACTTCCTCGGCGGCATCAACGCTATCTCCCAGTCGGGCGAACTCGTCGCGGCCGACCGCTCGGGCAGTCGCATCGGCGCCTACCCCTTCGCCGCCAGCAACGTCGTGATCGTCAGCGGCGTCAACAAGATCGTCCCGACGCTCTCGGACGCGCTCGACCGGCTCGAAGACGTCGCGTATCCGCTCGAAAACGAGCGCGCACAGGAGGCCTACGGCGTCGACTCCGCGATCGCCAAGCAGCTCATCTTCCGACAGGAACTCGAAGAGGGACGCACGACGCTCGTGCTCGTCCGCGACCAGCTCGGTTACTGATCGGCGCCGCGGCGCCACGTCTCGGACACTCGTTTTCTCTGCCCGCTCGCCGCCGAGCGAAGCGCGTAAACCCGCTGAGGGTCAACTACGGGCAATCAGATGGCCCGGAAAGACCACTACTACAACAAGGCCAAGCAGGAGGGGTATCGGACCCGCGCGGCCTACAAGCTCAAGCAGTTAGACGCCGCAGAAAATCTCATCGAGGAGGGCGATGTCGTCGTCGACCTCGGCGCCGCGCCCGGCGGCTGGACGGAAGTCGCCGCCGAGAAAGTCGGTGAGACGGGAACCGTGATCGCGGTCGACCGCCAGCGGGTCGACGCCGTCGACGCCGACGCGCAGGTCGAGTACGTCCGCGGGGACATGACCGACGAGAGCACCCGCGAAGAGGTCGTCGAGATCGCGGGCAAGGTCGACGCCGTCGTCTCGGACATGGCGCCGAACATGACCGGCGAGTACAACCTCGATCACGCCCGCTCGGCCCACCTCGCCCGGCAGGCGTTCGAGACGGCGCTGGAAGTGCTCGACAGCGGCGGCGACTTCGCGGCGAAGATTTTCCAAGGACAGGACCTCGAACCACTGCGCGAGGACATCGACGAGGAGTTCAAGTACGTCCGGACGATGGCGCCCGACGCCAGCCGCGACGAGTCTTCCGAAGTGTATCTGGTCGCCAAGAGCCGGCTGACCGCGCCGGTCAGCGCCGGCGACGAACTCGAAGTCGAGATCGAAGACGTGGGCAGCGAGGGCGACGGCATCGCCAGCGTCGAAGGGTTCCGGCTGTTCGTCCCCGGCGCCGAGACGGGCGAGACGGTCCGGGTCCGGGTCGACGAGATCAAAGAGCGCTTTGGCTTCGCCGAGCGGATCGACTGAGAACCGGGCGGTGTAGGACGGACGACGTTACTCTTCGTCTAGCCGGCCGTGACGTTCGTCGATCTCGTCGAGAATATCGAGGTTCTTCCTGATCGACGCGCGGACGGCTTCGCTGCGGTTGACGTACTTGCCGTCGTCACCGACGTGTTCGTCGAGGTCGGCGAGGAGTTCTTGAGGGATCTCGACGCTGATCTTTGGCATACGGAGTGATACTGTCGGGTCGGCATCAAACTGGCGACAGCGGCCGCACTACCGAATGCGATCGGCCGGCGGCGTCGATCAGGCCGGCGAGCCGCCGCGGCCGCGGAGCCGTCCGGGCAGCGTGACGATCCACAGCACGCCCAGTCCGAGCAGGTACGCGAGCGCGACCGGGGCGGCAAACAGCAGCATCGTCAGGATGCCGTTGGGCGTCGCCACGCCCGCGATCGCAAAGATGGCGAGGACGACGACCCGCCAGCGCTTGAGCATCGCCCCGAACGAGACGACGCCGCTGCGGGCGAACAGCAGCATCGTCACGGGAATGTTCGCCAGCAGGCCGATCCCGATGGTCAGCGAGAAGATCAGCCAGAAGAAGTTTCTGAGCCGGTAGGAGACGATCATCCCCGCGGCCTTCGCGTCGGCGACGAAGTAGGAGATGAGCTCGGGCGCGATCACGAAAAAGCCCAGCAGGCTCCCGCCGATCAGGCCACCGACGAGACAGCCGCCCCAGAGGAAAAAGACCGACCGCGAGACCTTACCTTGGGCGACGAGCCCGCGCTCCTCTAAGGCGGGCCACGCGTAGTAGAGGATCATCGGGAGCGTGACGACGACCGCGAGGATCGTACTGACCTGCACCTCGAAGATCAGCACCTCGACGGGGTGGAGCGCGATGATCTCGCCGGCGCCGCCCGCGACCTGCGAGCCCGCCTCGGTCGGTCGCAGTTCGGGGGGGACCTGCGAGAGGAACAGCTCGCGGATGTCGCCGATCCCGCCGGAGTAGAGCCAGACGAACACGCCGACGAACACCGCGATGCCGAGCCCGACGATGCGGAACAGCTTCGAGGTGAGGCTGGAGAAGATAAACTGGAGATCGTAGAAGTAGCCGCCGATCTCCTCTTCGGTCGTCTCGTCCTCGGTAAAGGCGTCCATCATCCCCGCGGCGGTACCGGTCACCAGACTGCCATCGTCCTCGTCCCCGGAATCGGCCGCCGCGGCGTTTGCATCGCCGTCACCCGATTCGGCGTCATCGTGGGCGGCCTCGACCTCGTCGAACCGGTCGAGGATCGCTTGGGCCTTCTCGGGGTGGTCGTCGTCCATCGCCGTTCGCGCGCGCTCTAAGGCCTCGTCTTCGGTCAGCGAGAGGAACGTCTGTGGCGGGGCGGCCCGAACGCCGGCGGCGTCGAGATTGTCGAGGTCGAGGTCAGACGGATCGCCCGCACTGGCGGGTGCGGGACCGTCGCTCGAACTCGACGACCGCGAGGGACGACGCGGCTGGACTGGCGAGCGGAGCACGCGAGCCGTGTTGTAGATGATCCCCAGCAGTCCGACGACCGCGGTGACTTTCGTCGCCGCCCAGAGGCGCGCCAGCGAATCGCCGGCGACGAACTCGCCGGCCGGCCGGATCATATCGGGGAGCGCCGGCAGCAGTTGTTGGTTGGCGAGTTCGGGACCACCGGCCGACAGGAAGGCGAGCGTCCCGACGAAGGCGGCCACGAGCGCGGCAACGAGCACCTTCCCGCGGCGGCGGAACTTCTGTGCCTCGGCTGGGTCTGCGGCCCGCCCGGCGCGTTTGACGTTGGTGATGAGCTTCGAGAGCCCCAAACTGGCGGCGTACAGCGCGACCAGCGGGAGCGCCCACATCACCTGCGTGAACGGGTCCGGCGGGGAGAACACGGCGCCGAAGACGAAGATGCCGAGCACGGCGTACTTCCACTTGTCCCGGAACGTCTCGTAGGGGACGATCTCGGTGTAGGACAGCACGGCCATCGCCATGGGAAGCTGGGCGGCAAGGCCGAAAGAGAGGCTCAACAGGAGGATGAACTCGGTGTACTCGACGATGCCGTAACTTGGCTTGACGCCGGCCTGCACGGCGTTGCTAGCCAAGAACTCGAACATGTAGGGGAAAAAGACCCCGTAGGCGTAGATGACGCCGCCGACGAACAGCGTGACCGACGTGACCGCGAAGCCGACGACGCGGCGCTTGTTGATCGGCACCGTCGCGTCGGCGCGCTCGACGATCGCCTCGCGACCGTAGTACAGCAGGACGGGTACCGCAAACAGGATGCCGACGGCGAGGCCGATTTTCACCTGCAACAGGATGACGTCGAACGGCGTCCGGACGACGATATCGGTGACCTCGGCCGTCTGGGGACCCATGCGGGACTTGGTGTTGGCTTCGAGGAACTCCCAGACGAACGCCCGCATCGCCCAGATCGTCCCCATCATGCCGATAACGAAGGCGATAAAGGCTTTCTGGAGGTGTGTCTGGGCCGACGAGAGCACGCCCGCGATCGTCTCGCGGCCGGCTTGGACGGTCTGGACTGTGTCCTCGTCGACGGCCGAACTCATAGCTACCGGGAAGTAACTGGCTTGCCGTTATCAATCTTCTTCTCCGGGCCCTCTTCGGGTCAGTAAAAAGGCCTATAATGCGTCGTGCGCCTACATTCGATCAGATGGCCGAGCAGCCGGACGACAGGGACGAGTCGGTCCCCGAGGACCGAGGCGACAGTCCGGACGAGGAGCCACAGGACCCGCCAGCCGAGACGACAGACGACGCGGAGTCGTCGGGCGAGGCGGGTGCGGACGAAGAGCCGACATCCTACCGGCCGTATCACGACCCCAGCGAAACCGACCACACGGCGAGCGACGGCGACGAGCAACGGGAAGCGAACGGCGTCGATGCCGACGACAACTCGGCGAACGGCGTCGAGTCGTCGCCCGACCGGATCCATCCGGACCCGGCCGACGCCGGCGCCGGGCACGCCGACCAATCCGAGGACGCACCACCGGAGGACGCGCCGCACGCCGACGGCGGCACTGCCGAGGAGAACGCCGCCCGAACCGACGGCAGCCACACCGGCTCTGGCGTCGGCGTCGCCGGAACCGGCAGTGTCGCCGACGAGACCGGCGAGGTCGGTATCGGTCAGCCGCCAGACGATCAGGAGATGCCGCTGGCCGACCACGTCGAGGAGATGATAAACCGGCTCGCGGTCGTGCTGTTTGCGGCCTCAGTGGTGACGGTGGTCGCGTTCCCGATCGCCGAGAACCTGATCACGACAGTCTGGTACGGCGTTCTCCCGAACCAAGACGTGGCCGCGCCCCACGTCTACGGCCCGCTCGAGCTCAAACTCACCGAGTTGAAACTCGCCAGTCTCGCGGGGCTGACGGTCGCGCTACCGGTCGCAGTGTACGAGACGTATCTGTTCATGCGCCCGGGGCTGTATCCCAACGAGCGTCGGTACTATCTGGCAGCGGTTCCGACGAGCCTGATTCTCGCACTCGTCGGCATCGCCTTCGCCTATTTCCTCGTGCTGCCGGGGCTGTTCACCTACTTCATGTACTACTCGGACGTGACCGCAAACGTCGCGTTCGGGCTGCGAGAGACGTTCAACCTCATCCTGACGATGATGGGGATGCTCGCGGTCGTGTTCCAGATTCCGCTGTTGATCATGCTGGCGATCATGATGGGGATCACCTCGCGGGCGTGGCTGGCGGCCAACCGGCTGTACTTTTGGGGGGCGTTCCTCGGTATCGCCTTCCTCTTTAGCCCGGACCCGACCGGGATGGCGCCGCTGCTGGTCGCCACGACGATGGTCTTGCTCTATGAAGGCACGCTGTTGCTGTTGCGCTGGGTCGGGCGGTAAGGGATCAGCCGCTCATCGCTGGTACAGTAACGCCGCCGGAGCGACCCACCGCGCCGTCGGTTCTTATTCGCTGTCGTTGACCAGTGACGTGTCCGTCACGTTCGCCGGTCGGGTGCGTTCCAACGCGTACTCGGCGGCGGCCTCGACATCCGAAGGACCGTCGCAGGCGCCGACGAACAGGTCCGCAAACGTCGACACAACCTCGTCGGCGCGGGCGGCCGTCGTGACCGTTCGCACCTCGGTCTGTGTGGCGAGTTCGGTGTAGGGGTACAGCGTGAGGAAAATCGTGTAGGCGCCGGGTTCGCCGGCGTCGGCGTCGGGCATCGCAACGTGGAGGCGTACGTCGCCAGTGTCGTGGACGTACCCCTCGTAGGTCGGATCACGACCGGACCGGCGCGCCAGCCGATCGTACCGCTCGTCGCGTGCCCAGTCGGTCGGCAGCTCGTCGTCGTCCATCATCCTCCACAACAACCCCCTATTTAACGAACGTATAGAATGGCCCAATATTCGCCCGACATAATCTGCGTTCCAGACGAACGTCACCGTTTGGCACCACCAATACCCTGATAAACTGGCCAAGCGTCCAGAGTCTGAGGATCGGGCGGCAGCGTTTGCCGCGCAGCGGCGTCGTGACGGGCACGCCAAGCTACTTTGTGTCCGGGAACTAACAGGACGGCGATGGGAACGGTCGTTCTGGTACGGCACGGCGAGACGGCGTGGAACGACGAGCGACGGATTCAAGGCTGGGCGCCCGCCTCGCTCAACGATCGCGGGCGTCAGCAGGCCAAGTCGCTCGGCGAGCACGTCGCCGCGCGGTACGAGGTCGACCGCATCGTCGCGTCGGACCTCCGGCGAACGACAGAAACTGCCCGCGAGGTCGGGCGAGCGCTGCCCGGCATCGACGTGGAGTTCGCGCGGGCGTGGCGCGAGCGCGACTTCGGCGTCCTGCAGGGACTGGCCTACGGCGACCTGTTCGGGGAGTACCCCGAGTTCTCGGTCCAGAAATCGGGCTACGACGCCGCCACCGCCCGTCCCGAAGGCGGCGAGAGCTGGGTCGACGTGTTCGATCGGATCCGGGACGCGTGGACCGAGCTGATCGAGACGGTCGGCGAGGAGACGGTCGTGGTGGTGAGCCACGGCGGGCCGATCCACGTCGTGATCGGTCTCCTCCGGGGCTACGACGTGATCGAGACGATCACGAAGGTCGAACTGGACAACTGCGCGCTGACGGAGGTCGGCGTCGACGGCGACGGCGCGCCGACCCTCCACAGGGAGGGCGAGACGGCATTTCTGGACGCCGACGCCGAGCAGTAATCGGGAGCGCGTCCGCGCTTCGGAACGACATCCAAAGCGACAATCGCTAGTGAGACAGCCGAATTTTCGAAGCGACGGGCACCGCACCACAAATACTACAGCGATACATGATAGGCGTTCAATATGACCGCCGTCTCGAAAAATTCGATCTTGGGCATCCAACTGACGCTGCTCGGCGTTTTCGTCGCTGTACTCGATATCGCACTCGGGTTCCTGCTGTCAGCTACGTTGGTGTTTGTCGGAACGATATTCGTCGGGTACGGGCTGGCGAACGACTGAGGACGGTAGAAAATATCGACGCCGAACCCGTTGCTACCGATCGTCGAGTTCGCGCTCCATCTCGCTTGCTTGCTCGTGTACCTCGGCGACGGCCTGCCGTTGCTCGTCGCGGGACGCCGACGCGCCTTGGAGCCGATACCCGCCGATCTGCCAGTCCGGTGTGAGGTCCCAGACCGTCCCGTCGTCGGACGCCGAGGCGTCCGCGGCGCCGTCCGAATCGGGGTCGTCGCGCTCGCCGCGCTCGAGTAGTCGGTCCCAGAGCCACCGGAACATACGCGTTCGTTGCACGCTATGGGGAGATAAAACTAGGATTGGTCGAGAAGGCGGCGTCGTCACTCGGTCGGTGTACCAGCCACAACGGTTATGCCGGCCGAGCGCTCTCACGACGACGTGAGCGAGTACTACGTCACCCTGAACGGCGACCGGGTCGCCGGGCCGTTCGACGACCGCGCCGAGGCAAAGCGGTGGGCCGACGAGGAAGGGACCAACGAGGTCGGCCTGAACTACATGGTCGAGCGCGCCGCCTGACGCCGCGGCGGCGCGACGCCGCTGGTCGATCTACTCCGAGCGCAGCGCGCTGTAATCGGTGTCGAAAACGTTCTCGACGAGCGGTTCGTCGTCGGCCTCGGCTTCGTTGCCGGGGCTGACGCTGCCGGTCTGATAGCCGTGTAAGTCGAGCGTGACATGCTCGAAGCCGAGGTCGGTCAGGTGGTCTCGGACCGTCTCGACGAAGTTCGGATCGAGCGCGACCTCTAACTCGTCCTCGGCGACCTCGATCCGGGCGAGGCCGTCGTGGTCGCGCACGCGAAACTGCGAGAAGCCCCACTCTCTGAGGACGCGTTCTGCCTTCTCGACGCGCGTGAGTTTCTCCTCGGTGACTTCGAGGCCGGTCGGGATGCGCGAGGAGAGACACGCCATCGAGGGCTTGTCGGCGACCGAGAGGTCGTAGCGGTCGGCGATCTCGCGGACCTCCTCTTTGGTGATGTCGTGTTCGAGCAGCGGCGAGTGAGCGTCGAGTTCCTCGACGGCCTGCAGGCCGGGGCGATGCCCCTCACCGGGATCGCTGGCGTTGGTGCCGTCACAGACCGTCCCGATGTCGAGTTCCTTCGCGTGGTTGAACATCTGGCCCAGTCTCATCGTCCGGCAGTGATAACACCGGTCGTCGCCGTTTGCGACAAAATCCGGGCTGTCGAGTTCGCTGAACTCGACGATGTCGTGTTGGATGCCGATCTCGTCGGCGACCCGACGGGCGTCGTCGAGTTCCTCGTCGGGTAAGGTTTCGCTCTTTGCGGTGCAGGCCACGGCGTCCTCGCCCAGCGCTTCTCGGGCGACCGCGGCGACGACGCCGGAGTCCACGCCGCCGCTGAAGGCGACCAGCACGCCGTCTCGCTCTGCGAGGTCAGCGCGCATCGCCTCCAGTTTCTCCTCGACGGTGTCCATGGACCGACCTTGTCGGTCGACGGGGAAAAGCAAACCGACACGGCGGCGAACTCGCCGCTTACTCGACGCGCTGCCAGCACGCCGCGGCGTCGAGACGAGGCAGCGCCTCCTCGACATCGATCTGAGCGGCGCCGTAGAATCGCTCCCGACCGACGGGGGTGCGTACCGACAGCAAAACGGTGTCGTCGGTGACGCGGACGATCGAGAGCTTCCACGACGTTCCGACGTGGTTCCACTCGCTGTGGGAAGTCGCGTCGTCGTCCTCGACGACGCGCGAGCCGAGTTCCCAACTCAGCCGGCTCAGACGATCCAGATCGAACGGAAACGACTCGGGAAGCGCCGCGCGGTCGACGCCGCCGTCACGAGCGCCGTGTGCAGCCATACCGCGATATTCCCCATCCATGATTAAAAATACAACTATTCCGGAGCCAGCCGGTAATCGGATGCTCGTACGACCCAGCGCGTGAGCCGATCGCCGACGGCGGGAGCTTTTTCTCGTTCGGATCGAATGGGGCGAGTAGATGGAGTTCGAGTCGATTCCGGGCGTCGGAGCCAAGACCGCCGCGGCGCTTGCCGAACTCGACGACGCCGAGCGCGCCTTGGAGACCGGCGACGTGGCCGCACTGGCCGAAGCGCCGGGGATCACGCAGGGCCGGGCCGCCCGCATCGCCCGCGGCGCGATCCGTCGCGAGCACGACGACGACGGCGCGTTTCTGGCGACCGACCGGGCGCGGGAGGTGTACCGCGAGGTGCTTGGGCTGCTCGCCGATCGCACGGTGACGAGCTACGCCGAAGCACGCTTAGAGACGTTTTTCCCCTCCGGCGCGCGCTCTCGGGTCGAGGAGGTCCGCGAGTTCGCCCGCGAGGCGATGGAGCGCGACGCCGACGCGGCTGCGATCGACGCGTTGGCCGGCGTCGAGCCGCTGTCGGAGCCCCGAGACGTGACGGTCAGAGATCGCTGTCTCGCTACTGCGGACGCCGAGCGCTACCGCGAGGCGACCGACGCGATGCCCGAGTTGAGCGTCGAAGTCGTCGAGGACGCCCGCGGGCTGGCCGAGTTGGCGCGTGGGTACTCGACGGTGATCGCCATCGACGAGGCCTTCGCCGGCGTCGACGTGGAGGGCGACGTTCGCGTCGAACCAGACGCCACCGAGCGACCCGCCGAGATCGTCCCCGAGCGCGCGCTGGCGTTTTTCGCGGCGAACCGCGACCGCATCCGGGCGGCGATCGACGTACACCGGGCGTCAGACCTCGATCCCGACTGCGATCTGGACGCGCTGGAGGGCGCCCTCGAACGGCTCGACGACGACGGCACGCCCGCCGGCGACGCCGAACTCGAACGGCTGACGAACGCGGTCGACGATCTCGACGCCGCCGTGGGGACCTCCGAGTCGGTCGCCAACGATCGCCTGCGCGAGTCGATCCGCGAGCAAGATGTGACCGTCGAGGGATCTGACCTGCTCTCGCTGGTCGAGCAGGGCGCGGGCGTCGACTCGCTGCTTTCGAGGGAACTGGCCGACGAGTACGCCGCCGCGGTCGAGGCGGCCCGCGAGAACCTGATCGACGCGCTCGATCTCGATTCGGGAGAGGCAGAAATCGCTCGCCGAGCGTTCGGCGAGGACCCCACGTTTCCGGTCGAGCACGACGAGGACGCGATCTCGCGGCTGCGCGAGGAGCTACAGGCCGCCCGCGACCGACGGGCGACCAGACTCAAGACGGAGCTCGCGCAGGATCTGGCCGACGAGCGCGAGAACGCCCGCCGACTCGTGCGGGCCGCGCTCGAACTCGACGTGGAACTCGCAGTGGCGCGCTTTGCCGCGGACTTCGAGTGTACGATGCCCGACCTCGTCGAGCCCGCGGCCGCGGACGGCGGGACCGCTGCTGTGCAGAACGGACGCGAACGTGCCGGCGGCGTCGCCATCGAGGGGGGACGCTCACCACTGCTCGACGTGCCGATCGAGGAAGTCGATCCGGTCGACTACGAGGTCGGCGGCGTCGCGCTGCTCTCTGGTGTAAATAGCGGCGGGAAGACATCGACGCTGGATCTGGTCGCCGCCGTCGTCATTCTGACCCACATGGGCCTGCCCGTCCCGGCCGAGGACGCCGACATCGCGCTGTTCGAAGACTTACACTACCACGCCAAAACCCAGGGGACGCTCGACGCCGGCGCGTTCGAGAGCACGGTCCGGGAGTTCGCCGATCTGGCGACGGGCGGGGAGGGCAGTCTCGTCCTCGTCGACGAGCTAGAGAGTATCACCGAACCCGGCGCGAGCGCGAAGATCATCGCGGGCATCCTCGAAGCCTTGGACGAAAACGACGCGACCGGCGTGTTCGTCTCGCACCTCGCAGGCGAGATCCGCGAGACCGCCGACTTCGAGGTGACAGTCGACGGCATCGAGGCCGAGGGGCTGGTCGACGGCGAGTTGCAGGTCAATCGCTCGCCGGTCAAAGACCACCTCGCGCGCTCGACGCCGGAACTGATCGTCGAGAAGCTGGCAGGGGAACACGACAGCGAGTTCTACGGGGAGCTACTGGAGAAGTTCGAGTAAGTGAGACTGCGACGGTTCGGCGTCGCCGCCGTCCTGCCGTGCACGGGTAATAGAGTTCAATAGAACTTGTCTTCCCACCAGTCGTCGCGCTCCTCGTCCGAGTCGGTCGCGGACACCTCGCTCGCGTCGTCCGTCGCACCGACGCTTGCCGAGAGTGCTTTCCCTCGCGCCAGACCGTGAGCGTACACCGCAGCGGTCGCGAGCGTCTCGTCGTCCTGCAGCGCGAACGAATCGGTGACGTCGTCCGGAACCGAATCGGGGGCGGTGACGCGATCGCCCGCCGCGTACTCGGCGGCCGCGCGGAGCGCCGCCGGATCAAGTTCGTCGAACCGTTCCTTCAGGAACGCCGGAAGCAGGTCGATAGACGCGGTTTCCATACCCTCGCAGTCGCAAGTGCGCGTATTTAATGTCACGAACGTGATTATTTCCGAACGAAACGTCGGCGAACGATGGGAAGACGAACCGACCGACGCCAACTCGCGGGGCCGTCCGCTTTTCATCGCCGTCGTGGTAGCGTCACATGCCATGCCAGAGCAGTTCCAGTGTCCCGATTGCGGGTTCGTCGTCCGGACGCCGGAGTACGGCGAAGCGATCGACCTCGCGCGCCGGCACCGCGACCGGAAGCACGGCGAGGACGCCGACGAGGGGTCGGTCGAGACGCACGTCGCGTCGGTGTCGAGTACCTGATACGGCGAGTAGGACGCTCCTACCGCCGATCAGTCGGTGCGTCAGACGCATAGCTGCCGAAAGACTAAGTGCCTCGGGGAGCGTGGTGAAAGTGATGGCCGACGACCCCGAGGAGGGGATGCTGTCTTGGGACGAATCGGTGTTCCGGGACGAGCACGTCTTCGAGATCGACTACGTCCCCGAGACGTTCAAGCACCGCGAGAGCCAGATGGAGAGTCTCAAGTACGCGCTGCGCCCGGCGGTGCGCGGGTCCCGGCCGCTGAACGCGATGGTGCGCGGGCCACCGGGCACGGGCAAGACCACGTCCGTCCAGAAGCTCTTTAGCGAACTCGCCGCCCAAAGCGACGTGGCGACGATCCGGGTCAACTGTCAGGTCAACGCGACGCGGTACGCGGTGTTCTCGCGGCTTTTCGAGGGCGTGTTCGACTACGAACCGCCGACGAGCAGCATCTCGTTCAAGAAGCTGTTCACCCAGATCGCCGACCAGCTCGTCGAGGACGACGAGGTACTGATCGTCGCGCTCGACGACGTGAACTACCTGTTCTACGAGAACGAGGCCTCAGACACGCTGTACTCGCTGCTTCGGGCCCACGAGGAACACAGCGGCGCGAAGATCGGCGTCATCATCATCTCCTCGGACCCCGATCTGGACGTGATCGACGCGCTGGACAGCCGCGTCCAGAGCGTGTTCCGCCCCGAGGAAGTGTATTTCAACCGCTACGGCGAGGGCGAGATCGCCGACATCCTCCGCGAGCGCGTGAAACGCGGCTTCCACGACGGCGTCGTCTCGACGGCGGTGCTCGATCGCGTGGCCGAACTGACCGCCCAAAGCGGCGATCTGCGCGTCGGCATCGACCTGCTGCGACGGGCCGGGCTGAACGCGGAAATGCGCGCCAGCCGCACCGTCAACTCGCAGGACGTCGAGGACGCCTTCGAGACCTCGAAGTTCATCCACCTCTCGCGGAACCTCAAGAACCTGAGCGACAGCGAGGCCGACCTCGTCGAGGTGATCGCCGAGCACGACGGCGATCAGGCCGGCGATGTCTACGAAGTGTTCCACGAGCGCACCGAACTTGGCTACACCCGATACTCCGAGATCATCAACAAGCTCGAAAAACTCGGCATCATCGAGACCGAGTACGCCGAAATCGAGGGGCGCGGCCGGTCTCGGTCACTCTCGCTGGAGTACGAACCCGAGGCGGTGCTGGATCGGTTAGAGTGAGTCGGACAACACAGCCCGTTCTGCTACAAGTATCTTTCCCGTACTTTCCACCCGAGTAACCGGTTAGGGGGATTAAGGGTGGTTGCACAAGAACGTCGAAGTATGACCGCCACGACACCGCGACGCGGGTTTCTGGCCGGTATCGCCGCGATCGGACTCGGTGCGCTCGGAGGCTGTATCTCGCTGGGCGAGCGCCAGCAGACCGAGGAGACGCACACGTTCGATGTGAGCGATAGCTCGGAACTGACCGTCGAAAACGGCGTCGGCGACGTGACCGTCAGCGCCGAAGAGCGCTCGGACGTTCGGGTCCGTGCAGTCAAACACGCCGGCAGCGAGGACCAGTTCGACGCGATCACGCTGAACGACGAGCGAGCGGGCGAGACGCTCTCGCTGACCGTCGACAACGAGATCGACAGCGTGTTAGTCGGATCGCCGCCGTCGATGACGCTGGACATCGCCGTGCCCGCCGATCTGCGCGTGGCTCGCGTCGACACCGCGACAGGCGATGTCGGCGTCAGCGACACGGGCGGGGACATCGCCATCGAAACCGCGACGGGCGACGTGGATATCACTGAGACGGCAGCCGGTGTGTCCATAGATACCAACACCGGCGATATCGTCGTCTCTGGTGCCGGTGGGCCGGTTCGAACGAGCACCGATACCGGCGACGTGCAAGTCAGGCGTGGGTGGATCGACGACATCCAGACGACGACCGGCGACGTGGATGTCGAGGTGGCCGCGCTCGACGGCGACGCCGACATGGGGACCGACACCGGCGATGTCGACGCGGCGCTGTCGGCGTCGCTCGACGCCCGCGTCGCGGTCGAGACTGACACCGGCGACGTGTCGGCCAGCGGGCTGGACTTCTCGGACCTAGAGTCCGCCGAGCACAGCCTCGAAGGGACGCTCGGCGAGGGAACTGACCGGCTCTCGATCGAGACGACGACCGGCGACGTGACGCTGACCGGGACAGAGTGATATTCGGTCGCCAACGTCACGTCACGTAATTATCTATAGTAACGCCGAGTAATTCACCCAGAAAGTAGCAGAATTTTTGTAGAGCGGTAGACTGGTACCCGTGTGGAATATCGAGAGGTCAACACGACGCGAAAGCTGCTCGTTCGGCTGCGCGACGGCGAAGAGCTTCGTGCGGGGATCGAACGCGCGGTCGACGACGCCGGCGCCGACGCGGGCTGGTTCGTCGGCTTCGGCGGGCTCCGAAACGCGACGCTGTGGTTCTACGATCAAGAGGAGCGGCGCTACGACGACCGGACGTTCGACGAACCGCTCGAACTGACGCTGTGTATCGGCAACGTGGCGTCGGTCGACGGGAACACGTTCGCCCACACGCACGTCACGGTCTCGGACATGCGCGGCAACTCGGTGGGTGGCCACCTCGAATCGGCCGAGGCGTTCGTCGGCGAGATCTACGTCGAACTGTTCGAGGACGCCGTCGAGCGTCGCTCGGAGGCCACGCCGGTGCTGGAGACGGAGTCGTGGCGATCGGCCGCGATCGACGCCGATCCCACGGCCCACGAAGCAACCGGGCTCACGCTCAACCACACCGGGAGCGGTGACGACTAGAACTCCGGATCGATCTCCGGCGCGACGCCGTCGTCGGCGCCGTCGAGGTCGAACTCCTCGCGCAGTTCGCGCATCCGGTCGCGGATGTCCGCGGCGAGTTCGAACTCCAGATTGTCGGCGGCCTCCTGCATCCGGCGTTCGAGTTCCTCGATCTGGCGGGCGGCCTCGTCCTCGTCGCTCGGGCCGTCGCCGGCGACGCCGCTGGTGTCGGTTTCGGCGCCCGGCAGGTTCGTCTCGCCGATCTCCTTGTCGATCGTCGTGGGCTCGAAGCCGTGTTCGGCGTTGTACTCCTGCTGAATCTTCCGGCGGCGCTGGGTCTCCTCGATCGCCGAGTCCATGGCGTCGGTCCGGTCGTCGGCGTACAGCACGACCTCGCCGTTGACGTTCCGGGCTGCACGGCCCATCGTCTGGACGAGCGTCGTCTCCGACCGCAAGAACCCCTCTTGGTCGGCGTCGAGGATAGCGACGAGCGAGACCTCCGGGATGTCGAGTCCCTCGCGCAGGAGGTTGATACCGACGAGCACGTCGATCTCGCCCAGTCGGAGCGACCGGATCAGTTCGTGGCGCTCTAAGGTGTCGGTCTCGTCGTGCATGTACGCGACATCGACGCCGGCTTCTTCGAGGTACTCGGTGAGGTCCTCGGCCATGCGCTTGGTGAGCGTCGTGACGAGCGTGCGTTCCTCGCGCTCGATGCGCTCGTCGATCCGGTCCATCAGATCTTCGACCTGCCCGGTGGCGTCGGTGACCTCGACCTTCGGGTCGACGAGGTGGGTTGGTCGAACGATCTGCTCGACGATCTGTGCGGACTGGTCGCGCTCGTACTCGCCCGGCGTCGCCGAGACGTACAGCATCTTCCCGGCTTTCTCCTCGAACTCCTCGAAGGTCAGGGGGCGGTTGTCGTACGCTGTGGGAAGCCGAAAGCCGTTCTCGACCAGCGAGTCCTTGCGGGACTTGTCGCCCGCGAACTGGCCCTTGATCTGGGGGATCGTCTGGTGGGACTCGTCGATCACAGTGAGAAAGTCGTCGGGGAAGTAGTCCATCAGCGTGTAGGGCGCCTCGCCCGACTCCCGGTCGGCGAGATACACCGAGTAGTTCTCGATTCCCGAGCAGTAGCCCGCCTCGCGCATCATCTCCAGATCGAAGGTGGTGCGCTCCTCGATGCGCTGGGCGGCGAGCATGTCGCCCTTGCGCTCGAAGTAGTCGATCCGGTCCTCCAGATCGGACTCGATCATCTCGATGGCGTCTTCGAGCGTGTCGTCCTCGACGGAGTAGTGTTCTGCGGGGTGAAAGAGGACGGCCGGCTCCTCGCTCACGACCTCGCCGTGCATGGGATCGACCTTCGTCATGCGGTCGATCTCGTCACCCCACAGCTCGACCCGGACGGCGTAGCGGCCGTACATCGGGTAGATCTCGACGGTGTCGCCCCGAACTCTGAATGTGCCCTGCGTGAAATCCACGTCGTTGCGCTCGTAGTTCAGATCGACGAGCCGGCTCAGCAGTTCGTCGCGCTCGATCTGCTGGCCGTCCTCCAAACGAAGGCTCATGGCCTCGTAGTTCGCCGGATCGCCCAGTCCATAGATCGCAGACACCGACGCGACGACGATCACGTCGTCGCGCGTCAGGAGAGAGCGCGTCGCCGAGTGGCGAAGCTTGTCGATCTCGTCGTTGATCGAGGCGTCCTTGTCGATGTACGTGTCGGTCTGCTCGACGTAGGCCTCGGGCTGGTAGTAGTCGTAGTAGGAGACGAAGTACTCGACGGCGTTGTCCGGGAAGAGATTCTTGAACTCCTCGTAGAGCTGGGCGGCGAGCGTCTTGTTGTGGGCGATGACCAGCGTCGGCTTCTGGATCTCCTCGATCGTCCACGAGACGGTGTTTGTCTTCCCCGAGCCGGTGACGCCGAGCAGCGTCTGTTCGTCGGCGCCGTTCCGGTAGCCCTCGGCGAGTTGCTCGATGGCCTCGGGTTGGTCCCCGGCAGGCTCGAAGGGCGCCTCGACTCGAAACGGGCGTTCCTGTTCCGGCTGGTCCGGTGACAGCGGCCCGGAGTTGGCGTCGCTCATCTGGAACTGCGTTGGTGCTCGAAGCACTTTACGGGCGCGCTCGATGCGCAGTACCCCGAGGCGATACGAGTTTCCGGGAAGCAGAAATTCGAGGGTTCCCGCGTGTTCGAATGCAGCGGAGCGGCGGTGTGCGGAGATCTAGGTTCGGCGCGATGATAAGTAATTACGCGATCTGATTCCCTTTTATACCAAATACAAATAATGAATTGTGTGTTGATATATCTACGACGGCCGGAGAGATTCCTATCCACCGATCGTTGTCAACGCCGTCGCAATGTTCGGCTGGGACCACGTGGAGACGCGGCCACAACCACTCTCGTTCACCGTCTTGACCCGGCGAGATTTATTCGGTGCAAGTCGAGTATAGAACCGGTATACAACGGTTAATGCCCCGAAATCGTCTGAGCGCCATCTCCACACCCTCTATCCAAATATATAAACAAAATTCTCCTTGCAACACCAATATACACCAAAATACTCCAAGTAGTTCAAAACTCACCAAATAATACCGGGTAAGTCCCGAATATATGCTTTTCTGAGAACACACATGCCCGGCCAGAGGTCAGGAGCTCCTTTTACCGCCACAGACCCAGCCGAAGCTCCCCGTGCGGATCGTCGATTCGCTCGGCTGATTTCCCATAGGAAAGTAGGCATTTCGGAGATCTAATTAGTACTTTATTATTCTTCGAAAAGCATTATGTCGTAGTTCCGGACTCAATGTCGTCGCGTTCCGTCCGGATCCCAAACCGTCACCAAGACGTGATCGTCACGTCGCGAAGCGGCCTGTCGAGCGGGATCGAAACGTCACCGCTCGTGTAGTGGGAGATGTAGAACCCGACGATGATCTCGAGCGATCGGAGCGCCTCCCTTCCCGGCGAGCGGTTCGTCGCCTCGCCGTCGAGCAGGTCGAAGACGTGGTTGGCGGCGTTCTCGAAGGCCGATTCGTAGTCGTCGTCCCACGTCCACGCGTCCTCGATGCCGGGCAGCGGCTCCTCGACGTGCTCCCCGTCCTCAAGCGACCAGTAGCGCCACTCGCCGTCGTCGTTGTTCAGGTACAGTTTGCCTTCACTCCCCACGAACGAGAGGGCCATCGACGAATCGTCTCGCGGGATGGTGCAGTCGATCGTGGCGAAGGTTCCGTCATCCAGCAGGACGTACCCCCCGCCAGCGGCGTCGTCGACGTCCCTGTCCGCTTCGAGCGAATCGACCGCCTCGTTTTCCCCCGAGATGTACCCGGAGACCCGATCTGCCCGCGCGTCTAACAGATAGACAAGCATGTCGAGCAGGTGAGTCGAGTTCCGGAGCAGTTCCATCCTGAACTGGCTCGACACCGAGTGGACCTCGCCCAAGAGGTCGTCCTCCTGTATCAGCGCGTGGAGTCGCTGCAGCTTGTCCGTGAACCGGAAGGAGTGGTTGACAAGCAGCTCCGCGTCGGCGTCGTCGCACGCCTCGATCATCTCCTCGGCGTCGGACACGCCGGAGGCGATCGGCTTCTCGCACCAGATGACGTCGGGAGCGGCCGCGGACCGCGCGGCGTCGACGACGTGGTCGCGGTGCAGGAACGACGGCGTGCACACCGACACCGCGTCTAGGTCCTCCTCGGCCAGCATCGCCTCGTGGCCGTCGTAGCGGCGCTCGGCCGGAATCTCCCACGCCTCGCCGAACCGACGGAGGTTCGCCTCGTCGACGTCGGCGACCGCGACGAGATCGACGCCCGGCGTGGCGTCGTACCCGCCCGCGTGGCTGGCGCGTATCTTCTCTTGTCCGATGGCGTCCTCGTCGTGCATCCCGAGAATTCCCATTCCGGCGATTCCGCCGGTGCCGATTATCCCCGCTCGATAGGTCATTGATGACGTGTTACTGTGTATCGTGAGCGATCATTAAACTTCTGTCCGGTTTCGCGCCGCCACGGCACAAAGCGAGACGGGATCGAGAGGCGCGGTCCTACCGACTTGCGAACTCGTTTTCTAGGACGCCGACGCCCTCGACCTCGACCTCGACGATGTCGCCGTCGGAGAGCGGACCGACGCCGGCGGGGGTTCCGGTCGATATCACGTCGCCCGGTTCCAGCGTCATGTACGCGGTGATCTCCGCGATCAGTTCCTCGACCGAGAAGATGAATTGGTCGCGACTCGAACTCTGTCGTACTTCGCCGTTGACACGCAGTTCGACGTCGGCGTCCTCGGGGACCTCGTCGGGTGTCGCCACGACCGGTCCTATCGGCGCGGCGTTGTCGAACGCCTTCCCGCGGACCCAGTTCTGCTCGACGCGCTGGTCGTCGCGGTTCGACACGTCGTTGAGACAGGTGAACCCGTCGACGACTGACATCGCCTCATCCTCCGGAACGTTGCGGCACTGCTCGCCGATGACGACGCCGAGTTCGGCCTCGTACTCCACCGATTCTTTGCCCGGTGGAAGCGGGATCTCGTCGCCGTGACCGGACACCGTGTTCGGAGGTTTCAAAAAGAGCATCGGTCGATCGGGCAGCTCCATGCCCTCTTCTTCGGCGTGGTCGGCGTAGTTGAGACCGACGCACACGATCTTACTCGGCTTGACCGGGGAGCGCACGTCGACCGTCTCGGGGTCGTACGTCCGTCCACCGAACTCGATGCCATTCTCGGTCCAGATTCCAGCTCTGACGCTCCCGGCTGGGTCGCTGAATCGAACTCGTCGCATACGAGGAGGGTTCATCCCGACCGGTATAAGTATTCTGGTGGTTACGCACCCCGCGAGTGATGGGTCACGAGTACGCCGGGACCGTCGCCGCAATCGGCGAAGAGGTCGATGGTCTCTCGGTCGTCGACAAGGAGATCAAGGAACCGATCCGCCGCTGCGGCGACTGTTTTCAGTGCAAGAACGGGTCGAACGTCTGCAAGAACTTCTCGATCACCGGCATGCACACCGATGGCGGCGTTCGAGGCGTTCCTGTACTCCGAGACCTGCAAACCGGTGTTCTCGTTCGACCGGCCGGGTGCGTCTCCGGGGCGCAAACGGAGCGTGTCCAACAAAAATAGACACCGTTGGAATTCAGTGAAGGGCAGATTGACGAGTCGGACGCAGAGTATTTTATTATCATTCATTAAGATACCCGAGAACCGCCGTGGATTTACAGACATAAGATTGTAATTCATCGGTCGCCGATCTACGACTGGCGCCCCTGAATTGCGTCCACGATGGATGGACGCCGGTTCGCGGCCGCCGACGAGGTCGCGCGGACGGCGGAGATCAGTTTACCCGGTACGCGTCCGCACCCTCGAAAGCCATCCCGTGTCCAGGACGGTCGGGCGGGAGTATCTCACCATCCTCGACCGCGACGGGATCGGCGAGTAGTTCGTCCAACACGGTTGAGTGGTGTTCGATGTACGGGACGTTGTCGAAGGCACACGCGAGGTGGGCGTGGAGCGGCTCGATGTAGTGCGGCGACAGGGCGAGTCCAGTCGCCGCCGCCTGTTCGGCGACGTTCACCCACGGCGAGATCCCGCCGACCCGGCAGACGTCGGGCTGCAGGTAATCGACGGCGTTGCGGTCGATCACCTGCCGGAACTGCGTCTCGTTGTAGAAGTTCTCGCCGGTGGCGATCGGGATGTCGATGCGCTCGCGGAGGTCGGCGTACGACGTGTAGTCGCCCTTGGGAAGCGGTTCCTCCAGCCAAGTTATCGCCGCATCGTCGAGTCGGCCGGCTAGGTCACGCGCCTCCGGCACCGTGTACGAGCAGTTGGCGTCGAGCATCAGGTCTAGGTCGGCTGGAAGCGCGTCCCGAACGGCACGCACGCGCGTGACATCGCGATCGACCGACGATCCCACCTTCATCTTCATGCCCGCGAACCCGTCCTCGGCGATCCCCTTCGCGTTCTCGACGAGTGTGTCCGCGTCGTACTGGAGCCAGCCACCATCGGTCTCGTACATCGGCACGTCCTGTCGAGCCCCGCCGAGGAGTTCGCACAACGGGAGCCCGGCGATCTTCCCGAGGAGATCCCAGACCGCGATGTCGACCGCAGCGAGGGCGAACTCGCTTATCCCCTCGCGCCCGACAAACGTCGTGTTCCCCCGCAAGTTCGACCGCACCCTACGGGGGGAGACCGGCTGGCCCTCCAGTAGCGGGACGAGTTCGTCGTCGAGGAAGCGCTTGATCGCAGCGCCGCCGCGGCCGATCGTGTAGGTGAATCCGAATCCGCGCCGAGCGCCCTCCGACTCCACGGTGACCGAGACGATCTCCAGCGTGTCGAACGACTGCGTCGCATCCTCGAGGACCTGCTCGTTCGGCACGCGGTAGAGGTCGGTGTCGACTGTGCGTATCGTATCCGTAGACTTCCGGGTCATGGTACATTCGGCTATCGGATCCTCGATATAAAGAAGTTACCCGAGGTAGACGATCCCCCGATTGCCGGGACTACCTGCGGACGGCCTCGGGAGACTATCGGCCAGCGGGATCGAGAAGTTCGATGGGGTGACGCGTCCCCGGCGATAGCAGCGAGTCGAGTTGCTCCATACAGGAGGTGCCGCTGGCGACGACCGTCCGCTCGTCGGCGACCGCCTCGAACTGGTCGGCCAGCGTCGCGCCGACGTCCATGCTCAGGTCGTAGTACTCGGTTTTGTACCCGAAGCTCCCCGCCATCCCGCAGCACTCGACGTCGGAGGTGAACACGTCGTACCCCAGCCGCTCCAGCACCGTCTCGGTGTACGCTTCTAGGCCGAGCGTTCGCTGCTGGCAGTGGCTGTGGTACGCGACGCCGTCACCGTCACCCGCGGGCAAGGCGTCGGCGTCTGCGCCGTTCTCCAGCAGGCCGAACACGTACTCTAGAATCTCGTAGCTCCCCTCGTCGAGTCGCTCGTGATCCTCCGCGGGGAGCAGTTTTTCGTACTCGCGGCGAAACATCGCGAGGTCGCTGGGTTCGACGACGACCACGTCGTACCCGTCCTCGACGTACGGGTCGAGCGATTCGGCGACGGCTTCGGCCTTCCGTTCGGCCGTCGCGATCATCCCTTGGGACAGCGGCGCGCGCCCCGAACCGCCGACGTCGGGGACGACGACGTCGCAGCCGAGCGCCTCCAGCACGCGGACAGCGGCCTTGCCGCGCTCGGTCTGCACGTAGTTCGTGTACACGTCCGGATACAGCGCGACGCGACGGGCGGGCTCCTCGACGCGGGACTCGCGGCTCCCGGCCCAGTCGCGGAACGTCGTGCGCTCGAACTCGGGCAGATCGCGTCGGGCGTCGACGCCCAGCACGGACTCCATCGCCGTCCGCGCGAGGCCGGTCGAGGCGACGGCGTTCGAGAGCGGCGCGGTCACGCTCCCGATTTTCGCCATCGTCTCGAAGTTCCCGAAGAAGCGCTTCCGGAGCGGCGTCCCGCTCTCCTCTTCATCAGGGATCAACCCGTCGACGAGCATGTCGTCGAAGCCGGGATCCTTCCCGCGATTAATGCGATCCCGGACGACCGTGTTGATCCACGGGATGTCGATCTTCACCGGACAGGCGTTCACGCAGCGGGAACAGCCGGTACAGAGGTCGTTGAACTCCGCCGCCACGTCGTTGCCCTCGATCCCGGCCTCCCAGCCGGTGGCGATACCGCCCGTGTACGTCTCGCCGCCGAAGGCGTGGCCGCCGACCGACTGGAAGTTCGCACATGAGTTCGCGCAGGCGCCACAGCGGATGCAGTACAGCGTCTCGCGGAGATCGTCGTCCTCGCGCATCGCCCGCCGGCCGTTGTCGAGGAGCACCAAGTGGAACTCCCTGTCCGCGTCGCTGTTCCCGAAGTTCGGCTCGTCCTCGCTGTCGAAGTCGATCGCGGGCGTGTCGACCGGCGGCGTCAGCAGCGACAGGTACTGCGGGATCTCCTGCCCCGTCGCAGACCGCGAGATGAGCTCCGCGAACGGCTCCAGCTCGGTGACCGAGGGGATGATCTTCTCGATTCCGGCGACGGCGACGTGCGTGTCGGGGATCGACGCGCACTTGCGGGCGTTGCCCTCGTTCGTCACCAGCGCTATCGACCCGCTGTCGGCCATGACGAAGTTCGCGCCCGTGATGCCGACGTCCGCGTCGTCGATGCGCCCGCCGAGGTACTCCCGTGCGAACGCCGTCAGCTTCTCCGCGGAGTCGAGCGACTCTTCCGGGTCGAACTCCCGTTCGAACAGCTCCGTGATATCCTCGCGGGACTTGTGGAGCGACGGGCCGACGATGTGCGACGGCGCTTCCTCGGCGACCTGGACGACGAACTCGCCGAGGTCGGTCTCCCAGACATCGAGGTCGTCGGCCTCCAGCGCCTCGTTCAGGTCGATCTCCTCGGTCGTCATCGACTTCGATTTCACGACGCTGTCGGCGTCGGCGTCGGCCGCGACCTCGCGAACGTATCGGTTCGCATCGGCGGCGTCGTCGGCGACGTACACCGTCCCGCCGTTCGCCTCAACGGCCTCTCTGGTCCGTTCGATGAGTTCCGGGAGACGCTCGATCGCGTCCTCCTTTATTTCCCGTGCTCGGGACCGGTTGTCCTCATGTTCGTCCTCACCGACGGCCTCCACCGCGTCGTACCGTTCGGCGTTGAACAGGCGCGTGTTCTCCTTGATCTCGTCACCCTCCGATTCGAGTAGCGTGCGGATGCGGTCGGCATCCAGTTGTTCTGATTCACTCATTGTCCCTGACGATGACGATGTGGACCTGTTCGGGTCCGTGGACACCCTGTACGAGTGCGCCCATGTCGCCGGTCGAACTCGGTCCCGTCGCGAGGATGAACGACTGTCGATCGGCCTCGAACTCCCGCCGGATCCAGCCGAAGGCGTCCCCGAGGTCCGACCGAAGGTCGCTCGCTTTGATCACTACCACGTGTCGTTCGGGGTACAGCGCGACGAACTCGTCGCCCTCTTTTCGGAACTCGACGGCGACCGTCCCCAGCGAGGCGATACCCATACGCGATCCCGTCACGCCCGTCACCGCGTCCCTGAGCTGTGCGGGCGACGGGCCGAGGGTGACCGGCGTCTCGGCGAGCGAGAGATCGTCGAACGGCAGTTCGGCTCCGACCGCGGGGGGATCGACCAAGTCGGCGACCGTCGTCGCCAGATCGTCGGGCGAGACGACGGTCCACGCGGTGTCTAGACGCGACAACGACTGTTGGAACTGCTCTACCGAACCTGTGCTCATACGTCCACCTTCGTGCGTATCGGGATAAGCATTGCAATGTTCGTGTCAGTTCTAGCTGGGGAGCAGTCGCCCGGATCAGCTAGTCGCGGCTGTGACATCATGGTCGACTCGGATCAGCTACTTCGTCTCCGTGATGGTCACGACGGGACGTTCCGTCTTCAGGAGGATCGACTGAGTGACGCTGCCGAACAACGCCTTCCCCGTCGGGGAACGGGACCGGCCCCCGACGACGACGTACCGGGCGTCGACCTCGTCCGCGTAGTCGAGAACCGTCTTGCTCGGATTCCCGACGCGGCCGACGATCTCGTAGTCGGCATCGACAATCTCGTCGACCCCCTCCATCGCCGCGGTGGCGGCGTTTTCCTCGACGGATCCCGAATCCGTCTCGCGCGCGCCGGACTGCTTTTCGACCAGCCGCGTGTACTCGGTCTCCTCGACGACGTGGACGAGGTGGAGTTCGTCGTCGAACGCCCGCGCGAGCTCGTCCGCCTGCGCGGCGATCTCCATCGACTGCTCGGATCCGCTGATAGCTGCGACGATTACCATGCCGAAACACGGTGTCCGTTTGAACATAAATCTTCGGCCGCGTATCCGTCGAGTTCCCGGTCAGTCCGTCGAGATCATGCCCTTGACCACGTCGGGCTCCGTGGCCCGCTCGAACGCGTCGCCGATCCGGTCGAGCGGCAGGTCGAAGTCGACGATTCCGGCCGCGTCCACGTCACCGCTCGCGAGCAGGGAAATCGCCGTCGGGTACGTGTTGGCGAATCGGTAGCTCCCCCGCACGTCGACCTGCCGCCGGACCAGTTCGAACGTGTCCACCGGCACCTCGGCGTCGGGCGCGAGGCCGACCAGCACCGCGGTGCCGTCCGGCCCGGGCGTGTCGAGCACCGCCTCGATCGCGGGCGGCGCTCCGGTGGCCTCGATCGCGGCGTCGACGCCCGCGCCGAACTCGTCGCGGACCGCCGTGGCGGGGTTCGTCTCGCGGCTGTCGATCGCGAGGTCTGCGCCGCGGTCGAGAGCCCGGTCGAGCTTCGAGTCGACGACGTCGACGACGGCCACGTTTGCGGCTCCGGCCGCCCGTGCCACGTCGGCGGCGAGGAGTCCGATTGGGCCCGCACCCATGACGAGCACCGAATCGCCCATTCCAACCTCGGCGCGCCGAACGGCGTGGACGCCGACGCTTATCGGCTCGCAGAGCGCCCCCTCGCGGGGAGAGACGGACGCCGGGAGACCGTACACGTACTCCGCGGGCCAAGCGACGTACTCCCGAAACGCGCCATCGGTACCGGGCGTCGCCATGAACTCGACCGCCCGACAGAGGTTGTACGCTCCACGCCGGCAGTGCTCGCACTCGCCGCAGGGAACGCCGGGCTCGATCGTCACGGCGTCGCCGACAGCGTGGTCGTCGACCTCCGCGCCGACTTCCACGACCGTCCCGGCGCTCTCGTGGCCGAGCACCAGCGGGTCCTCGACGACCCGGTCGCCCATCTCGCCGTGCTCGTACCAGTGGACGTCAGAGCCGCAGATGCCCACGTCACTCACTTCGACGAGCACCTCCGACGGCCCCGGCGTCGGGCGCTCCCTGGTTTCCGGCTCGAACGTTCCCGCCTTGACGAGCGGCGCCGCTCTCATGCCGGCGCCTCCGAGGTGCTCCAAGCAGTGCCGTCGGTTCGTTCCGGCCCGTCGCAGCCGGGCGTTCGGGCCGTCTGCTGCCGACCCGCTACCGAACCGTGTTCAAACAGTGTCATCTCGTGTTCTACGTGACGTGTTGCTGTATTATTCTTTTCCCCGCCTCGAATCACTCGGGTCGTCGCCGTTCGGCCCGCGGATCGTCGACCGCGGAAACGGAGCCGTTCGTCGGCGGTCCGGCTGCCGCCCTACAGCGACGGCCCGACGCGACTGATCGCGAACGACGTCAGCCCGTGTTCCTCGCTCGCGGTCCGGGCGCCGCCGGCGACGCGACCGAGCTCGCCGAGTACCGCGTCGATGTCGGCCGCTCGGGCGTCGAGGTCGATATCGTCCGCGAGCGCCTCCGCCGTCGCTCCGTCGCCGGTCATCTTGAGTACCGGGACGACCGGATGTCCCGTCGGCACCCCGTCCGCGGTGACGTGGACGACGACCGACGCCCCGGCCGCCGCGAGCGCGGTCGCGGCCTCCTCGAAGCGGGAGGGGGAGTCGACCAGCGTCAGCCCGCTGCCGGTCGAGGCGCGGCCGCCGTACGGGACGAGTTCGTCGACGCTCGCGCTTCCCCACGCCCCGACGATCTCGTCGAACGGTGCGTCGGCCGCGCGCCGGGCGACGCGACGGGCGTTCCCGGGGCGGCCGGCGTCGCGTTCGCCGACGGTCCGGACCGAGTCGGCGACGGTCGCCGTCGCGGCGCGGTCGGCTGCCGCGTCCCGGTGGGCTGTGAGACGATCCGTCCCGGCGACGACGACGCGCGCGCCGGCGTCGATTAGCGCGTCGACGGTATCGCCCACGAGCGGATCCGCGACCGTCCGCGTCGACTCGTCGAGGTCCGAGCTCACGACGCCGACGGTGAGGTCGGCGAGCGTCGCGCCAGTCCGATCCGCGTCCGCCGCGGCCGCCGCCAGATCGGCTGTTGCCGCGGCGCCCTTCTCGACGCAGGGGTCGGTGCCGCCCGCGTCCTGTATCGCCGTCTCGCGGACCGTCACGCCGCTCTCGGCGACCCGGTCGGCGAACGGCCCGCTCTGGAGGTGTTCACAGCCCAGCCCCACGACGGTCGCGCCCGCGACGTTCGGATTGCGGGCGAGATTTAGAAGCGTCCGTTCGGTCTGGTCGTGGTCGTCGCCGATCTGCCCGCAGCCGTGGTCGTGCGGAGCGCAGACGGCGCTCTCTTCGCTCTCGGCGACGCGTTCGGCGACGACGTGCGAGCAGATCACCGACGGGACGACTAGCACGCGGTTCCGCACGCCCACGCGCCCGTCCTCCCGCCGGTAACCGTCGAACGACGGCGTCGGCTCGCGGTCCGAAGCCACGCCAGTCGGCGCCGACATCAGGCCACCTCCCCGTCGCCTACGGCGCGGTCGCCTCGGCCGCGCCTGCTCTCGCAGTTGTGCGTGTGCACCCACTCGCCGGGAGCGATCGGCTCGACGGCCTCCCCGATCGTCTCGCCGTACTTCACGACGGCGTCACCGGGTTCCATCGCCACCAGCGCGATCTTGTGGCCGAACGGGACCGCCTCCGCGAGTTCGACCGTCACGCCGTCGTGCGGGATTTCCGTGCCGGCCTCCAAGTCGTCGATAGCCGTGACGACGTTGTCCCGGGCCGTCATGTACAGCCCCGCGTCGCCGAGGACCGTCCCCTTCATGCGTCACCCCGCAACTCCGCGAGTTCGTTCGGCTGGAGTTCGTTGACGGCGAACTCCTCCAGACGGTGGCGCTCCGCCGCGGTCCGCTCGCCGCCGGCAACCGCGAGCAGCGTCTCGTAGATCCGCTCGCCGACGGCGTCGATCGACTCGCCGTCGATCACGTCGCTCGCGTCGACGTCGACGTTCGCGGCGAGGCGGTCCGCCGTCTTCGGGTTCCCCGTCACCTTGATCACGGGTGCCAGCGGGTTCCCGGTCGTTGATCCCCGCCCGGTCGTGAAGGCGACGACCTGCGCACCGCCGGCGACCTTGCCGACGACGCTCTCGATGTCGTACCCCGGCGTGTCCATCAGCACCAACCCACCCCCGGTCGGGAGCCGCTCGGCGTAGTCGACGATGCCGCGGACCGGGGTCGTCCCGCCCTTCGAGATGGCGCCGAGGCTCTTCTCCTCGATGGTCGTCAGACCGCCTTCTTGGTTGCCGGGGCTCGGCTGCGCGCCTCGCAGGTCCACGCCCATCAGTTCGGCCGTGGCCTCCCGGCGCTCGACGCGATCGAGGAGTCGCTCTCTGACGCCCTCGTCCGCGCACCGCTCGGCCAAGACGTGCTCGGCGCCGATGAACTCCGGCGTCTCGGAGAACGTCGCCGTGCCGCCGTCTCGGACCAAGCGGTCGCAGGCCGCCCCGACGGCCGGGTTGGCGGCGATCCCGCTCGTCGCGTCGGAGCCGCCGCACTCGACGGCGAAGACTAGTTCGTCCGCGCCGCGTTCCTCCCGGCGCGCGCCGGAGATCTCCTCGCGAAGGGAGCGGGCCAGTTCCGTTCCCTCCTCGACTGCGGCCGCCGTCCCGCCCGCCTCGCGGATCGAGAGCGTCGCCGCGCCGCGCCCGGTCGCCGCCACCGCGTCGGCGATATCGTCAGCGTCGATCGCCTCCGTGCCGAGATCGACGACCAGCGCCGCGCCGACGTTGGGGTTGCTGCCGACGCCCGTCAGCGTTCGCTCGACCTGATCGCGAGCCGCCGCCGGCGGATCGGTCCCCATCTGGTGCGGCGTCGCTCGGACGGTCTCGGCCGATCGATCGGCGATCTCCGCCGCGACCGGCGACGCCGTGACCGACGTCGGTATCACTGCCACGTAGTTTCGTACACCGGCGGGGCCGTCGTCCCGCGGGTAGCCCTCAAACGTTCTCACGGGTGGTACTCACTGGCAACCGGAAAAAGTGTTTCCGTTGGTTCAGGCGCCGGCGACGAGGGGAGAAAACGAAGGCCGCCTCAGCCGCCCATCAGTTCGGTCACCGGGTACGTGACGACCTCCGGGACGAAGATGGTGATCAGCAACACCAAGAGGATCGGCACGTAGTAGGGCAAGACTGCCTTCATCGCCTCTTCCAGCGTCGCGTCGGTCACCTTCTCTAGGACAAAGAGGATGACGCCGAACGGCGGCGTCAGCAGACCCAGCATCAGCGTCAGGATCATCACGATGCCGAAGTGGAGCGGATCGATTCCGGTAATCTCCAGGATCGGCATGAAAATCGGAACGAGGATCGTGATCGCGGCGATGGTCTCCATGAACGTCCCGACGACAAGCAGGAGCCCGACCAGCAGCAGGATCACGATCGTGGGATCGCCCGAGAAGTTCGTGATCGACTCGGCCATCAGGATCGGCAGCTGCAGCTGGAGCGCGACGAGGCCGTACAGCGACGCCACGCCGACGATGAACGTCAGCGAGAACGTCTCGACCATCCCGTACTGGAGCTCCTCGAACAGCCCCCGGAGGGAGAGTTCGTCGTAGACGAACATCCCGAGGAAGATGGTGTAGACGACCGCGATGGCCCCCGCTTCGGTGGCGGTGAAAATACCCGAGAGGATGCCGCCGACGATGAGTATCGGGGCAAACAGCGGGAATACCGCCTCCTTCAAGCTCTTCCAGCAATCCCCCAGATCGAAGGAATCCTCGGACTCGTACCCCCGCAGGTGCACGATCAGGAAGACGAGCGCCATCAGGAAGATACCGATGAGGATCCCGGGGATGATCCCGCCGAGGAACAGCTCGCCGATCGACTCTTCGGCCAGCACGGCGTAGATGATGATCGGCACGCTCGGCGGGATGATCGGGCCGATGATCGCGGACGATCCGGTGACGCCCAGCGAGATGTCTTTCTCGTACCCCTGGTCGCGCATCGCGGTGTACTCGACGCGACCGAGTCCCGCGGCGTCGGCGACCGCGAGGCCGGACATCCCCGAGAAGATCATGCTCGCGACGATGTTGACGTGGGCGATCCCCCCGCGGAACTGCCCGACGAGTGAGTTCGCCAGCGAGAAGATGCGCTGTGTCATCCCGATGCGGTTCATCAACCGTCCCAGCAGCAGGTAGAACGGGATGGCGAGCAGCGTGAAGCTGTTGAGCCCGTAGAGCAGCTGTTGAGCGATCAGCCCGGGGTTGAGTCCGCGCCCGAACGGAGATAGCATCACGATGACGCAGGTGGCGCCCATGGCGATCCCAACGGAGACGCCGAGCGCGTACAGGACCAAGAGCGTCCCGAGGAACAGAGTGCCGATAATGAGCACCTCACTCATCGGCCATCCCCTCCTCGAGCTGGCTACCGCTGGTTTCGTCGCCCGTCCACGCCAGGATCTCTCGTACGAGCGCCACGAGGTCGATCGCGGTGTAGAGCAGCATCAGCGCGAGGCCGATGCCGATCCCGAGGTAGAGATGACCGGACGTGACGAATCCGATTCCACCGATCGACGTCGCCCAGTCATCGATGGTCGTGATGACCGTCCCTTCGAGGGCGACGAGCAGGAAGCCGGCGGTAACCAGTTTTCCGAGCACTTTCACCAAGTAGCCGAGCCACGGCTTCCAGTTCGCGAGCCGTTCGAGCAGGAACTGGATCGCGATCTGCTCGTTGTTCCGAATGGCGACGGCAGCACCCAGATACGTCGCGATGACGAGCACGAACCGCGCCGCCGGCTGGGTCCAGTGAAGGAAGCCGAACGTGGGCAGGTTCAACAGCCGAATGAACACCTGAAGCGTGGTCAGGACGATCGTCGACGTAAACAGCGCCGTCGCGCTGTAGAGGATGATCCTGTCCAGGAGGTGATCCCGCTTCAGGTCGAGTGATTGATCGATTTCCATTGTAAGTGAAACAGTATCTAGCTCACCTAATCATCTTTACGGATCTACCGGTCACATATTCCGGACGGTTTCCCAGTCGAAGGCCCACGTGTTTTCGAACAGTTGCTCGACTGCCGGTGCCGCCTGCTCCTGGAACGCTTCGGTGTCGACATCCTCGACGATCGTCATACCCTGCTCGCCCAGCTCCTGAATCAGGTCCTCCTCGCTCGACTGGGATTCCTCCGAGGCGGTCTCCGTCACCGACTGGCCGACCTCCATGATCATGTCTTGGTGGGTCTCGTCGAGCCCCTGGTAGAAGTCGTCGTTGATGTAGATGTTCCCGTTCGCGATCAGGTGGCCCGTCAGGCTCAGGTGGCTCTGGACCTCGTGGAGGTTGAACGCGCTGATCTGCTCCGCGCCGCCCTCCGATGCGTCCGCCGTCCCCTGTTCGAGCGCGCTGTACAGCTCGTCCAGCGCAATCGGGGTCGGCGAGGCACCGACCTGCTCCCAGATGGCGACCCACGGGTCGAGCTCCGGCAGGCGCAGGTTGAGTCCATCGACGTCGCTCGGGCCGCGGATCGGCGAGTTCGAGGTGAAGTGGCGCGCACCGCGGTAGATCTGCTGGCCGATGGGGCGTTGATTCCCGCTCTCGACGAGCGCGTCGTGTGCCTCCTGCATCTGGTCACTCTCCAAGACCGACAGCAGCTGGTCGTAGCTCGAGAGAACGAACGGGCACCCGAAGAACCAGTACTCGGGCGCGAACTGGAAGTACGGGAAGCTACCCGCGGCGTGAGCCTCGACGCCGCCTTGGCTGACGATCTCGCCGGTCTCGTCTTCAGAGCCGTAGGCACCGCCGGCGCTGATTTGGACGGAAATATCGCCGTCCGACTCTTCCTCGATGTTCTCCTTGAACATCTCGGAGGTCTGGACTAAGATGTGTCCCGGCTCGAACGTACTGGCGATCGTCATGTCGACGCCACCGCCACCGCCGCCGCCTCCCGTGAGGCCGGAACAGCCGGCGGTCGCTGCGATAGCGCCCGTACCGATACCCTTGATCAGCGAGCGTCTGCTAACAACGGATGACCCATTTGACATGGTTCATCATAGACGACCGGGCACAATTATATAAAACTTTGTAATGTGGCAGTTGTCACCACCAACCATTCAGACAGTACCGAGTTGGCGATGTCACGCGCGATCTTCGTGGTATCGCCAAGCGTCGGACGTCCATCCGCCGTCGGCCCGAAGCACCTCGCCCGTGACGTACGTGTCCCCGCGTGCTAGGAAGCTCACGCAGTTGGCCATCTCCTCGACGGTGCCGTACCGCGCCATCGGCGTGCGTCGACGGATGTCGTCGTCGGTGTATCCGGCCGAATCCTGCGTCTGGTCCGTGATGTCGGTCTGGATGAACCCCGGCGCGAGCGCGTTCACGCTGATATCGTCCTCCGCCCACTCGACGGCGAGGGTTCGGGTGAGATTGATCACGCCCGCCTTCGCCGCACAGTACGGCGCCCGCATGTGAAACCCCATCTCGCCCATCATCGACGAGACGTTGACGATCGCCCCGCCGTCGGCTTGGGACTGCATCTGCCGGCCCGCCGCCTGACACCCGATGAACACGCCCGTCAGGTCCACGTCGATCACCCGCCGCCAGTCCTCGACGTCGATCTCTTCGGCCGGACCCAGCGTCGTCATCCCCGCGTTGTTCACCATCACGTCCAGCGAGCCGAAGCGATCGACGGTCGCCTCGACCATCGCCGCCACGTCGTCGCGATCGCTCACGTCGGCCTGCACCGCGACGGCTTCTCCCCCGCGGTCCACGATCTCGTCGACGACCGATTCCGCTCGCCGTTCGGAAGAGCGGTAGTTGACGATCACCGATGCCCCCTGCTCCGCGAGTTTGATCGCGATCCCGCTGCCGATCCCTCTCGATGCACCCGTGACGATGGCAGTCTCTCCGTCGAACGTCTCGCTCATGTGTAATCCGTTGAAATCTCACACGGCAGAGTATTTCTATCTTCCCCCGGCAGTACCGGCCGCTCGCGGATCGAAGCGTCCGATCGATTGGAGCTTCGGCAAATCAGCTCGGGGAAAGAAAGCTATTTATTCGTAGTTCTAAATCATCTGTCCATGGTCGACTTAGCGGTAGTCTTACCGCCACAGCCGGACGACAGATGGCAGCTCGCCAAACAGATGGGCGTGACCAACGCCGTCGTTCACACCTTGGAGATCGGTGACGGCAAAACGTCTTGGTCGTACCACGACCTGTTGCACACGAAGAACTGGTACGAGGACGCCGGGCTCGACGTCAGCGTCATCGAGGGGAGCGTCCCGCTGACCGACCGCGTCAGGCTTGGACTGGAGGGTCGCGACGAGGACATCGAGGAGTTCAAGGAGTTTATCAGGCACTGCGGGGAGCTCGACATCCCGGTCGTCTGTTACGACTGGATGGTCGGCATCCGCTGGGCGCGAACCGAGGCGCACGTCGAGGCGCGCGGTGGATCGCTAGTGACCGCATACTCCGACGATCGGATGCATAGGGACGGAGCCGAGCAGGCGGTCGACGCTTCTCGCGAGCAAATCTGGGAGGCCCTAGAGTACTTCCTCCAAGAAGTGACGCCTGTCGCGGAGGAGGCCGGGGTGAAACTCGGCCTCCATCCTGATGATCCCCCTCGGGAGTCGCTCGGCGGCGTCCCGCGCATCGTCAACAGCCCCGAGGCGTACCAGCGCGTTCTCGATTGCTACGACAGCGAACACAACGGGATCACGTTCTGCCAAGGCAACTTCGCCGCGATGGGCGTCGATCTGCCGGAGACGATCCGACGGTTCGGCGACCGCATCAACTTCGTCCACTTCCGCGACGTCGAGGGCGACGCCGACAACTTCGTCGAGACGTGGCACGACGAGGGCCCCAACGACATGCTCGCGGCGATGGAGGCCTACCAAGAGGCCGTCGATGACGACGTGGTGATGCGCCCCGACCACGTCCCGACGATGGTCGGAGAAGACAACTCGAATCCGGGCTACCACACGAAGGGGCGGCTCTTTGCGATCGGGTACATGCGGGGACTGATGGAACGGACCGAACAGTAAGACGCCGCTGATCGTGCGGGGACGTTGCGTCGGTGGGACGACGCGCGCCCGCGGACATCCCGCCGTCGCACCATGATTTTCGCCGGATAGAACGCGTGACAGATCGCATCGGGATCCGGAACGCAGCGCACAATACTATAATTAATAATGGTGTTGGATACCGGCAGTACGCCTCCAGTATCGTTGGACAACCTTCGAAAGTGATATCCGGCATGCCACGCCACACCTACACAATGACAGACGACCCAAATCGAATCCAAGCGGTCGAAAACGTCTTCGAGATCATCGAGAGCGTGGGGGAACTCGAACGGTGTGGGGTCCGCGAGCTCGCCGAGCACATGGACCTCCCGAAGAGCACGGCCCACGTCTACCTCAAAACGCTGGAGGACATCGGATACGTCATCAACCGGGACGGCGAGTACCACCTCAGTCTCCGGTTTCTGAATATCGGCGGCCGGGCCCGACACAACATGAGCCTCTACCAAGAGGGGCGCAGCGAGGTCGACGAGCTGGCCCAGACGACGAGCGAAGTCGCCACCATCGGCTACGAGGAGGACGGCTACCGGGTGATGCTGTATCGGACGGAGCCGACGGGAGCCGTGTTCAACAACGCGCCGACGGGCGAGTACACCCAGATGCACTGGACGGCGCTGGGCAAAGCGATACTGGCACAGAAATCCGACGCGGAGGTCCGGGCGATCGCGGACCGTCACGGGCTCCCGCGGGCGACGGAACACACGATCGTCGATCAAGACGAGCTGCTCGGCGAGATCGAATCCGTCAGATCCCAAGGGTACGCCGTGGAGGACGAAGAGCGCGTCAAGGGGGTCAGGTCGGTCGCCGTCCCGATCGAGAGCAACGGCGAGACGGCCGGCGCCGCGATCTCCGTGGCGGGGCCGAAACACGAGTTCGACGACGATCGCATCCAAGAGGAGTTCCTCCCGGCGCTCCAGAACACCGCCAACGTGGTCGAGCTCAAGACCAAACACTACTGAGCGGATCTTTCCTCTCTCAGGCCGTCGACCCGCCATCGACGTGGATGACCTCGCCCGTGAGATAGTCCGACCGATCCCTCGCGAGAAACGCCGCGAGATCGCTGATATCCTCCGGTTCTCCCAGACGACCGAGCGGCACGCCCGCCGCCCGATCGTCGGCCCACGATGGGTCGCGCTCCCGCACGTCCTCGTTCATCGACGTCTTCGTCGTCCCCGGAGCGATCGCCACCACCGAGACGCCGTCGGGACCGTAATCGACCGCGAGCTGGCGGACCGCGGCGTGGAGGCCGCCCTTGCTGGCGCAGTACGTCGGTAGCTCCGGAACGCCGACCGATCCCGCTTCCGAGGAGACGTGGATGAGCGTTCCCTCCGTCTCCATCAGGGCGGGCAGCAGGTGCTTGCTGACCCGGAGCGCGCCGACGAGGTTCACGTCGATCACCGCCGTCAGGTCGTCCTCGTCCGCCTCGTGCAGTCGCCCGCGTGCGATCGTCCCCGCGCTGTTGACGACGGTGTCGATCGTTCCGAGGGTGTCGACCGCGGTCGTCGCGGCGCGCTCGACGGCCTCGTCGTCCCGCACGTCGCACTCGATCGGAACGCACCGGGTCGGCAGCGACGCCGCGAACTCCTCCAGCGCCGATCCCGACCGGGCGAGGGCGGCGATATCCGCGCCGCGAGCGGCGTACTCCTCGGCGATCGTTCTTCCGATCCCGCGGCTCGCTCCGACGACGAACGCGTTCGTATCGTCGAGGTCTCCAGACATCGAATTCACGTCCGATCTCCTGTCAAATAACTTCTCGGGTTCCCCGGTGAGAGATGCCGTCGGCCACGGTCGTAGCGTCGGAACCGCGTCCCGACAGGGCGAGAGGGTCGGTGGTATCCTGTTCCCGATACAATCGCCCGACTGATCCGGACGCTGTGCCGAGGAGCACTGACTGTCCACCCCTATGGGCACTGCACCTTCTGGCTCCTCCGGGTGTCTCGATCCGCGTCCAACAAAACTAGACGCCGAAACGTTCGCTCGACCACTACAGCTGTTTTCAAGACCGTGCGTGCCACGTGTACATTTAACAAGGATCCGGGTGGCGAGGTATCGCGGCAACGCATCTCTTTACATCGGTAACTCTGTAATACGTCCATCAGTCGACCTGCAGCAGCTCCCCCGATCCACGTCCACTATTGGTGGACGATCCGATTGGCCGGCGGACCAAGTCGGCAGAAATCGATATCAGTCTGCTTCCCGCGGGGCGTACGAGAGCGGAGTCGAGAAAACGGCAGCGTAGACGCCACGTGTGCGTCCCGTCATCGCGCCCGGGAATGCGCGCCACTGCGGGCGAGAACGTGCTCGGGGGAACGGATCCAGAGTGATCATCGCGAGCGAGCCGACCTCCCGTGATGTGCCGCGACCGAACGGCGGATGCCCGCCGTCCACGGTCGATTACCACCGTCACTCGTAGGTGTGGACGGCGCCGGTGGTGTTCGCCTCGATGAAGTCCCAGTCGTACTCCACGCCGAGGCCGGGGCCGTCCGGTACTCCGACGGTGCCATCGTCGTCGACGGTATCGATCATGTCGGAATAGCCGCCGTCGTAGACGGGCGGCTGCGTGTTCTGACAGTGGGGATGGACCAGCGCCATCTCGTAGTAGTTCGAGTTGCGGCAGGCGGCGATACAGTGGCGCTGGGCCGGGCCGGGCGCGTGGAACTCCACGTCGAGGCCGTACGCCTCGGCCATGTGTGCGACCTTCATCGCGCCGGTGATTCCCGCGTCGTACTCGGGGTCCGCGCGGAGGAAGTCCGTGGCCTCGTTGCCCGCGAAGTCCGACTTGACTTCGAGGCCGCGGACGTGTTCGGTCTGGAGGATGGGGGTGTCGAGCTTCCGGGCGAGCTTCCGGTGGGCGTGCTGTGAGATGCCGCCGTCACGGAAGGGATCCTCGTACCAGAAGAATCCCTGCTCGTCGAGCGCGCGGCCGAGTTCCAGCGCGTCCGCGAACGTCTCGAGTTCGCATGCCGGATCGTGCATCAGATCCATCTCGTCGCCGACGCGCTCGCCGACCGCGCGGACGGCTTCTATCTCGCGGGTGAGATCGCGGGACTCGTCGCCGCCGCCCCAGCCGTGGATCTTGAAGCCGCCGAAGCCCCGGTTCAGACAGTCTTCGGCGAAGTCGGCGAACGCCTCGGGCGAGTCGAGCCCGCCCGCCTCGTCGCCGTGGTACGTCGAGGCGTACGCTGGAATGCGTTCGCGGTAGGTGCCGAGCAGTTCGTGGATGGGTGCGTCGTAGTACTTGCCCGCGAAGTCCCACAGCGCGATGTCGATGGGGCCCATCCCCATCCGGTCGTACTTCCGCAGGGCGCGCTTGATCTCCGACCAGTGCTTCTCGCGCTTTAGCGGATTCTTGCCGATTAGGTACTTCGCGATGATGTTGTACTGGGCCGCCGCCGGGGAGTTCCCGCCGACGTACTCGCCGACGATCCCTTCATCGGTGTGGATCTTCACGCCGAACAGTTTCCGGTAGGTCGTTTCGCCGGGCTCGTACACCAAGTTGAACCCGTGTTTGTCGGTCCCAACGTCTTCGAGCGGGTACTCGAACTCGCGGCTCTCGATCCTCGTTATTGTCGGTGCCATGGCCCGATGTTCCGCGGAGCGGATAATAAAACTGTCCACCGACCGACGCGTGACGAGGACGGCGCGGGACGAGAACGCGAGACGACGGCGGCGGCCCTCAACGCAGGTCGACCGTCTCGTCGGTCTCCGAGGCCTCGTAGACGGCCTCGATCGCCTCGATGTCGACGAGGCCGTGCTCGCCGTCCGGGTACGGTTCCTCGCCCGCGAGCAGGCAGTGGGCGAAGTACTCGAACTCCTCTTCCATCTGGTCGACCTGCTCGAAGTCGACGTCGAACGTCGTGCCGCCCCGGGAGACGGTGAGCGCGCGGTCGTCCCACGGGTAGAAGGCGGGGTCGATCCGCAGGCGGCCCTCCGTTCCGATGACGGAGATGTGACTCGCCATGTAGGCGTTCTGGCTCGCGGTACAGACCGCGTAGACGTGGCCCGGAAAGTCCAGCTGGAACGCGGCGTGTTCGTCCGGCACGTCCGCGAACGCCTCATTCACGGAGGCGACCGTGCCGCGGACACCGACCGGGTCCTCGCCGAGCAGGAACCGGCTCGTATTGATGGGGTACAGACCGATGTCCATGACCGCGCAGCCGCCCGAGAGCTCGCCGTCGAGCCGCCACTGGTCGGGATCGGGCACTAGGTCGAGGATCGGCTCGGTCATATTCCCGTTGACGAAGACGGGGTCGCCGACGACGCCCTCGTCGAGCAGCTCCTTCGCGCGGCGGACCGCCGGTTCGGTGTGCATCCGGTAAGCGATCATCAGCGTCGCGTCGTGCTCGTCGCAGACCTCGACCATCCGCTCGGCGCGCTCGACGGTCGCCTCCATGGGCTTCTCGCAGAGGATCGCCTTGTCCAGTTCGGCGGCCGTCTCGACGAATGGGTGATGGCGCGCGTTCGGCGTGACGACGTAGACGGCGTCGTACGCGTCGCCGGCTGCCCCCTCGTGGAACTCGTCGTAAGTGATCGCGTGCTCGACGGTCGGCGTCGACGACGCCACGTCGGCAGCCTTCTCGCGGTCGCCGCTGACCAGTACGGTCGTCTCGCAGAGATCGCCGTTCGCGACGGCCGGCATCGCCTGCTCGCGGGTCCACCAGCCGACGCCGACCATGGCGAACCGAACCGGGTCGTCGGTTTCGGTGATCTCCTGCCAGTCCCGCCGGGCGAACTCGTCGGCGAGGGCCTCGATCTCCATGCTGGAACCGTCTCGGGCCGGCGTAATAGTCGTTACGTGGAATCGAGCGGAGCGTCGGAACGGGCAGGTGGAGCGGGCGGCGCGGCGCCGGAACGGGATCACGCCGGCCCGCTCCCTCGACCGGACGGCTCCGCGTTCAGTAGCTGTCGTACACCGTCTTGCTGATGGTGTAGAAGTCAAGTCCCGCGTCGCCCTGCTCGCGGTACGTCTCGCTGGAGGAGGCTTTCACGCCGCCGAACGGAACGTGGAGCTCGAGCCCGGTCGTCTTCTCGTTGATCTTCACGACGCCAGCTTCGGCCTCGTCGACGAAACGGTTGGCCTCCGTGTGATCGTCCGTGACGATGCTGGCCGAGAGCCCGTACTCGACGCCGTTGGCGACGTCGAGGGCCTCCTCGTAGCCGCCGACGGGGATGACCGACAGCACCGGGCCGAAGATCTCCTCTTGGGCGATCCGGTAGTCCGGCTCCACGTCCGAGAAGACGGCAGGTTCCACGAAGTACCCCTCACGGTCGAGCGCCGCGCCGCCCGTTTCGAGGGTTGCGCCCTCATCCTCCCCGATCCCGACGTAGTCGACGGTGCTCTCCAGTTCGGACTCGCTGACGTGGGGACCCATGTCCGGGTCGTCCAGACCCGGGCCGGGCTCGATCGCCTCGGCGCGCTCGACGACCGCGTCGACGAACTCGTCGTACACGTCCTCGTACACGATGGCGCGAGAGCAGGCGGTACAGGCCTGTCCCGTGACGCCGAACGCGCCGGACGCGACGATGTCAGCCGCTTCCTCGACGTCGGCGCTGTCGGAGACGACCGTCGGGTTCTTGCCGCCCATCTCCAGCTGAACGCGCTTGCCGTCGTCGGTCGCCGTGTCGTACACGGTGTTGCCGACGGCCGTGCTCCCGGTGAACGAGACGGCGTCGACCTCGGGATGGCTGGCGATGGTATCGCCGACCTCGCTACCCGGACCGGTGACGACGTTCAGGACGCCGTCCGGAAGGCCGGCCTCCTCGAGCGCCGTCGCCATCTCGTGGACCACGCCGGGGGCGAGCGACGCGGGCTTGATGACCGCCGCGTTCCCGGCCGCCAGCGCGGGCGCGATCTTCCACGCGGGGATGGCGATGGGGTAATTCCACGGCGTGATCAGCCCCGCGACGCCGAGCGGCTCGTTTTCCGTGTACAGGTTCGTGTTCCGAGCGCTGGAGCTTTTGACCGTGCCGCCGAGGTCGCTCGCCTTCGCGCCGTAGTAATCGAAGATGTCGATGGCGCGCTGGACCTCGCCGCCTGCCTCGCTGCGGGTCTTTCCTTCTTCGCGGACGAGGAGGTCGGTGAGCTCGTCCTTGCGCTCCGCGAGGAGCGCGCTCGTTCGCGAGAGGATCCGACCGCGCTCGGGTCCGGGTGTCGACCCCCACTCAGCGCTCGCGGCGACGGCGGCCTCGATGGCCGTCTCGGTGTCCGCCGCGTCGGACTGCGGGTAGGTCGCCACCACTTCGTCCGGGTTCGCCGGGTCGCGCGTCTCGAACGTTTCGCCGCTCCGTGCGTCAGTCCACTCTCCGCCGACGTAGTTGCTGTACTCGGTTGGCACACGCTCTAATCAGTTCTATTCGCCTTTAACGTTTTACCCTCACGAGCGATCCGGCGGGAGATTTATGATAGCGAAGGTTCTCTCTCATTCCATGCGATACTACCGGCTCGACGACGGGTCCGACGACAGGCTGATTGCCGACGACGGCGACGCCGCGTACGATCTCACGGCAGTCAAGCCCCGGCTGGACGATTTCGGCGACCTCGCCGCAGCCGCCGACATCGCGGAGACCGGCGTCGACGAGCTAGCCATCCACCTGACAGCGGACGCTCCGGCTATCGACTTCGCGCCGGAGGACGCCGCGCTCCCGATCGTCCCCGAGGAAGTGTGGGCCGCGGGTGTGACCTACGAGATCAGCGAGGAAGCGCGCGAGGCCGAGAGCGGGATGCCCGAAATGTATTTGGACGTTTACGGCGCCGAGCGCCCGGAGATCTTCTTCAAGGCGACGCCGAGCCGGACCGTCGGCCCCGGCGAGGCGATCGGCGTCCGCGGCGACTCCTCGTGGAACGTTCCGGAACCGGAACTCGGAATCGTGCTGTACGACGGCGAAATTGTCGGCTACACGATCGGTAACGACGTGAGCAGTCGCTCGATCGAGGGCGAGAATCCGCTGTACCTCCCACAGGCGAAGGTGTACGACCGGTGTTGCTCGCTCGGGCCCTGTGTCGTCTCTGCCGAAGCGATCGGCGATCCGCACGACCTGACGATGTCGATGACCATCGACCGCGACGGGGAGACGCTGTACGAAGACGAGACCTCGACGGCGAAGATGGCCAGAACCTGCGAAACGCTCGTCGACTACTGGACCGCACACAACGCGGTCCCGGAGCTGGGGGTCCTACTGACTGGCACATCCCTCGTTCCCGAGGAGGGGTTCACACTGTCACCGGAGGACGAGGTATCGATCTCTATCGAGAGCATTGGACGGCTGGAAAACACCGTTATCGAGGTCTGATAGCGTCTACGGACCGAGATCCCGAGCCGGTCTCACGGAAATCGATCGACTGGGGGATCGAGAGTCCATCATTCTGACGTGATTCTCGCGACGCGATGGCCCTGTAGCTTTGGTTATAAACACGTCTATAGTTTTTCTCGGTTCCGATCACAGCAGTTTAGCGGTGTTTCATGATGGCACGAACAAACCATAATTAGATTGACTAGAGTGTCCAAACTTAAGATAATTTACTATATTTTGCATCATGAGCACTGCAGATTTTAGTCCGAAGGATAGACGACCGAATCTATCGAACTGTGAAACCGTTGATCAGCAGAAAATAGATATAATGCCTTCCTACCTTTTTATTCAAAAATTTATTTTAGGCATATAATAAGGCTTGTGACCGAGGCGATACTCTGCAATGAGGATGTACGTCCATCTCGCTACCGGAAGTAGTCGCTGCCTCATATTGCGATTTGAGGTGCTCTGTGGATTGTTGCATCCAACAAGTGGCATGGAGACCCGACCACCGCGAGTCCAAGAATCATTTAGTACGCCTACTGGAGATCCGGTTATGTGCCGGCAGCTGGCAGCAGATTCCTATTTATTATGAACTGTATGTAAAACCGTTATTTTTGCGGCAGATAGTTGAATCAGTTTCGTGGAGTCTCCTGATTCTCATTCAAAAACTACGTACACGTTTCTATCACGCATAGTAGACGGTGCAGATCGAGTTGAACAACCTAGCGACTCGTCGCCGCGGCTCCTAGGGGGGTTTCAACACGCGTCCTCAACCATCGATACGAATGGATAAACGTTCTATACGATACGGTGGATACTTCGAACCATGACACACGACGAACTCGCCGACGCGAGCGACGCACTCAAAGACGCCAGCGAAGCTGCAGCGACCGACGAACTGCGCGAGCACCTCCACGAGCGCTCGGACGCGCTGGCGACGCTGGCCTCGAAAGACCGCAAGCCCGACCACGGCCGACTGGCCCGCGAGGACGGCGTCCTGCGGGACGTGCTGGACGACAACGACGTGAACGAGGACGTGAGCGAGCACGTCGAGACGGCCCGCGAGAAGATCCGAGAGTTCCGCGAAGATCTGCCCGGCGTCTAAGACACCGACCCGGCCGATTTTTGTCCTAGTGTCGCACCGACCTGTTAGTCGTCAGCGTGGTGTGTGGCCGACTCGTCGCGGAGATCCTCTTCCCGAAGCTCACCGCGGGCGTGCCACGAGCGCGGCCGGCAGGCGACAACAGTCGTCGCCGCGAGAAACACCACGACGATCGCGGTGACGGCCTCGCCCGGAATCTGGCCGATGTCGGCGCTGGCGGGCCACGCGGCGTCGCCAAAGGCCAGCACCCGGAGCAGCCACGCGCCCGAGAGGATGCCAAAGAGCGGCAGGTACACCCGGCGAAGCCGGTGGGAAATCGCCTCCTCGGCGGGAATCTTCAGCGTCGGCCGGCGATAGTCAGCGGCCAGGCGCTCGCGCCAGCCGTCGTTGATCGGTGAGGACGGATCGAGGCCGGGCGCCCAGACGTTCCGCTGGAGGATGCGCACGCGCGAGCGCCACGTCTCGTAGGCGCGATACCGTCGCGCTTCGATCGTCAGGAAGAGCGCGACCGCCGCGTTCCCGATCAGGAGGACGTAGTGGGGGTTGTTCGCGCTGCCGAAAGCCCACGTGAGGATCGCGGCCATCAGCACGACCGCCCAGTTGGTCGTCCGGTCGAGGCGCTCGCGCCAGAGCTTCATGCGGTGGACCTCGCCACGGTAGAGATGTGCGAGTGCCGAACTCGGGCCCATGTCGACATCGAGCAGCCCTCGGCCGACGGCGGGGTCGAAATCGGTTGGCGACTTGGGGTCGGTGTCGTGTGCGGACGCCGCGCCGCCATCGGCGGTTCCGGACGGTGTTTCGGCCTTACCGTCGACTGCTCCCGACTCGACTCCCATGGGATCGATGTTGTTCGGATCGGTGTCGCCGCTCACTGGACGGTCACCGTCGCTTGACGCCGCTGGTCGATCGCTCGCCGCACGGCAGAGGCGGCTAGCTGGTGCTGTTCGGTGCTCGTGGTCGGCATCGTGGAGTCACACTCCGGTACGCGGACGGTTAATGCTTTTGCAAGAACTATACAATACTACCGGCCGGCACAGCAGACCGGAGAAACAGCGCGTGAGTCGGGACGCCCGAGAAGCTCAGCAGACGGGCTTGGGGTTGACGCCCATCGCTTCGAGCTGCTCGGTGTAGGACTCGTAGGCCGCCTGCACGGCGTCTGTCGCCGCGGCGGCGACCGCATCGTCGTCGACAGCGAGGTCGTCGACCAGTTCGAGCACGTCCTCGCGCAGGTCGTCGAGGTCGCCGCCGTAGCCGCGGAACAGCGACGCCGTCTGCGGGTCGGCTTCGCCGACGAAAAAGCCGGTGAGCTGTTCGACGAGCTTGCCCGCCACGAGCGTGTGGCCGAGCAGGCCACCGAGGCGCGCGGCGGCGTCGTCGGCGTCGCGGAGCTGTTCGTGTAGCGCCGGGACCGCGTCGGGGTCGTGCTCGCCGAGCTTGTCGAGCACCTGCTCGTAGTGGTCTGCGGTCAGTTGGGCGGCCTCGTCGTAGCAGTCGCGCTCGTCGTCGCCGTCCGCTTCGGGCACCCACGCGGCGACCGTCTCGCTGGCGGCGTGGGCGCGGTCGGCCGCGGCGGTGAGAACGGCTTGTTCTTCCATCTCGCCGCTGGTGATCGCGTACAGCGCCTTCGAGGAGCCGAGTCGTGAAAGGGCGGTCTCGTTGTCGTCGCGGACAGTATCGAGTAGGTCGGACATGTGGTGTTGTAGGCGAAGTGGGTGTTTGTAAGCGTCGTTGTGTGCGGAGGTGGTTGACAGTCAGAGGGAGCAGAAGCACAGCCGATTCGGTGCCCCAAAAGGCCAGATCGCAAACTGCGATTGGTACCATTTTCCCGGTCCCGAAGGAGGTGGCTCTTAGATTCTGTAATCGGTGGCGATCAGATCGGACAACCCGAAGAGGAGGACATCATCACGCGTTTCTGCGACGCGTTCGAGGTCATCAGTGTATCCGGAGCGGCTGAAAAGAACGTACAGCGGTTCCCCGTCTGCTGGTTTTTCTGCCCACCTGACTTCCGATGCTGTCCGTTCGAGATCCGCGAGAACACCTTCGCTCACGGGGTGAGATGTGAACTTACATTCTCCAGCGACAAGTCCTTCACCTGTAAGGCCGAGAACGTCCAGCTCGTGTTCCTTGAACCACCACCGCCCTACCTCACGGAATCGTCGGTCGACGAGATTCGGCAGCGCTCGTTGACACAGTCGTTCGAACAGCGGACTCACGTAGTCCGCTAGTTCGGGCACAACGAGTTCGTCGTACGCGTCTTCGTCGAGCATGCGAAGCTGGTCTTGATTACCATAGACGAATCGGAACCAGAACCGGAACAGCGGCGCGGCAATTCGGTATCGGCCGCGTTTCGATGCTGTCGGCGATTCCGTCACGGGGATGTGACGTTCGACGAGGCGAAGTCGACGGAGCTTCTGGAGATACGTACTGAGTGAGCTGGACTCGACACCGGCCATGCCAGCGATTTCGTTCGGCGTGCGACGCCCGTGAGCGAGCGCGCGGAGGATGCTGAAGTACGTGTTTGGTTGTCGAAGTTCGGTACGGAGGAGGAACTCAGGTTCGGAATACAGGAGTCCACGCTCCGAAAGGATCGCTTGCTGCACATTCGTTCCTAACGGCTGGTCGGGATCGATGGTCTGGAGGTAGTACGGTGTACCGCCGTAGATCGACCACGCAGTGATGGCGGTTTCGGGGTCGTAGTCCGGAAAGAACTGGTGGGAGTCGGCTACAGAGAGGGGTTTGAGATCAATCGTCGCCGTCCGCCGGCCGTACAGCGGTGCACTCCCGGAAAGAACCTTGTCCTCCATGACGCTGATCGAGGACCCAACGAGCACGATGGTCATCCCCGTTTCCTGCAATTTCATGTCCCAGACGCGCTGAATCCGGGATGGAAGGGATTCGTCCTCCTCGATGAGGAACGGAAACTCGTCGATGACTACGGTAGCGTCTTGCTCGCCGAGCGCTTCTAGAAGTAGTTCCCAGTCTCGGCGGACATTGCGCAACGAAGGGAACTGTGCGGTGGCAGCGTCGATAAATTGTTCGAGCTGATTTTGTGCGGTGGACTCGACTGCTTGGTAGTAGACAGCGTCGTCCCGATCAGCGATGGACTGTCGGACGAGTTCGCTCTTGCCGAGACGACGGCGTCCGTAGATCACGACGAAGTCCGCCGTTCCGGACTCGTAGCAGTCCGTGAGTTGCTCGAGTTCGAGATCCCGATCGACGAATTGCTCCATACGTCTGGTACCATCTCCACACAAATAGAACTCTCCATTTCGGAAATTGTGATTTCCGAAATCGTGATTTCTTATCTGGGGACGGCCGAGCGGGCTCGGTGGGGACCGAACACGCGTGAGGAAGAGTTCGTCCTCTTCTCGAAGAGCGGCTTCGTCGACGGACTCGCCGACGATCTCGGCGACAACCGGTCGCTGTTCGGTCTCGAAGAACTGGACAAACTTCTCGTCCCGAGCTCGTAGAAGCAGTGGGGATTCAGCGAAAGGCGAAGCCTTTCGAGGCCTCGATAGAGCTCCGCTCTATCGGTGGCCCCACCCTCACGGACCGAGGCGCGTATGCGCCGAGGGAGTAGGGTGGGGTAGTTTACTCGCTCGATGCCGCCGCGGCCTCCTCGTCAACCTCACCGGTCAGGCGCCGTTCGGCTTCGTCGCGGTCCTCGGGATAGCCGATGTCCAGTCGCCAGCCGTCGAGGCCGATCGCGTCGATCGTGCGCCCGCTGGCCAGCAGGAGGTCGACCGCCTCACTGATCTCGTACTCGCCGCGATTCGAGGGCTGGACGAGGTGACAGGCGTGGAAGATCGCGGGCGTGAACGTGTAGAAGCCAGTCATCACGAGGTTCGTCGGCGGCTCCTCGGGTTTCTCGATCACGTCGGTGATCTCGCCGTAGTCGTTCGTGTCACAGACGCCGTAGCGGGAGGCCTCCTCCATGGGCACCTCCTCGACGAGGAAGGCGGCGTCGGCGCGGTCCTCGTTGTGCCGGCGCACGACATCCTGGAGGTTCGCGTCGAAGATATTGTCGCCCAGCATCAACATGAAGTCCTGATCGACGTGTTCCTCGGCAGTGAGCAGCGCGTGGGCGAGGCCCTGCTGTTCGCGCTGGTGGGTGTAGGTGATCGGCACCCCGCGGAACTCGTCGTCGTAGTGCTGGATGATCTTCTCTTTTTTGTAGCCGACGACGACGATCAACTCCTCGGCGCCGAGTTCGACCAACTGCTCGAAGCAGTGGGTGAGGATGGGTTCGCCGGCGACCTCGACCATCCCCTTCGGTTTGTCTTCGGTCAGCGGCCGCAGGCGAGTGCCTTCGCCAGCGGCGAGAACGACTGCTTGCATGCGTTGTTGTCCCTCAGTCAGCTTTGACATCCTCCCCGCACTAAAGTGCGAAGGTTCCCGACCGCGTTGGGATATTACGGTTCGCGGTTCACGGCCTGTTCTCGCGGGACGAAACTGCCCTCGCTACGGTCGAACAGGTGAACCGCTGGCTGTGCCAACCAGCCGTTATCCCTATCACCGCCATCCGTGGCGAGACTCGGGAGTACCTTTTGTCGAATATTCTCCGCGCCGTTCACGTCTGCGTTCGAAACCGTACCGCACGCGTCACACACGTACAGTCCACGCTCCACACGCTGGTTGTCATCCGTGTGACCACATGCTGAACACGACTTCGATGTGTCGCGTTCCGACACCAACTCCACGTCGATGCCCTCGGCTTCTGCTTTGTAGCCGAGAAGCGTCGTGAAGCGGTCGAACGCCCACCCATGCAAGTCGAGATTCCCGTGGTCGCCCCAATTCCGAGGTTCGCCGTTTTCATCGTCCTCACGGATGCCGCCGAGGTCGCCCACGACAAGTGTACCAACACCTCGTTCGACACACTCCTCTACGATTGATTTCGAGAGTGCGTGCAAGAAGTGCGTCCGACGACCAGTTCTCGTCCGATCAAGACGAGTAGCCTCACGGGACGAGGAATCGTCGCATTTGGCTTTCTGCTTCGTGAAGTAGTATTCGTCCTCTTTGAGTGCGCCACCGGGGTACAACACCGACTCACCGCCGAACGAGACGGCGGCGACGTTGCAAATCCCGAGGTCAACACCTGCCACTTCATCACCCGGCGGTTCCGGGTCGATGGTGGTGCGACAGACGAACTGTAGCCGCCACTCGTCGCGCTTGTAGACGGTGCGAACCTGTTGAATGTCCCACTCGGACAGGTCAACATCTGGGCGAGTCTGGTACTCACAGAGGATGAAGTCCGAACGATGTTCTTTGAGGTTTCGTCCTTTCGAGAGGCGAACGCGGGTGAACTGTGCGTCGTGCTTGAAGCCAGCCGCTTTGAACGACACGGTTGAACGCGGGTGGGAGTCTCCGTGTTTGCGGTAGCCGGGCGGTCGGGCACGGTCATCGCCGTTCCGACGCTTGCCGAACCAGCCGGTGAACGCTTCAGCGAGTTCTTCGAGAACGCGCTGACTGGATTGAGAATGTAAGTCCGTGTAGCGGTCGTGGCGTTTGAGTTCGGCTTTGAGTTCCCCATCATCGGGAATATCGCCCGTTTCGTCCCACCGTTCTTGTGCGTAGTAGCGACCGACGTTCCAGAGTTTTGAGGCGGCCCATCCGAGTTGGTCGAGGTCGTCACAAACCTGTTGCTGGTTCGTGATTGTGGCCTCGAAGGTTCGGATGGTTCGACTCATTTTCTGGCTTCATAACTGGTTATGAACGGTGGTATCTTGATACAGTCGGTTGGCGTGAAATATCCGGCCTTGCCATCGACGGTGGGTTGTGTAGGAGTTGTCGGCTGTATCCTCGCCCTGAAGAGCGGGGTTTTAGCCTTGCAACTTCCATAAAGTCATTTCGTGTCGCTGGAATTATGTGAGGTAGAGACCAGATCTCCCACACGACGAACAGCAGTTTCATCACTTCCAGAGATCCGCGATCCGTGCTTCGATTTCGTCGAGAACAAGCCGCAACACGTCGCGGTGGTCGTTCGGCCACGAAGCGTCCTTGCCGGGCGTCGGCGCGGCAGGAGAGGGATGGAAATGGTCCCGCGAATTGTGGGGGTTCGGATGGCGATCCCAGCGACACTCCCACGAATCATCCGAGGAAACCTCACGGTAGTGGATTTTGAAGTCGTCGTTCGTGTACCAGCGAACGGCTAGACTCGCTTTATCGACGCTCGCGGGGTAGTACGATGCTGCAAGCGAGACGTTGAGCTCCAGATGTCCGTTAGCGTCCGTGATAGTCGCTCGGGAAACTTGGTTCGTGCCTTGGAGACGCGTCTGGAGAAATTCGAGAATCGGACGATCGATCGGCGCGGGGCTCCGACCGTCGCCTGCTGGCGGCACCATTGGACGTGACTACCCAGACACCGGTTCGGTCTCAGTATCAGCGCGTTGCTGTCGGGCGCGTTCGTAGCGTTCGCGCTCCTCTCGAACGGTTGCCCAGTCGGCGAGATCGCCATACACGGCATCGATCGTCCGCTCGTCGCTCGCTTCGGCGGCTGCGACAGCGTCGACTGCCCCTGGCCTCTCGGCGTCGTACGTCTCCTCGTACGCGGTGATCCGGTCGGTTAGGTTCCGGACGCGCTGGCGAAGCGTATCGAGAGTGTGCTCGGCGGCAAGCTGGTTGATCCGTCGCCACTGGAAGTACGCGTCGTTCCGTTCGTAGGTGACCGGAGTGCCGTCATAGCGCGTGACGATCCCGAGATCGCTAAACCAGCCGAGATACTTCCGGGCCGTTTTCGGATCGCAGTCGACCTGATCGGCGATGGCACCCGCCGTCGTCGGCTCGCGGGTCTGGAGGACCGTGCCGTAGATGCGCTGTTCGACATCGTCACCGCGAAATGCATCCTCGAACGGTGGAGGGCCGTCGGAGGCGTCTGTGGCGTCCATACTCGATACTACGCAGCCACAGATATAATTCTTTCTTCGGAGAATAGTTTCCCGAGCCTCTCAGAGACACCTGTCGATCTCCAACGGCACAGAGCGCTATCCAGACGGACAGTACAAATACCAAACCACGGTGCACAACGTTAATGCGCCCGAGCGAACCATCACCGAGCATGAACATCAACGTCGTCGGGAGCGGCTACGTCGGGACGACGCTCGCGGCCTGTCTCGCCGATCTGGGTCACGACGTAACGGCGATCGACATCGACGAAGACGTCGTCGCCGAACTGAACGCGGGGCGAGCGCCGATCCACGAGCCCGGACTGGACGAGCTGGTCGCCGAGCACGCCGGCGAGAACTTGCAGGCGACGACAGCCTACGAGAATGTCGCTGACGCCGAGGCGACGTTCCTCGCCATCCAGACGCCATCGCGCGAGGACGGCAGCATCGACGTGGCGCCGCTGGAAGCGGCCGCCGAGATGACTGGCGAGGCGCTCGCGGACGCCGACAGCGATCATCTGGTGATCGTCAAGAGCACGATCACGCCGCCGAAGGTCGACGAGATTCGGGACGCCGTCGCCGAGGGACTGGGCGAGTCGTCATCGCGCGTCGAGGTGGCGACGAACCCCGAGTTCCTGCGCGAGGGGACTGCAGTTGAGGACTTTCTGGCACCCCAGAAGGTCGTCTTCGGGACTGACTCGGCGTGGGCGACCGATCGGCTGGAGGCCGTGTACGCACCGCTACTTGCCGACCACGACACTCACGTCGTCCAGACGGGCCCCGAGACGGCGACGATGATCAAGTACGCCAACAACGCCTTCTTGGCGACGAAAATCTCGCTGATCAACGACTTGGGGAACGTCTGCAAGGAGTTCGGCATCGACGCCTACGAGGTCGCCGACGCGATCGGTCTCGACGACCGCATCGGCGAGCAGTTCTTGCGTTCGGGCGTCGGCTGGGGCGGGTCGTGTTTTCCCAAAGACGTCGCAGCGATCATCGCCGCGGCGCGGGAGGCCGGCTACGATCCCGCAGTGTTAGACGCCGCCGTCGAGGTCAACGACCGCCAGCCAGAACGACTGCTGGAGTTGCTCGACGAGCACGTCGACGTGGAAGGTAAGCGTGTCGCCGTGCTCGGCCTAGCGTTCAAGCCCGGGACGGACGACACGCGCAACTCGCGGGCGATTCCGGTGATCGAGGGGCTCAAAGAGCGCGGAGCCGACGTGGTAGGGTACGATCCGGTCGCAACCGAGAACATGCGCGAGCAGTTCCCGGAGATCGAGTACGCGGACTCCGCTGGTGAGGCGCTGGAGTGGGCCTCGGGAGCGCTCGTGGTGACCGACTGGGACGAGTTCGCGGCGCTCGACGAAGCGTTCGACGCGATGGAAGAGTCCGTCGTGGTGGATGGGCGGCGTGTCGTGGAGCGCGGTGAGGGGATTACGTATGAAGGGCTGACCTGGTAGTGACGTGAGCTGACCGACTCGCTACACATCACGAAGCCCGAGACTGTACTCGAGGGCGGTATCGACCTCTGCCATCCGGTCATCCGGGATGGAGCCAATCACATCGGAGACGCGATGATCAACCGAGACAGTCCGAATCTGACTACAGACAGCGACTGAATCCTCTCGAAGCGCACACTCGTCGGCAGGAACCAGCACTTCGAACGGATAGAGTTCATCACCGAAAGAGGTCGTGAACGGGACGACAATGGTCGTCGGGGCGTTCTCGTTTCCAACATCGTTCTGGACAACGAGACAGGGGCGCGTACCACGCTGCTCAGATCCTTGCGTTGGGTCTAGCTCGACAATGGCAATATCGCCACGGTGAACGTGCATCGAAACCACTACCACTCCGGCACGTCGCCGAGGGTGTCGTTAGCTTCCTGAGAGACATCAGCCATCTCGTCGGCCAGCGCTTGGTGCTGTTCGGCACGACGACGGTATCCCTCTGCGAGGTCCTCACGTGAAACCGGTTTCTCGATGACGATCTGTCCTGATTCCTTTCGGATCGTGACTTCGTCGCCGCCGTGGAGACCAAATTCCTCGCGGAACTCTTTCGGAAGGGTCACTTGACCGCGTTCGCCGACTGTACGTTTCTCTGCGCCGGGCATACATACTCATATCATATCCATACTCTTAGCGCTGTCGGCATCACTCGAAGTCGCGTTCGAACGCGTCGATCTCGAAGACGAGCCACACGTTGCCGATAAGATCATCGAAGCGCTAGAGGCGACCGACGACGCCGCCGCGCTGGCTACCGAGACGGACACTCAAACGCCCAGGATGAATTCGGGAGCGGACTGAGTCCATATATTGCTTCGTTGTCAGTGGGCGTCGCGTAAGCGAAAGGACCATGGGCGCCGCCTATAACCTTTCGTAGCAATGCCACCGGAGGCCGGCCAGTCCCAGACGGACCGTGAGGCCGTCCACTCGTTCCTCGATGATCGACCCGACGCCGAAGCGACGCTCGAAGCGATTCTCGATGTCGACGCCGAGCGCGAAACGTGGACGTTCGAGGACATTCCTGCAGACTCGGGAACGTTCGGTGAGCTCGTCTCTCAGGGAATCGTCGAGAAGGCCGACGGCGAGTACCGGCTTGCCGATCGGGACGCCGTCGTCGCCGCGGTGTCCGGGGACGCCGAGACGGTCGAACAGGGTGATTCGTTCTGGGAGAGCTTCGAGTTCAATCTGGACGTTTCCGTCGACCCCCGGGCGATGGCCGGCCTCGCCGGCGCGCTCGTCTTTTTGCTCGTGATGCGAATCACCGCGTACGGGTCGGTGATGCGCGACGAGCACGTCATTTCGCCGGGGAACGACCCCTACTTCTTTCGCTACTGGATGGAGGAGTTGCTCACCCGATCGTCGGGGCCGACCGACTGGGGCGTGATTGCGACCCTTCCCGAAGGGATGGAGGGGACCCGACCGCTCTCGCACGCGACGAACTGGTTCGTCGCCGAGTTGCTAGGCGGTGGACAGCAGGCGGCGACGACCGTCGCGGCGTGGTTGCCCGTCGTCGCCACGCTCGCGCTCGGCGTCGTGCTGTACAAGCTCGCGACCGTGCTGACCGACGATCCACGTGTGGGCATCGCCTCGGTCGCCGTGCTGGCGACGATTCCGGCCCACGCCGTCTATACGGGGATTGGCTTCATAGATCATCAGATCCACCAGTATTTCTGGCTCGGCGTGACGGTGCTGTCGCTGGCGTGGTTGGCGGTCGATCTCCAAGAACGACGCGACGTGAACGCGTCGAACGACGCCGCAATTCGGGCACACCTGAGCGCAGGCTGGACGTGGGTCACTGCTGTAGCGCTCGGGATCGGCGTCGGCTTCTCGGCGCACGCGTGGGGCGGGTCACCGCTCGTGTTCATCCCGCTCGCGGGGTATATCGGTCTCCGCGCGCTGATGGACGCCCGTGCGGACGTGTCGCCGGCAGTGGCGAACATTCCGCTCGTTGTCGGCGTCGGACTGGGAAGCGTGATTTCGTACCTACTGCACGCGCGCTGGGGTTGGCAGGAATCGTTCGCCGCGTACACGCCGCTTCTGGTGTTCGGCGGGACGATCGCGGTGCTCGTGCTGGGCGAGGTCTGGCGTCGCTTCGACTGGCCGCTCAGCGCGCTCGTCGTGCTCGAAGCGGGCGTGGCCGGCGCGGGGCTGTGGTTGTTCCGACGACTGCGCCCCGAGGACGTAGCGCAGTTGCAAACTCGTGTCGACGATCTGTTCTTCCGTGACGGGATGACCGAGGCGAACTCGCTGTTCGCTGCCGAATACGGGTTCGTCTTCGGGCCACTGACCCAGACCGGGCTTGCATTCTACCTCGCGCTGGTGCCGTTGGGCTGGGCGACGTGGGTCGCGTATCGGCGCTACGAACCCGGGTGGCTGTTGATGGCGGTGTGTACCTGGTACTTCACCGCGCTCGCAGGAATTCAGATGCGGTTTACCGGGCAGTTAGCGCTGTTCGTCTCGGTGCTGGGGGGCCTCGGGCTGGTGTACGTGCTGTCGGCGGTCGATTTGGCTCGGACGCCGCTTCCGTTTCAAGAGGAAGGCCCGGATACAGGATCGTTACTTGGATCGGGGACAGCTGACGGACGGCGCTCGATCTCGGTTGGGGTGCCAGACGACCAGGCACAGTTATCTTATCTGGTCGGTATCTTCGTGTTGTTCGCCGGGCTGGGAATGGTGTTAGTTCCCTCGCTGGTCAGCCAAGTGACCTACAGCGATGCCGAGTATCAGGCTGCGGTGGCGATGGACGAGCATGCGGAGAGTACAAACCGGACGTATCCTGAAAACTACGTGCTGAGCGAGTGGGATGAGAACAGGATGTTCAATTACGTGGTCAATGGGGAGGCTGAGACGTATGGGTACGCCGAGCGAAACTACGACGACTTCTGGGCGAGCAAAAGTCTGGATCAGTGGTACGAACAGTCCGAAAGGAAGATAGGATATATCGTAGTCACTGGTGAAGTGGAATCATCGGCAATTGGTGGGCAGAGTACCAACGGCGGAGAGTCAACAGACACGAACCATCAACAAATATTCATTAGCGAAAATCGAGAAGTGGCGGTATACGCAGTGAGACAGCAAGAATGAGTTTGCAGTTGTCAGTCTATGTCCAGTAGCTTATTATAAACCAATTAATAAACAAGAGATATGAAATCTGCACTTTCCGGGTCAAGATCAATAATAGGCCAAGACCTATTACCAAGTCAAATCACAGTATCGACAAAGGACATCATTGTTTCTTCTGTGGCACTGGTCGTACTGCTTAATATTCTTGCGCCAGCAGTTGCAGTGTTCTCGCCGATCCCACTTCTCGTCTCGGTTGGGATCGTGATGTGCGCATACTTCGCTTTCATTATTATCAACGGGAGTATTGGAGAAGGTATCGTTAGCGCGGCCGTCGTTTTAACAACGTACAGCGCTGATGTGCCGGTACTTTCTGGACCGGGAGGCGCGGAGTTCGGAATCCTGCTGGCAGATCTTGTGATCTTCCCCTGTATTGTTGGACTGCTCTATGTGGAACGACATGACCTCAGTTTCGGGGCGTATAGCAAGTACACGGCTGGAGCACTGTCATTTTTTGTTTTTTGGTCATATATATCAGCCGCAATTTCTAACGGCCCATCATCTGTGAACGCCATCGCCTTCTCATTGTCAGTTACAAGATATTTATTCTACTTCATCTTCGCGGCTCTACTCATCCGATGGGTTTCAGTACTTGACGCGATATACCCGCTCCTCGTGGCTACCGCCGGGCACACCGTCGTAGCGATCGCGGAATCGCATCGCGGGAAGGCATACGGATTTACGCGACTCGGTGATGCTACAGGCAGCCCTCTTGGAGAATTTGACCTCTGGTTTGTCGAATTTACGTCTGGACTCTTTGCCGGGGGATTCAGCGGATCGTCGCGAATTCTAATTTCGCTATTACTTATCGTAACGCCACTCGCAGTTGCCGTCACAATAGCTGAAGAACGTACTCGGCTGCTAAAATTCGCCGCACTGGCTTTTCCTCCATTCACTATAGTAATGGTGCAGATCAGTGATACTGATGCTGGGCTCGGTGCAATGATTCTCGTATTTGGCTTGATCATCATATTCAGTGGATATTCGTTATTTGTCAGAGGCAATAGGCGGTTTAAGACATCAGTGTACGGAACAGTTTCAGGGATCGCTTTGACACTCCTGTTGTTTATGTTGGGTAGAGAAAAAAGCCCAACCGGTCGGCAGAGCGGTTCCGCGGGAGTGGGTGCTGGGACGACGAATCAGTCGGACGGTTCGCCAACCAACGGCTCATCCTCAACTGGGCCAACCAACGGCTCATCCTCAACTGGGCCAACCAACGGCTCATCCTCAACTGGGCCAACCAACGGCTCATCCTCAACTGGGCCAACCAACGGCTCATCCTCAACTGGGCCAACCAACGGCTCATCCTCAACTGGGCCAACCAACGGCTCATCCTCAACTGGGCCAACCAACGGCTCATCGGAAGGTGGAGGAAATCAGATAGGAGCTGATTCCTCACCAACAGGACTTCAGAAAGAAATTCTGGAACTCTTCCAAGGCATTCCTGGATTCCAGTCGAACACTCTTCTGATACGCCTCCAACAGTACGCCGCAGCGGTTGATCTCGGGGCTCAGTACCCGCTCTTTGGGATCGGTGGCTGGAATTTCGTGATGGTTTCAGAATCATATGGGTTTGATAAGCCAAGAGTAATCCACAACACCTACTTAGCACACCTTGCCGAGGTCGGCATTCTTGGTGCTCTCGCATTCGTTATCTCAGTCACTCTCCCGATCATAATTGCGATCCAGTTATCACAAGAGTCCGAGGCGAGCGATGCGTTTCTCTGGTGGTCGTTCGCGTTTGGGTTGCTTGCATTCCACGCGTACGCATTCTGGACATCGATTTATCATAGTGCAGTCGCTTACAGCGTGCTCTGGCTCTTGAACGGCATAATTGTCGGCGCGAAGTATCACGACACGAGTGTTGTCTCACGAGGTGGACGAGCCGACACTGAATAGCAAGCGTTAGGTGGATTGCTCGGCACGAAATCGCCATGTCGAGCGATTCTTCGTCAGTGAACACCTCGCTACGAGAAATTCTCAGAGGTGGATCTATATTCGTACTTGCAAAGGTGATTACGAACGCCGCAGGCTTCCTGCTTAATTGGGTTCTCATCCAGGCGCTTGGCACGGCACTGTATGGAATCTACGCATATGCGCGACTGATTACAGCTACGACAATGACGATCACCGCTGCAGGAATGGACAAGGGAGTGCTCAAGTACGTTCCCGCAAACGCTGACGACGAGCGACGAGATCAGATCGTAAGCGTCGCTCTCGGGACTGTGTTTGTGTTTAGCGTTCTGATTGCGGTCTGCCTATATCTCTTCGCACCAATCATCAACCAACTTACACTACAGAATAATCTGTTGCCTGATGTCCTCCAAATCCTTGCCATCACAGTCCCATTTTACACACTCACGACGCTGCTAGGCGCAGTGTTTCGGAGTATGACGATTGTTGAGTACGACGCACTCTTGTCGAAGGTGTTCCCTCGCATTGCTCGTTTACTCGCAGCGGTGGTAGGACTGCTCCTCGGATATACGCTTGTTGAAACTGTCGTCGCGCTGGCAGTGGCGAGTGCTCTCGTCTTCGCAGTTGCAGTCACAGTGTTTCTCGCTAAGACGGACATCAGAGCACGGACGGGAATAGAACGAGAAACTGCGTTCAGTCTATACAACTTCTCGTTCCCGTTGATGTTTTCGCGGGCTGGGACGTTTCTATACAAACGGATCGACGTTTTCATGGTTGGTATCTTTTTGACATCAGCTGATGTTGGGATCTACAATATCGCGGCGCTACTTGCAACTGCAATCGTGATCCCGCTTAGCGGGATCAATCAGCTGTTCCCACCTATCGCATCTGAATTATATACGAATGGAAAAATCGACCGGCTCGAATCGGTGTATCAGATTGTGACTCGCTGGGCGTTTACGATTGCGGCCTTTGGTGCAGCCCTTCTCGTCGTTCACCGGACTACAGTGCTTTCGCTGTTCGGAGACGAGGTCACCGCTGCGACAGCCTTGTTTTCGCTGCTCGTGTTAGGTCATCTCGTGAATGCGACAGCAGGCCCTAGCAATTACGTGCTAATGATGGCCGACCATCAGTACCTCACGATGATTAATCAGTGGGCGTTCGGTCTGCTCAACGTAGCACTCAATTATGTTTTGCTCACTCAGTTCGGACTGATCGGGGCTGCTATCGGGACGATGACGAGCCTGTCACTTCTTAATGTCGTTCGAGTCATACAAGTATGGTATCTTGAGAAGATCGTGCCGTACTCTTGGCAATTTGCTAAGCCGATCGCCGCTTGCATCATAGCAACGCTCCTGATGGTGATGGTCAAGCCGTTGTTTACCGGGTACTCACAACTACTGTTCGGTGGAACTGTTGGTGGAGTAACGTTCTTACTCTTACTATATGTGTTTGGAATAGAAGAAGAGGACGAATCGTTTGTCAGAGAAGAGATAATCAACTAAATACGAGAAGCACAGGATTCAGGTGTGGACAAAAATAGTACTGACTAATGAAGATCCCGGATCGATACTCCCTCGAAAACCTTCTCACAGCTTTGAAACGGCCGTCACTTGTGCTGTCTGAAGCAAATGCTCTCGGCACCAAATTGAATATCAACCTTCAAGATAAGCTTAACTACCCGAGTGGAACTGATATCCCGGGACGCGATTGGGACAATCTCATTATTTTGGATGGTTGTCGCTACGACATGTATGCCGAACACTGCAATATCGAGGGGGAACTAGAAAAGTGCCGTTCCTCGGGGAGTGAAAGCTGGGAGTTCCTCCAGAATAACTTCCAAGGAGAGCAACACCACGATACGGTGTACGTGACAGCGAACCCTCACGCGCCCAAGCTTGACTCGGACACGTTCCACGCAGTCGAAAATCTCCTCGATGAATACTGGGACGCGGAGCACCAAACAGTGCGCCCAGAGGACGTCGCCGACGCCGCGATTGAAATATACCAAGAGTATCCAGACAAGCGGTTGATCGTCCACTTCATGCAGCCACACTTCCCGTTCATCGGAGATACCGGAGACGACCTGGAGCACAAAGGGATCGATCTCCACCGCGAAGGACGAGAAAGCACTGACGCACAAGTGTGGATGAATTTGAAGTACAATCGGGCGGACAAAGAATTAGTCTGGAAAGCGTACCGTGAAAATCTCGAAGTGGTGCTCCCTCACGCAGAGCGTGTTATGGAGTCAATTCCTGGTAAAACCGTGATTACGTCTGATCACGGGAATCTTCTCGGAGAGCGAACTGGACCAATCCCAGCTCGGGGATACGGCCATCCTCGCGGGTTACACGCCGAGGAATTGCGTGAAGTTCCGTGGCACGTCATCGAATCATCGGAGCGACGGTCGATCACCGCTGACCCACCGGTGAACAGTGAAGATCTTGACTCCGAAATAGTTGAGCAACGGCTCGATAACCTTGGGTACAAATAAGCAATCGAGACAGAGCAACGATAGCTTCAAGGGCTGTGCCGAGGTCGTGAATATCCAATGACGAATGTAGCAGTAGTGGTCTTGGATACGCTCAGGTATGATTACTTCGAGGACTATTTCGGCTGGCTAGACGGTACACGATTTACAACAGCATACTCCACTTCGCACTGGACAATACCTGCCCACGCATCTTTATTCACAGGCCTGTATCCGTCTGAGGCTGGTACTCACGCGAAGTCGCCGAGCTTAGAGTGCGACACGACTGTTCTTGCGGAACACCTCCGTCAAGAGGGCTATAAAACTCGGTTTTTTACTGGAAACGGAAATATCACTGCATGGCCAGGGTGGGAGCGAGGTTTCGATCATTTTGTTAAGCCGCGGGACCTAGACCCACAGTTTGAAAATTCAGTTGACTGGGATGCGTTCGACCAGAGAATCAACGCAAGCGGTCTAAGCCGGTATCTCCATGGACTGTGGTACTGTGTAACCGCTGATTCACCGACGTTCAGAAGTTTAAAACACGGCTACCGCCGTTTCAAAAAATCAAACGCCGATGGAGGGGGAGAAGCTATTCTGGATCGACTACAGAAGACGAACTTCCAGAACAACGGAGAGTTTCTTGCGGTGAATATCATGGAAACGCACACGCCCTATTACCCGCCATCAAATGAAGCAAATCCCATCCGAGTTTCCATCGGCCAAGCTTTCGCCGAGAATGTGACAGAGCCAGCCAAGGTCTGTTCGGCGTACGAGCAGTCAGTTATCTATCTATCGTCGGTTTATGAACGGATATACGAACAGCTCAACAAGGATTTTGATTACGTCATTACTCTCGGAGATCACGGCGAAATGCTTGGCGAACATGGTCTCTGGAACCACGGATACGGTTTATATCCGGAGCTAACCCAAATTCCGCTGGTTATTAGCGGCTCTGAGATTCCCGATACTACCAGATCAGAGCCGGTGAGTATTCTGGATGTCCACGCAACGATTGGATCACTCACCGGAATTGACGTTGGCGGGCGCGGCCAGAATCTACTTGATGACGATTTTCAGCCCCGTCATCGTCTCGTCGAGTATCATGGGTTCATGAACTCTCACCGGGAGCAATTCAAACGGGAGGGGGCCGCACTCGAAACGTTCGACAAGCGGGACAGTCCGCTGTACGGCATGGTCACTCCTGACGGGCGGTACGGCTACCAAGATCATGACGCAGGAGTACAATTCGTTGGAGAATCCATCAGCTCCTTTGAAGAAACACTACATGAAAAGCGAAAGTACTTAGATGAAGTTGATAATACCGCGGTAGAGCCTGACGAAACAGTAAAAAGTAGGCTGAAAGATCTCGGATACGCTTGATCACGCTGATCCCGTCTACAGTCTGAGTGACAGTCAGGAAGCCAATGTCATCAAGCCGTTGTGTGGCCGTTACTTGAGGAACAGGTTTATTTTATCGCTGCCCCCAGACCTGAGCATGAATACTACCGTCTCTGTTATTATTCCATATAGTTCTACTCATACCCCAAAGAACATGTTATTAGAGGCGAAAGAATCGGTTAAACAGCAATCCGTTCAGACAGAATTGATAGTCGTGGAAGACACAGACCAGCGTGGGCCGGCATGGGCTCGCAACGTCGGCCTTGAGCGGGCCGACACGAGATACGTTGCCTTTCTCGACGCGGACGATCTATGGGAACCCGACAAACTCGAACGGCAGCTAAAGCGAATGCACGAAACCGGGGCCGGACTGTGTGTCGAAGGGCAGCAGATGACGACAGGAGATTTCATTCAGAAGCTATTTGTTGGCCAGATCGGGTCGCTAACCCCCTCCATCCTACTTGATACCCATCAAACGGACGTACAATTTGAAGAATCACTTCAGCGACGAGAGGATCACCTCTTCATGCTCGAAGCAGCGCAAGATGCTGGTGTCTGTTTCTGTGAGGACATAGTAACGGTTCGAAAGCAAGAGAGCGGAGTATCAGCTACTACGGACTCCTCACTACGATTTGAAGCAGATTTACATTTTCTCTGGCTTGGCTGGCAGCGTATTTCAGAATATAAACTGCATTTCAGTGAGTTCGTTCACCAACTATATCACCGCCACGGGCGTCTAAAACATACAGAAGGCAACTTCCGTGAAGCAATATCATATCTGATAATAGCCACTCGAATTAGGGTGCGTCCAAAAACCGTTGCTGCTCTTTGTATCAGCGTAATATTTCTCTTATTTAAAATATTAGGTCTGGATGTGAGTAAATACAAATAGACGGTTCTTTTATATTTACTAGTTAGTTACAAATAACCAAGATCTTCGAGTCTATCTTTTGTCGATGAGTTCATTTGAACTGATTCACGTGGTATATCTGAGAATTCTGAGAAACGATTGCGCAATAGCTGTGAGAGTTCATCAACGGTATCTAAATAATCGTTTGAGACATCATTTTGTTCGCTAGGATCTGAATCGATATTATACAATTCTATTGTTCCATCCAATCCTTCGATAAGTTTCCACTCATCCGACCTAACTGATCGCAACGATCGATCGTACTCTTTCACGTCCGCAGGAACTTGCCCGACACGTTGTTCCAGTGCTTCTATGGATGGTTGGGGAGTGGCGTACTCTCCATGCACGTATTCACGTCCCCCACGCTCAAGCGCTTGCTGTAAACTTCGGCTTGAAGCGGCTTCATCGTCAGTTGATGCGTCCGCGACTTCCAGTAGTGTCGGAAACAGATCCCGGACCTCAACGAGACCATCAAATCGCTTACCTGCCGGGAATTTGTCCGGATACCGAACGAGCAGCGGAACATGAAGTAACGAATCGTAGAGACAATACTGATGATCCATCAGCCCATGATCACCAATGTTTTCGCCATGATCTCCAGCAATCACGATCATGGTCTCCTCAAGTAATCCACTCGTATCAAGGTAGTCGTACAGATTTCCGAGCCGATAATCGAGATAATTGAGTTCTGCCTTGTACAACGCTTCCAGCAGTTCAAAATCGGAATTATCCATTTGCACTTGATCACAGATATACTCCCAAGCGTTCTGGTTGAGGCCGTCGAAATCTGACTGATCAAGATGTTCGGGTAAGAACCTCGGCCGGAATTTCTCAGGCGGATCGTACTCTAAGTGCGGCTCCAGATAATTGGCGAAAATAAAGAATGGTCGGTCGTCGCTGCCGTAAGAAGATAGCCAGCGTCGAATCTTCCAATTCTTTAGTCTTGCACCTGAGTCATAGCGCTCCTTGAAAAACTTCGCGTAAAGGGCGTTGAGAATCGTTCGGTGGGCATCGCGCCTGAACAAACTCTTGCCGACTGCCACCCCTTGTTCAACGAGACCGTTTTTCTCCTTCGCGATCGCTTCGAGATCCACGCCGCCGTTGACGATCTTTAACCACGTGCTGAAGTGTTCGAACCCCCGTTGAAATCCGAATTCTGGAGCAACCCATGTGTTACTGGAGAATGCAGCAGTGCGATATCCGGACCTGTTGAGGAGTTGAGCTAATGGGGGGTAGTCTGGGTCAAATGATGTCGATCCTGCATGTGTTCCATGGTCAGAAGTATACCGACCAGAGAACATCGAGGCGTGAGATGGTAGTGTCCACGGAGCGGTGCTGAAGGCGTTCGTAAACAGCGTACCATCTTCGGCAATCCGGTAGAAGTTAGGCATCACCTCTGGATCATTATAGACCGTTTTTGCCCGGGCCGTATCCATCACAATAAATAGAATATTGGGTGTCGTAGCCATGCTTATCGTTGAAGAATTGTCTCGTACTGTTGCAGATATGCTTCCATAGAGTATTCATTTACGATTCGTTGGCGACTATTCTGTCCAATTTCGTCCATTAGATCGGGGTTCTCACGGAGTTCTAGAAGATAGTCTGCAATCTGTGACGGCGATTTCGGCTTGACGAGATACCCAGTCGTTTGGTGATCGACGATCTCCGGTACTCCTCCGACGTTCGTGGCGATAACGGGAGTCTCAGTGGCCATAGCTTCCTTGACTGAGCCAGGTATGCCCTCATTTTGAGATGGGAGAACAAACACATCGATCGAATTGTAGAAGCTCGGCATATCGTCAACCCACCCCTCAAACGTAACCACGTCCTCTATACCATTCGATGCGACGAGTCGTTCAAGACGATCGAGATACTCGGTGTCGTCCACGTCGGGCGGTGAGCCGGCAATTGAGAAGCGAATATCTGGATCGCTTTCGTTGATGCGTGTGGCCGCCGATATGAAATCCTCGACTCGTTTGCGCGGAGTAATCAAGGAGGCCATACCCACCCGAAATTCATTCTGCTTAGGGTTCGGGGATGGAGAAAATCGGTCAGTGTCTATACCTTTACTTATAATAGTCAATTTATCTCTGGCACGCCGAAGCTGAGACTCCGTGAAGATCCGTTCTGCCTGAACGGGGGATTCAATCAGAATTTCGTCGGTTGCACGAATTGCAGTTGTATTGAGATATCGTCTGAAACCAGTTGAAGGGTTTCCAAGCCCGATGTTCCAGAGGAGCCGTGCATCAGACAGTATCGAATACGGGATAATCGACAATAGCGCCCGGAGATTCTTACACCAGATCACGTCTGCGTCCCGTAGCACGGATCGAGCTTCAGCGTTGAACTGAAGCAGTCGAAAAGCAGAACGAGTTTTCAGGCTGATCGACCCGGTCAAAAGTGCTTCATTGTACGAGTCAAGGCTGCCGCGGAAGGGAACAATTTCGACGCGGATACCCTCTTTCCTTAGCTTTCGGGTGAGTGTGTCGTCTCGTTGAGCGAGCACAACAGGATTGATCGACCCCTGATCGATGGACGAAAGGAGCCGATACAGCATGTGGGAACCCCCTCCATAAGATCCTGAAGCAATGTGGAAAAAGACGACAGTGGATTCACTCATCGTTTATGCTGTTCACCAAGCAGTTTACAGAACGATGCAGACGGATACCGGCAGTCATTCTAGGTAGCCGAGGTCCGCAAGACGGTCACTGACTTCACTCTCCTCGTGGGCGGTTGCTCCCTGATCACTGTCTATCTTCCCTGCACGAGCTGTCGTAACGTCCGTCTCAGCCGGGGCAGTTCCTTCCTGAAAGATGTCAACTCGAGGATCGTCATCAAGATTCTGGGGGATAGATTGGCCGTGTAGATGTAAAAGAGTTGGAGCAATCTCTGTAATATCCATGCTACCTAGTTGTTCACCGGCTTTGATATCTGGTCCAGACGCAATGAATAGTCCAGTTTCTTTGTTTTCTCCCCGCCATCGATCAGGTGTTCCAAACGGAGCTACGTCGCCGATTTTTCCTTCAATGTGAACGCCAGGAGCCTGCCGAAGGAGAATGTCCGGACCGTCGGCACGAGCTGGGCCATCGTAAACCTCGCTAGAGGGGACGGCAGAGACTATTTCAGTGCCCTCGTGCTCAAGACCATCTAGCTTGCTTATCAATTCGTCTGTGATTTTCTCTCGTTCCGTTTCGTCTTCAGAAAGGACGTATACCGGACCTTGGCCACTGGCAACTGCCTTCGAAGCATCCCAGTCAATGACAGAAGCTTTCGCACCTTGGGTTACTGCTCCAGATTCATCAGGGAGGGCGTTCTGTATCCGGGAGGGAAGGAGGGTTCGCATGAACCACTCAATCCCGGCGTTAGCGAGAATCGGACGAACACGCTCGCGTGTCAGGCCAAATCGATAGAGAAGATCAGCAATTCCACCGGTTGTTTCGAGGTATCCTTGCTCTTCTAGCCACGCATTGATACGGAAGCTAACCTGAATCTCGTTAGAACCGTGATCAGACATTACAAACAACCGATCCATCTCGTCAGTCTCAAGTAGACGTTCGAGTCGCTGGTCAATTTTAGTCCAAGCCGCTTTGACGATCTCGTCGTCCCAGAAGAAGTGATGCAGAACGTTCAGATAAAAGACGGTGACGTGGATGAGTTCGTACTCGCCGTCAGTAAGCAAGTCTTCCACGATATCAAATCGATTATCGATTAACTCGTAGATTTCATCGATGCAGTCACTATCCGGGCTATCTACCGACAGTTCTCCAAGTTTCTCAGGATGTACTTTGTAGTCGTACTCCTCCTGTAGTTCCGTCTCGAGTTCAGCAGGAGACGTGTACCCGCTTTGCTCGGCGCCGGGACCACCAGCGATGTGAATCCCATCGATATCAGACGGTGGATAACTCGTTGGGAGGTTCACGACAGCAGAGCGTCCATCAAGGTAGTTCCAGTAGTGAGTGCCGTTGAAGTTCTCAGCGGAGCTGGTACTATAGATGTCATGTTCCTCGCGATCAATGTACTCCCACCAGAAAACGCCCAACTTTCCGGGATTCGTTCCCGTAGCGTAAGCTTGCCAATTGGGACACGTGACCGGGGGAACGCAACTCTGGAGATCAGATGAAACGCCGTCTTCGACGAGCTGTTCGATTGCAGGAAGCTCTCCCTCATCGATCCATCGATCGATGAGTTCAAATGAAGCTCCATCCAATCCAACAACAACCGTAGTCATTGCGGGGTCATTTCAGATATACCTACGTAACTATACCGATTCGCTTGACGAGTGGCGGTTGTCAGACGCGTCGTGAGAGCAGACAATAAAATAGCAAGAGAAGAGTGATATGGAACAAGAAATAGAGCCGATATCAAATAGTCGGGACCAGTCGACAATGGGAACATTCGTCGTCTCGCTGGATACCGAGTTCAGTTGGGGCTGCTTCGACACAGGAGATGTCGATCGTTACAAACAGGCCTATAGAAACACTCGAAGCGCCATTACCAGTCTCTGTGACCTTTTTGATCAGTACGAGGTTCCGGCAACTTGGGCACTCGTAATGCACCTGTTGGAAGATTGCTCCGGACACGAAGAGATGATATCTCCGGAGATAGATCGGGTTGATGATTGGTTCGATGCTTCTCCTTGCAGCTCAGGTATCGAGAAGGAACTTTGGTATGCCCCAGATGTCCTAACCGAGTTGAGATCCCGTGAAGTGGACCACGAAATCGGTCTTCACGGATACTCACACATGATCCTAGGAGAGCCAGGCTGCACACGTGAGGCAGCAGAAGCAGAGATACAAAAGGCTGTAGCGGTCGCTGAGGAGGCGGGAATTTCGCCACAGACGTTTATTTTTCCCAGAAACAAAATTGGCCATATAGACATTTTAGCAGAGCATGGGATCCAGAGCTACCGTGGTAAGGACGACCGTTGGTACGAATATCGCATCCCTGGGCCACTCCGCCGTCCGTTACGATTTGGAGATGAGTTCTTTTGTCGAACTCCACCAGTAGTGACACCTCAGAAAAAATCAGGTTTAGTAGAGGTGCCAGGGTCTCAGATATTCCGACCAGTCAACGATAAGTGGCAATACACACCCGCACGCACACAAGTCAAGCGAGCAAAGAAGGGACTCGATAGAGCTGCCAAAACTGGGAAAATTTTTCATTTATGGTTTCATCCGTTCAACGTCGCTACCGAACTTGAACGGCACTTGCAGTTGTTTGAGGAAGTTCTCAAATATGCGGCGCAGCTTCGTTCCGAAGGGAAAATACAGGTCCAGACTATGGCGGACCTCGCAGAGCGTGCATGATGCTCACCGATTCGAATCCAAAAGGTCAGCATATACCGATGCGTAATCGTCCTGCATCCGAGTCATAGAGAACTGTTGTGCTCGCTTCCGACTGGCCATGCCAAAGCGCTCACGTAACTCTGGAGAGGTAGCAAGGCGGGCAATTGCGTCTGAGAGAGCGTTTGTGTTTCCAGGTTCGATCAGAATACCATTTGTTTCGGGATCTACCTGTTCCGGAATTCCAGCGATGTCGGTCGCCACAACCGGTAACCCGGCTGCCATCGCCTCGATAATGACGAACGGCGTGCCTTCCCGAAATGACGGGAGCACCAGCATATCGCAAGCGGCCATGACAGCAGGTATGTCGTCGCGGTAACCAAGCAAGTGGACTGTTTCCTCAAGTCCGCGCGCCTCAATTTCGGACGAAAGTTCGTCAGACAATGGCCCATCACCGGCAATCAAAATAGAAACACCATCCACAGCAAGCTCTTCGGTGGCATCGAGGAGGACCTCAAACCCTTTCCCACGAGCTAGCCGGCTGACCATCAGTACTTGGACCTCCGAGTCTGGAAGATCTGATGCTGGATAACCGCTGCTAAACTTGTCGAGATCGATCCCATACCGAATCGTTTGATACTGTTCGGGGCGACCGATCCCACGGGAAAGGTACTCCTCAGAGATAATATCGGCTATTGATATTATCGCATCGGTCCAAGGAGCTGCAGCAACCTCGGAGCGTTCGACAAACCAGTTGAGGAGGTTATTTCGGTCCTCTGAGAATGGCACACCATGGATGGTGTGGACCACATTTGATGTCCCAGCGAGTCTAGCTGCTGCCCGTCCGATAATTCCGGCTTCAGTACTGTGAGTGTGAACGATATCAAAGTCGTTCTGGCGAATGAAGTTGGCCACAGAAAGCACTGCAGGCGCTGCCGTAATCGGATTGTAATGCCTGATCAGGTTGAACTGTTTAGTGTCGGCGCCTTCTTTCTGAAGAAGTTCGACGTACTGGTGATCAACCTCAGACCCGTACCCGACAGTGACGTTGTATCCGTCCAATTCGGTAGCAATTGGTATGAGACCATTAACTGCGCCTCCGCCGATAAGTCTCGTAATAAGATGAAAAATACGTGGATTCGACGACATCAAGCCAGTCTCGGGATTCCATCAATAAAGATGGTATGGTCGGCCGAAGAGCGTCTGTAGTACAAGAACAAATAAAGCTGGTATCTCGAATCCAGTTATGGAATATCAGAGAGTAAACCTCAGAGCAGAAGAATTATTACGAAGAAACGCCCTTTCAGTTGTTAAGAAATGGCTACTCTTATTACCGGAGGAGGGGGTTTCATTGGCTCCCACCTTGTCGACTTATTACGCGAAGAAACTAACGAATCCATTATTATTCTTGATAATTTTTCTACCGGAACAAAAGATAATATTGCCGGATTCGACCGTGTTGAAGTCATCAACGGTAGCGTCTGTGAATCAGATATCGTCGATGGCGCCGTATCACGAGCGACTGAAGTGTATCATCTCGCTGCTGCGGTCGGTGTCGAGAAGATTGTCGACAATCCTCTCGATTCGCTCCAGACGAATCTGGAGGGGACCGAAAACGTCCTCGAAGCCGCTGCCGAGCATCAGGTCCCGACGTTCATCGCATCGTCGTCAGAAGTGTACGGTAAATCGACTGCAGTCCCGTTTGCCGAATCCGACAACCGCATCCTCGGACCGACGACGAGCCCGCGGTGGAGTTACGCTTCCGCGAAGGCCGTCGACGAGGCCTACGGGCTGGCATATCACGACGCCGAAGACCTGCCGGTCGTCGTCGGTCGATACTTCAACATCGTCGGGCCGCGCCAATCCGGCCAATACGGCATGGTGATTCCGACGTTCGTCGAGCAGGCCCTCGCGGGCGAGCCACTGACTGTCTACGGTGACGGCACGCAGACGCGTAGTTTCACCCACGTCGAGGAGGCCGTTCGCGCGACCTACGAGCTGCTGCACGACCCCGACGCCCACGGCGAGGTGTTCAACGTCGGCGCACCACAACCGACGAGCATCAACGACCTCGCAGAGCGCGTGATCGAACTCACGGGCTCAGAGTCCGAGATCGAACACATTCCCTACGAGGTCGCCTACGACGAGGACTTCGAGGAGCCCCAGCAGCGAGAGCCCGACGTATCGCAGCTCGAAGCGACGCTCGGCTGGCGTCCCGAGACGGAGCTCGATCGCATCCTCGAAGACGTCATCGAAGAACGCCGAGAGCCGACGGTTCCGGAGGCAGCAGAATGAACGGCGTCCGGGATCGGATCATTCGTGCCGACGCGACAGTCGCAGTTGTCGGTCTCGGATACGTCGGTCTCCCGCTCGCGTGTCACTTCTCGGAGGCCGGCTTCGATGTCGTCGGATTCGACATCGATCTCGACCGCGTCGAACAGCTACGTGACGGCACCTCGTACGTCGAAGACATCGACGACGAGACAGTACAGCAGGCGATCGATCAGGGGTTCGAGCCCACGACGTACGCGAATGCTCTCGAAGAATCAGACGCATTCCTCGTTGCCGTACCGACAGGCGTAGAACAGTCAGAGCCAGATATGAGCGCTGTACGGAAGGCAACAAAGAGCGTTGCAGAAAATGCTCCCGACCGCGAGGTGCTGTTCGTTGGCTGTAGTACCGTGTATCCCGGAGCAACCGAGGAGATCATCCGACCGACTCTCCGTGAAAACGGCCGGAGGCCTGGAGAAGACACGCTCGTCGCGTTCGCGCCTGAACGAATCAATCCTGGCGGATCGTACGACTTCGAAGAAATTCCCATTGTGGTTGGAGGGGACTCCGACGAGGAACGAGACGCTGCGACGACGCTGCTTGAGGCCGTCGTCGAAGAGACGGTTCCAGTCGAGTCGACTGGCGCGGCCGAGCTGACAAAGGTCGTTGAAAATACCTACCGAATGGTGAACATTGCGCTGGTCAACGAGGTCGCAAAGCACGCCGAGGAGATTGGGATCGACGCCCGTGGAGCGATCGAAGCCGCCGGAACGAAGCCGTTTGGCTTTCAAGCGTTCTCCCCGGGCCCCGGCGTCGGCGGTCACTGCATCCCGGTCGACCCGCAATTCCTTACTTGGCAAGGCCGCCAAGACGGTCGGAAGCTCGATCTGGTCGAACAAGCACACGCTATCAACGAATCGATGCCGAATCACGTCGTCGACAGCGTCGAAACCGCTCTTGCAGCACGGGGACAGTCGCTGGACGGGTCATCTCTGCTGGTTCTCGGTGTTAGCTACAAACCGAATGTCGGTGACGTTCGGAACTCGCCAGCGCTCGATATTACTAATTCGTTGTCAAGTCGTGGAGCGACCACAAAACTGGTTGATCCACAGGTTGACCGAGTTACAATCGACGGGGCGACTATCGAACCCGATAATCAAATAGATCCTGAGACAGTCCAAGAAGTAGACACCGTACTGCTCCTTGTCGATCACGATACATTCGAGTACGAGACAATCAGTGGTGCCGAACTCGTAGTGGATACACAAGCGGTGATACCTGACGAATTCGGCGGGGCTGTCGTCCGGTTGGGAGACGGTCGCACTACCGAGTGGCGTTCTGAACAGGTCTCGACTGCACCGCAGACATCATCAAAGTGACGACCAACAGTATAGAAATCACATAGCCCAAAAGGTCAGAAGAAGAAGTCTTTTCACCGCGTTCGAATCAGGACGTGTATGCAGGAAATCGCCCCAGAGGGGCAACGAATTCTTGTTACGGGAGGAGCTGGATTCATCGGAAGCCATCTCGTTGATGCGCTCGTCGAGAACAACGACGTTCGCGTGCTCGATAACCTCTCGACCGGTCAGAGGGACAACGTTCATTCAGAGGCTACATTAGTCGAAGGCGATATCCGAGACGGAGAAACGCTCGAAACCGCGCTCTCGGACATCGACCTCGTCTTCCACGAAGCAGCACAGGTGAGCGTTCAGCGATCTGTCGAAGTTCCCGAAAAGAGCTTCGAGATCAACACTCGGCCGACACTTCAGATTCTCGAGCGAGCACGAACAGACGATATCAGAGTGATACTTGCCTCCAGTTGCGCGATTTATGGCGACCCCGACTACGTGCCGATCGACGAGGAGCATCCGCCCTCACCCAGTTCGCCGTACGGACTGGAAAAGCTGACTATCGATCGGTATGCCCGACTCTATAACGACCTCTACGGTGTCGAGACGGTTGCACTCCGCTACTTCAACGTGTACGGCCCTCGTCAGACAGCAGGAGATTACAGCGGCGTGATCAGCATCTTCGTCGATCAAGCAACAGAGGGAGACGACATTACAGTAGAAGGCGACGGAGAACAGACGAGAGACTTCGTACACGTCGACGACGTAGTTCGCGCAAATCTACTCGCAGCACGAACCGACGCGGTCGGTGAAGCATTCAACATCGGTACTGGTTCTAGCGTCACGATTCGAGAACTGTCTGACATGATTCAAGAGGTCGCTAAGTCGAATTCTGATATCGTTCACGTCGATCCGCGTTCTGGAGATATCGGTGAAAGCAGAGCAGAGATCGACAAAGCACAGACAAAGCTCGGATTCGATCCAAGGACGACTCTGAGAGAAGGGTTAGAGTCGCTTATCGACGAGTAATAATAATTTAGTTGAATGTAACTCCCTAGAAAGTGCTGCCTCTCTTAATTAGAACCACCAAACGAGACAAGATCGGCAACCACCTTCGAGATCTGTCGCACGACGATCCGAAGGTCGTAAAAGAACGACTGATTCCGTACGTACTGGAGATCGTGTTGAAGTTTCTTTTTTGGCTCGTGACCGGTGGCATCGTTGATTTGAGCACGACCAGTCAGGCCAGGTTTCACGAACCACCGCTGTCGCCACGCATCAGCCTCGGCTTCGTACTCTGGTTCCAGTTCGGTGATCGCAGGACGTGGTCCGACAACACTCATGTCGCCGACTAAAATCGACCACAGCTGAGGAATCTCGTCGAAGTGCGTTGTTCGGAGGAATTCTCCGAGAGGAGTGCGCCTGTCTTGGTCAATATCGAGGTCGACATCGTCGTCAACTGGCTTGAGTGTTCGAAACTTTCGGACTGTGAACGTATTTCCGTATAGGCAAGTTCGTTCTTGATTGAAGAAAACTGGCCCCTCACCTTCGAAATTGATCGCCAGAATGATGAGGCCAATCATCGGAGAGAGCACCACCAGCGCAGTTCCAGCGAACGCAATGTCGAACACCCGCTTGAACAGGTAGTCCTGTGCGTTCCACGGTTCCAGTTCGACATCGGCCAGCGTACCGACAGCATCCTCTTCGGTCAGTATCGTGTCGGCGAACTCGCGGTGGACCTTCGCTGTGACGCCGTACTCGTGGCAGGTATCGAGCACCCCGAAACACTCGGCTCGGTCGGGTTCGTGGAAGGCCAACACGACGGTGTCGATATCAAGATCCACGAGTGCGTCTTCAAGTCGAGACAGGCCACCAAGTCGTTCAAGATCTTCCACGCCGCCGTCAGCGATAGCCTTCGATGCTGTGACGTTCTCGGTGGCTGTCCCATCGCCGCTGGCGAACACGCTCGTCGGGGAAAGATACCCTAGTAGCGGCAGTGACGTTTCGGCCGAAAGCGTCGAGATCTGATTAGGATCGTCACCGACGATCAAGACGCGTTCGGCATCGCCGTGTGGCCATCGGTGGATCCACACGAACCACGCAGGGATGGCGACCGACAGCGCACTGACGGTGAGGAGAAGGGTCGTCCGTGGAATGCCGGACACCCAGTCGAAAAAGCCCACCGTCGCAAGCGCGAGGCCGGCGACGACGACCCGCTTGAGCGAGATGGAAACTGTGTCGAGACTCCGCCGTGGGCGAGGCCGATACAGCGGGAGCAGACTGGCGAGAACCACGAGAGCCGTCAGTGAGAGCGTTTGGACGAAAGGAACACCGTTCTGAGAGACTGGACTGAACCGACTCATCAGCGGGACGGACGCCGTTGCGAGTTCCTGCAAAGCGGGCGTATTCGAGACGAAAACGGCCCCAACAGTAAGCAACAGCGCTCCGGTCACCGCAGTGATCCGGTAGCGCCATCCAGTGAGCATTCAATCGTTCAACCGTGTCGGGCTACTATAACGTCTTTGAAAATACTGACCAACGCACCGTCACGTGAACGGCTCAGGTGATTAGGAGCGAGTGTTCTTCATCCGAAACGATCGTGCGAAATTCGTGATCGACACCGACCCCTCTCGTGGCACGGCACTCGAATCTGGAAAGCATTTAATGGGCCCGAAAAAGCATCGGCTATGAACGACGCTGGTGAACAATGAAGATCCTCGACGAGAACGGCAATCTCTTCGGCCGTGTCAACGTCGTCGACGCGCTCGTCGTGCTGGTAGTCCTCGCTGTGGCAACCGCCGGCGCGACGCTTGTACTCGGTGTCAGCTCCGAGCCAACTGGCGGTGCAGACGGCGATTCGACGCCGAACACCACGATCCGATACGCGACGCTTGATCTCGGCAATCAGCCGGACGAAATTGTCGATGGCCTCGAGACAGGCGATAACATGGATGTCAACGGGCCCAGCAACCTCACGATCACTGACGTACATGCGACGCCGGTCGCCAATATCGGGAACAACAAAGATACACATCTGACCATCCGCGCGAGACTCACCGGCACCGAGAATAGCGACGGATTCGTCTTCGGGGAAAAACGGCTTCAGCTCGGACAGAGTCTCACGCTCGACACAAGTGACTACTCGGTCAAGGGCAGCGTCACCGCACTCGCCTCCGAAAACGGATCGATCGAGATCGACCGGACGCCCGTCGTGCTTGAGACGAAACTCGATGCCGCTACTTCCGAGGCGATCGAGGTCGGCGACGAACACCGACTGAAAAATGAGACGATCGCTACGGTACGAAACGTCACCGCCTATCCCATAGCCGAGAACACCCGCCGGGTGTTCGTCGGGCTCGAACTCGCAACGATCGAACGCGGAGACGCTCCGTCGTACGCCGGTCAAGAAGTTAGTCTTGGAACAAACGTCGCATTCCGAACTGACGCGTACGACCTAGCCGGAACTGTGGTCCGACGCGGAAGCACCGTAGAATACGGCGACCCAACCACGACAACCGCGACACTCCAACTCGAAAGCATCAGTCCCGAATTCGCAGAGAGTTTGGAGGCAGGAATGGCCGAAGCTGAGCGAAATGAGACGCTGGCGACGATCCAGAGCGTCGGTATCCAGCCCGCGGGAGTCATACTGAAGAGTAACGACGGCAACATCTACCTGCGCGATCACCCCACCAAAAAGGACGTCACGCTCACGGTCGAGTTGACGACGCGACAGACAGACTCTACGCTGCGCTTCCACGGTCGCCCGATTCAGGAAGGCAACACAATCACACTTGACCTTCCGGATCGGACGTTCGACGCCGAGATCACCGAGTTCCAGTAATCACTAACCCGAATCATCTCGTTGCCACTTGCTTTGGCACGAGAACACGCAGGTGTTGACTGCAAGTGTTCCAACATCCTTTTCTTGGACACAACAACACAGATCACTAATGCAAATTCTCGTCACGGGCGGCGCGGGCTTCATCGGCGGCCATCTCGCCGAGTCCTTCGCCGGCGCGGGCCACGATGTCACCGTTCTCGACAACCTCGATCCCTACTACGATACGGGCATCAAGCAACACAATATCGACGCCTCACAACAGGCAGCGAACAACTCAGGGGGCAGTTACGAGTTCGTAGAGGGCAGCGTCACCGACCAAGACACCGTCACTGACCTCGTCGACGATACCGACGCGATCTACCACCAGGCCGCACAGGCCGGCGTCCGGACGAGCGTCGACAACCCCCGCAAACCGCACGATATCAACGTCGACGGGACGCTCAACGTCCTCGACGCCGCACGCGACAGCGACATCGAACGTGTCGTACTCGCCAGTTCCTCTTCTGTGTACGGCAAACCCGAATACCTCCCCTACGACGAGGACCACCCGACGAATCCGGTCAGTCCCTACGGCGTCTCGAAGCTCGCGGCCGAGCAGTACGCGCGCGTCTACGCCGAACTGTACGACCTCCCGACCGTCTCGCTGCGCTACTTCACCGTCTATGGCCCACGAATGCGCCCGAATATGGCGATGACGAACTTCGTCTCGCGCTGCCTGAACGGGAAACCGCCCGTGATCTACGGCGATGGCGAGCAGACGCGCGATTTCACGTACATCGACGATATCGTCCGGGTCAATCAGCAACTCCTGACCGACGACAGCGCCGACGGCGAGATCATAAACGTCGGCAGCACGGACAACATCGACATCGAGACGCTCGCGGAAGTGGTTCAGGACGAGCTCGCACCCGAACTCGAACTGGAGTACGACGAAGCCCGAACGGGCGACGCCGAGCACACCCACGCCAACGTCTCGAAGGCTAACGCCCTGCTTGGCTACGAGCCGACCGTCGACATCCGCGAGGGGGTCGCGCAGTTCATCGAGTGGTATCAGGACAACCGCGAGTGGTACGAGCCGCTCGTGCTGAACTCATAAACACGAAAGCGCCTACCGAGTGGTCTTTTCTCCGCCGTCACTGCGAGAGAGACGGAGAACCTGTCACTACTTTCGAGAGGAAGCGCCGCCGTCAGTATCGAATCGTCGCATCCAGAATACCTGCAGTCTGTCCGATCCCGACGAGTACGAGGCCTGCGAGCAGCGCCCACTCCGTCGACGCGACGAGCCCGCCAAGGTACAGTACAGTACCGAGCATGCTCCCGATCGCGCCGCCCGTGTAGACCCACGTCCCCTCAGTAACGCGCCGACCGGTGTCGACGAACCCGATCGCAGGGAGCACCATCCAGCCGACCAGCGCGACGGTCAGGAGGACCCCGCTATCCGGGTCGAGCAAGAATCCGACGACGCCCGAGAGCGTGACGACCGTCCCGAGGGCGATGACACGCCACCAGACGAGGAGCGTTCCCGATCGCATGTCAGGACGCCCAGTCACCGCGAAGCCAGCGAGCAGGACGCTCATCACGACCAGCGCGATGAAGATCGTGCGGTCTGCGACGACGCCGACCTGCGCAGCGGCGACGAACATCCACGCGAGCGGTACCAACAGTGACGGTCCGAATTCGCGGGCGCGGCGGAACATGCCCGGTCGTTCGGTCGCCAGACCAAATGTAATGGTGGTTCAGGAGTAGACGAGTTTACTCTCGAATACTCACCTACTGATCACGTTCGCCTCGTACTCACTGGCACGAACCCGTAGCGGAAACCACCCCTCCTCGTCGATCCCCAGCAACGCCTCCGAATATCCGTCTTCATCATTCCCTGCCTTGGCAGTCCGAATCCAGTTCACCTCGCGCTCACTCAACCCGAACCACTCAGCCAACTTCCCGGCTTCCTCGTCGACGCGATGCAACAGCGTCATCGAACAGAGACTGGCAATCGTGCGCGCCTCCGGCGTCAAGGAGAACTCGCCGCCAGTCTGCGTAATGAAGTGCAAGGAGAGGTCGTAGTGGCGAGAGTGTCGAACTGCGGTCTCTAAGAACGACAACGATGTCGCATCGGCCATCAGATAGTGGGCCTCGTCGATGGCGAAGATGACGTTCTTCTCGGTGCCCTTCGCACGCTCGTAGACGGCGTTGAACAGCACCTGCATCATCAGACTCGTCTCAGAGCGCCCACGGGTTCCTTCGTCCTGGTGGAGGTCGAGGTAGATCACTGGCGAGTCGAGGTCGAACGATGTCGGTTGGGCGAGATTGGAGAGGTCGCCGTTCTCGGAAAAGGAGGGCCGGAGATCCTTCAACAGCGATTTGGCGTCGTCCTTGACGCTTTCTCGTTCGGCGTCAGTCGCATATCCGAACTCACTGGGGTTCTCGAGGAACGTTTCGAGGACGCCGATGACATCCCTGATCGTCGGTGAGTCGTTGCCGTGGGTCTCTGGATCGCGTGTGATCCCATACCGCTCGTAGGCGACTTGCACTGCCCGGCGCAGCGTCTGCTTTCGCTCGGCGAGTGGGTTCGTAGCGACGTGGGTGAAGAACGTCTCGAAGAACGTGAGTACCCACGAAATCTGTTCGGCCCACGGATCCAAGTCAGACACCGACTGCAGGACGTGCTCGGGCGTCGCCTGTATATCGAGCGGGTTGAATCCACGCGTCCCGCCGACGGTGATACGTTCGCCACCCAACGCATCGTTGACGCCGGCAAAGCCAGCAAGGGGATCGAGCATGACGATCACGGTGTCCGGATCGTACATCGCTCGACGGACGAGTTGAAGTTTCGTCGAGAACGATTTCCCGGCGCCGAGTTTCCCGATGACCATCGTACAGTAGCCGGTTTCGCGGTTGAACCGATCGAGAATCATCGGGCTCTCGTTGAGCGCATATGTCCCGTACTCGATGCCGGGTTCGGCGAACGTCCCCGCGACGAAGGGGAACATCGCGCCGACGGCGCCGCTGAGCATCGGCGTCTTCGCGTCGAGCGAGTGATTGAGTTGATCGACGCCGACGGGACTTGCCGACGTGAGCGTGTCGAGTTGGGACCACCGCGGCGTCACGGGCGTGAGATTCGCCGGCGAGCTTCGTGCGAGCTGTTCGACCGATCGCGTATCGACCTCCTCGGGGGCGTCCCCGCGAGCCGTGAGATACATCGAGGCGTCAAAGGCCCGCGTCGACGTATTCCGAAGCACGTCGTAGAGTTCGCGGTAGTCGTCGAGATCCTTCCTGACGCCACGGGCACCCGCCCTGCGCTTTTCGTTCAGATACTCATAATCCGCTTCGAGGTCCTCGATCTGGTTCTCCAGTGAGTCGAGCGTGGCGTGTGTCTCGCGCGGGTCGAGATGGATCGAGATGTCGGTCGTTCTCGTCTCGGGTGAGGAATAGAGCGTCTCGTAGAGGCCGTCGGTCGGGGCGTCCGGAAACTCGGTGATCCAGAGCGTCTTCGTCCAGTGGTCGCCCGTTCTGACGGCGTTTGCACGTTCCTCGATACTCGACGGTGCGACGACCGATTGATGCGTCGCGGACACGTCCGTGAGCGGGCGCTGGCTCGGGTCGTACTCGACCGTGGTGTCAGTGCGAGACGGAGAACGTTCGGTGGTCTCGCTCGTCTCCTCAGAGGCATCCTCGGTTGTCGCGGTGTCTTGGTCGGTAGTCTCGTCGGCATCGTCTGGATCGGCCGACACACCCGGCCGAATCGACGATAGCAGTGAGCGGATCATTCGGACTTCCCTCCAACGACTGGACGCGTCCGAAGCGCCGAACGCAGATTGCCGTACTCGATAGGTTCTCCGGACCAGAACTCGCCGAGGAGTTGCGTCGCATCGTCAGCGTCGATTTGGTGGGCACCACAGCCGTCCATCTCCCGAAGACCGGCTTCGACGCGCTGGAGCCGTCCGGACAGCGCGGTGAGCATCGCCTCGTGGCGTTCCGCAGAACGTGGGGCGAACCACGCTCTGAGTAGAAGCCCGATCACTGGAATACGTGCGACCTTCTGCGTGAGGCTTTCTCGCTCGAACTGGACTTCTTCGGGCGCGACAGAGACGATGACGTAGTGATCTCGGATCGTCATGCGACGCTCTTCGAGATCGGTCCGGTACCACTCGACGTACTCGTCGATCAGCGCCTCCAGTTGTGGATTCGCCTGTACGTCGGGATCCGTACGTCTGTCCTCGTAGTGAGCGAGGTACTCCTCGACCGGGAAGTCTCGTGTGGTCGAGTAGAGCTGGATGGGAAACTCGATGACGGTATCGAGAAAGTCCGCAAAGGCACGTGACTGTGTGCGCCACTGGTCGGTCGTCGCAAGCGCCATCGATGGGGGATCAACTTGCACGAGCCCGAACAGCGTTCCATCTGTTCGTTCGAGGACGCCGTCGTCGGGGTAGACGCGTTTGAGGTGCGTGTACTCCGTTGTCTCCACGTGGGCGTGTTGTGTCTCACGTCGCTGGAAGCCGAGGAACGTCCCGATCCAGTCCATGCTCGTCGTGTAGGTCGGCGTGAGGTAGACGAACAGCGCGCCGACGGCGATCCCGGCGCCTGCGAACGGGAGTGTCAGCGTCTGGACGGAGATGCCCGCGAGACTCGCCTCGGGTGGCACGACGACCTGTGCCAACAGGATCACCACGACGCCGGGGAAGAGCCCGACTGCGAGGTCGCTCAGCGTATATTTCCCGAATAGTTGTGTGTCTGTGCCGATCGAAGACGGAATTCGTTTGGTTGGATCGTTCGTACTCATCTCAGTTCTCTCTGCGCTCGCTCGCTCCGCGGTCGGTGTCGTCGCGGTGCGTGGACTGGTCGTCCGGGGACTGGTTCCTGTTCCGCAGGGTGTCGAATTGCTCCGAAGAGGGTTCGATGGTGATCGGGGACTGGCCATCGGTTCCAGTGGAAGCGGTGCCCGTCGATGGTGAACCAGAATGCTGCTGGCTGGCTCCCGACCCTCCCTGTTGAGTCGACGAACCAGCGACAGCCCCGCCACCACCGCGATTGCTGTACGCGTCGTGTAGTCGCGTTCCGGTGGCGTTCAATCGTGAGCCCGCAGCGTGGGCTCGTGATTGGCCAGAGCCAAGCGTGGTCTGACCGCCGTGCGTCTGTGCTGGCTCGCCACGGAGGCCTCGAGCGAAGTTCTGTCCGCCGTGGGCTGCCGTTTGGCCGTGGCCCTGTGCTGTCTGGACACGCGACGTTGCTCGCTGTCTCGACGTTCGATGGGCGATGCGATCGCCGACGAAAAACAGCGCACCTGCTTGCCAGAAGAGGATAATCGGCGAGACGAGCGCCGCGAAGGGGATCACGAGTGCGGTCAGCCACGCACCCAGCCCGCCCATCGAGAGGCCGAAGCTCTCCCCGAAGATCGCACCCAGTCGGAAGAGGAGTGCAACGGGGACGGTCATAAACAAGAACGGGACGTAAAACCCGGCGAGGCGCTTCATGAATCCCGACATGAGCGAGAACGGCCCGACGCCGGGAATCCAGAACACGATGAGCAGCGGCGTCAGCAGGACGAAGAGATACAACACGACGTGGCGCGTGAAGTAGATCAACGCCAGCAGGAGGAACAACACGAGATCGATCGTCAGCGTCAGCGAGAGGCCGAGGACGCCGAGCGCGCCAAAGGACAGCGTCTCGAAGAGCGAGATGGTGCTCAGGTCGGGCACCAGGAAGCCGGCGAGGCCGCTCATGAACTGCATCGAGAGCGCCGCGATCCACCACCACGAGAGGATACCCAGCAATCCGGTGACGGCCCGCTTTTTGAGTTTCGAGCGGTGGTAGTTGCTAAAGAGGTAGCTCATCGATTCGAGCAGGATGACGAGTCCGATCATCAGTCCCCACAGAAGTAAGGAGAGCGGGACGATCGCATCCCAGTAGTACGCGTAGAGATCCGGCCAGACGCCGTTTGTCGGTGCGCCGAACACGGCATTGGGGTGGGGCGTCTCGACGACGACGCGAACGAGGTCGTTCGCATAGCGTTCGATGAGACCAGTGATTGGGCCAAAGAGGACGCGAAGGAACTCTTCGAGAGCGTTGACGATCGCCTCCGAAAGGGCGCCCATCTGTCAGGGCCTCCGAGAGCGTAGGATTCGCCAGCCAGTCGTTCGTTCGAGCAGGTAGACCGCAAAGAGGATCGAGACGATCGGGATCGCCATCCGGTACAGCGTCTGGAGCAATGCGATCGCACCGCCGTCGACGTAGACGGTGTCCGTGTCGCCGACGTAGGCGTGGGACGTTCGCCACCACGGGCCCGGTTCGTAGCGAGCCGTGATTCCGCCCGCCGTTCGTGGCATGGTGAGCGTCGCGGTCCCCTCGTCGTCGGTGTTGACGGGCTGGCCGTTGATGACGACCGAATCGAGTTCGCCAGTCGTGTTGATCGGCACGCCTGTCTCGGCGTCTTCGAGGGTAACGGTGACTGTGACCTGTTCGTCGGTCGCGTTCTCGACGGCAAGCGAGAGCGTGCTTTCGTTGGTCGGGACTTCGTAGACCGAGTCGACTGGATTGTCGGTCTCGACGCCACTGACCAAGCCCGCACTCGTGAGCACGTCTGGCGTGCTATCGGAGGCGTCAATCCGCGTGACGATGCCGTAGCTCGCCGTATAGGGTCGTGCAACGACATCGAGCGCCACGTCAGGTGGAAGCTCGGGCGGGTTGCGCTCGATGCCGTAGGTATCCAGCAGCGTGCTCGTCGCCCGTGGTGTCGCGCTCGGGCCCGTTGCACTGGGGAACGCAGCGACGTGGAGTGGATGCACTGGCGAGTGCTGAATCTCGTCGCCATCGCCAGTGCTCCACACCAGCGACTCCCATGACTCGTCACGGGCCGAGTAGAACTGCCAGACGCCCGTAACGGTGCTCTCACCAATCGTGAACCCGCGCCACGGATCACTCGTAAACGTGGCGATGCCGAGGTCACCGTTCGGATAGCGCGTACGAACGCCCGAGATCGTGAGTTCTTGGACCGAGACATCGACGGTGTGACTGACCGTCAACTGTTCGACCGGAAACTCGACAGTGGACTGTTCGAGTTCACACGTGCTCGCAGTCTCGCCGTCAGTACACGTCTCGGTTTCGCGCCTGAGCGTCACGGAGATGTCCGCCTCGACGCGCAGCGTGTGGGTCGTCCCGTCGTACTCGTCGAGGGAATCGTAGCCGAGTGTCGGCGTGTGACTGCCTGCACGTGAGGTTTCGAGCGTGTCATCGACGAGCAAGCGCGTGTCGTCGATATGGTGATCGCTCACCGTCCACGTCGTTCTCGTCTCGTTATCGAGACGCGTCGACGGCGTCGCCACGCGGTAGTCGATCGTGGCGAGCACGCGCCCGTCAGGAGCGACGTACAGCGGCCGCTCGTCGGGAGCGAGTCTCGCACGAGTCGACGGAGAGATGGCGAAGACATCGACGTAGGCGTCTTTCAGGAATGCGCCGTGTGCCAACTCCGCTGTCGGGGGATGAATCGACGTATTGTGGGAGGTCTCCGGGAACGCAGCATGCTCGCCGCGATTCCATCGTGTGACGTCATCGGGAGGCTCGGCAAATGGCACGTCCGTGTACGCCGCCAGTTCCTCATACGCACTCGTCGCGTTCTCACCGGTCGTCACGGCAGCCTCACCATCGGCGTCACCCGACCAGAGCAACGGGAAGGTTGTCTCGTTGACGCCGTGGGCGGGATCCGATGGAGGATCGCCGCTGACGAGCGGCACGCTACCGACAGCCGCGAGAAGTCCAAGGGCGACACAGACTCGAACGGCGCGGGCCATCCGCTCAGAACCCACAGCTCGTCGCGCCGACGACGACGTTGTTGAGGATGAACTGCACGATCGCAGTCCCGAGCGGGGCGACGATGATGCCCCAGAGGACCGCCTGATTGCGTGCCTCTTTCATCTCCTTTTTGAGGTCGGCGCGACGCACGGTCGTCATCGTCACCGTGGTGCCGAGGGCAACGACGGCTCCGATCAGCGGGCCGCCGAACTGGATGATCGAGAAGATGTTCTTGATCGTCAGCGCCATGTCCGTCTCACAAAAGGCCTCGCCGCTGGTCTGGGCGAGAGCAGGATCGACAGCGACGAGACTCAAGAGGAGTCCAGCGCCGAAGAGCGAGCGGCTGTTCAGAGTACGTCGAGAACGGGATGTGTCCTGTTCATCGTCAGTACCCGATCGATGCGACTTGGTGTTGGGGGCGGTCGTAGCAGACATGCGAACGAGAGCGAGCCGCAAAAACCCGATACGGCATCACGACGACACCACAGATCGAATTATACGAGAGCGCTCGTAGCCATATCTTTGAGTAGTCGCAAATAAGCGTTAATATCCTACAAACCATCTGTGAATAGTAGAAATCAGCATGTTTTCTAAACTATTTGGGAAATTTCTGTTTACACTCGTGATCGAAGCATCATACCTGTGTTCGTCAGCTGTCGTCGCCGATCACCGATCGGCCGTTTCCTCACGCAACTCCGTGTATCGCTTGCGGAGCGTGACTGGGCTCGTGCCTGCAACGGACGCGATATCGGTCTGGCGAAGTGCACACTCGGCCTCTGTACTTGCGAGGTACAGACACGCCGCGGCGACGCCAGCGGGACGACAGCCGTTTGCGGTGCCAGCTTCGGTAGCAACGTCTGCGAGTTCGGTTGCTCGGTACTGTACTGTCTCCGGGATATCGAACGCCGCGAGGAGTCGTGGAAGGAGCGTCTTCGGCGTCGGCACGAGTGCTTTCAGGCCGAGTTCTTTGTTCAACAGTCCGTAGCAGTTTGTCAGCGCCTGTTGGTCACAGTGTGCAACGGCCGCGACCTCGTCGATCTGTCGTGTGTAGCCGCCACAGCGACACGCAGCGTACACGCAGGCGGCGACCATCGCTTCGATCGACCGACCCTGAATCAGGTCGTCGGAACTGGCTGATCTGTAGTACGTGCTCGCTCGTTCCCGAACGGAGTGTGGCAACTCGAGCGCACTCGTCAGTCGCGCGATTTCGAGACAGGCAGTAGCGAGGTTTCGTTCTTTCTTGCTCGACCAGCGCGCCCGGTTGTGTTCTCTGCGGAATCGACGTACCTGTCGGCGTTTCGCCGAAGAGAGCACGGTTCCGTTCGCATCTCTGTACCGCCCGATCTCACTCGAAATCCCGCGATCGTGTCTCGCCGGCGTGATGGGCGCGCCTGTCTGTTTCCGGTTGGATTCCTCATCCTCGAACGATAGCGGCGTCGCGCCGTAGTCGATGCGACAGTCCGACAGCACCAGTCCGCACTCGGTACACGCCGTTTCGCCACCCTCTGTCTGGAGGGAGCCACCGCATTCGATACAGCACGTCTGGTTGATGCTCTTTCCATCGTCTTCGTCGAAGCCAGTTTCGTAGATATCTCTCAGCGACATTGTATTCACTCCTCGCAGGACATTCTTCAGAACGCCCCGCACCCGTCAGGGGGCGATACAATTGGCATAGCTGAGGGTCAGAATCTGGTTCCAGATGATACTCTAGAGTATCATACTTTGAAGTACGATTACAGGACTCGTCGACCAGTTCGGACACACTCCCAACAAGGAAATCCATCTGGAAGCTCATCGCAGTCACAGGCGTCCGGCTCGGCATCCTCGACATCATCGGCTACTGTCGAGTCGTCTAATTCCTTCGTCGACGGCGTCTCCGGTGCGTTGATAGTGTCGTCAGAGTCGTCTGCTGTCGAAATGGGGGTTCCTCCGTCAGCAGCAACTTGTCGGTCGACGGCTGCGTCGAGAATCGGCCGTCTGATCGCAACGGCAACGCGGTGTTTGCACGCTCCGTCGTAGTTCGCATCGGCCGGGCAATTACACTCGGTTGGCAGCCCGTCCTCGACGGTGACGACGTACTCGTGTTCGTCCGGGTTTGCGTGGCTGGCGTTTCTCACGACGACGCCGTCGACGCCGATCGTGAACTCGAAGGCCTCGTACTGGGCGCGTTTGATGACTCTACTTGTCGTCTCTAGGTGTGCGAATGGTGAATTCATGCGTCTGTTATCTTCTCAGGATCGGTAGCCGCCAGCAGAAGATCGAGAATCGATCGAAGGGGGAGTGAATCAGTCAGGGAATCTCGTAGACGAGAACCTCTGTCTGACCACAGTACGGACACGTGGCGTCTTCGTCAGGAACGGTCATTCCGCACTGTCGACACTCATAGACGTGGGTGTCTGTACAGTAGATTCTCGACACGAGGGCTCGCAACGATGGCATCGACATCGTTCTCACTCTCGTCTCCGGAGTTGGCCGGGCTGGTTGGTCGGTCCCCACGACCGCGGCACGTAGCCGACGTACTCGATCGTATCCGCGTATGTTCGCAGGACTTCGATCAGGGCGAGTTCTGGAATACCCGCTTCGGCGTGGCTACAGAGCCACCATTCGAGCGCTTGCTGTGCATCGGTCAACTGCTCGTTAGTCGTCGTATTCACGGACTTCTCACACAGGCTCTCTACTGAGCGCCTGCACCCGTGCAGGCGCCTAAAAAAGAGCGTGTTGAGAAACACACAGTCGACGATGGGCGTGATTTTGGAAATCATGATTTCAGAAATTGGGATTTCTTTAGATCGGTCTCAGTATAGAGACGACTTAGCAGACATCGAGTTGGAGGTCATTCGGACGCCACGATATCGAGAAAACGACATCAGTACAGTCCTCGCTAGTTCGTCTTCTCACCAACTATACTCAGTACACGGCTGTGTCGACAATCTCCGTTGCAGTTCGCGAGATCCGACCGAGACGCTCCAGCAGTGTGTCCGTCTCGTCGTCGTTCCACGCCGCGAGGTAAAAGGCCGAGCCACTTGTGTCAAGCCCGAAATGGCGTCCGACAAGATACGCCACGTCTTCAGCCTCGACTTCTCGCTTCGATTGTTCAGCCTGATCGTCGACGCCGATGTGAAGCAGTGCGTGAGCATACTCGTGGATGAGCACACCTGCAAGTGCGGCTGGATCGTCCTGATCGAGTAGTTCGATCGTCGGCTGATCGTCGCCCGGCGCCTGTCGACAGATACCCGTCGCCTCGCCGTAGGCCCAGTTATCGGGACCGACGACGCTGACCGAAACATCGATCTCCGACGCCGCTTCACGGAGTGCGGGAAAGAGAGCATCTGCATCGCCTTCTGCAGCGGTGTCGAGTTCGGGTAGTTCCTCGCCCTCAGTCTGGGAGACATCGAAGACTGGAGCTGGGCGGAAGCCGACGAACCCTTTCGACCACTCTGCTGGTGGCGTCTCGTCATACTCACAGTCGCTTTGCTTGTGATACGAGGACGAGTTCCCACAGTTCGGGCATTGCTTGGCGATGATCGGCGCCCAGATCCAGATGGCCTGCTCGCCCTCCGTGACGTGGCGATCGAACTCACTCTGCCACGTTCGATATCCAGCGACGCGCGTCGCGTCCGGACACTGTTGCTTGATCAGGAGCGTATTCCGATGAGAATAGTCGTGGAACCGACTCTGGACGTCGAGCCATTCTTGGAACTCCCGGCTGGCTGTTGCCTCGTCGACCAAGGACTGGAGGTCGTCGAGCCAGGCTTCGATCGTGCTGTGCATCTCCTCGCGTCTGGTCGCGCTCTCGTCGAACGACACCAGTTGAGTCTCTGTCGTCATCGGTTGGACACAGAGCACTATGAATAGTGCCCCGCGCCCGAAAGGGGCACTCAAAAATGCCATGTTGACTGCCGCCGGCTAAACGTGGAGGTAGTCACTCAGTAGATTGGTTCCTCGTAGCCCACAGATTCTCAAGGCGCTGTTCGATCGCAGTGAGTACCGTCGAGTATACGTCTAGTGGGTGGACCGACGAAAGATCGAGGTCAGTAATTTCGGTTGCAGTCGGCGGTTCGTGAAAGTGCAACCGCGAGTTGTGAGTGTTTGGGTGACGATCCCAGCGACATTCCCACTGTTGCCCCTGCCCTCGGTCTTCGACGTAGTGAATCGAGAAGTCACCGGTCATGAACCACCGAATATCGATTCGCGCAGCCGTCACCGCTTCCGGATATCGCCCAGTATCGAGGCGTACGTGCAGGAGTCGCGGTTCGTACGAATCCGGATCGAACACAGTCTCGGCGACGAGGGGATCCGATTCGAGGTGTCGCTCAATGAGACGTAGCGTCTGTCGATCCGGCGGTCCTGCCGATTTGGAGCCTGAATTTTCTGGTGGCTGTCCCATCTATGCGGGAATCAGATGGCCGTCGTTCTGGGAGAGCTGTCGGGCCAGTTCATAGAGTCGAATGTCTCGAATCACGCCCTGCCACTCGCTGACTGCAGTCATCCGCTCGTGGATGGTGTCGTGATCGCCGGATTCAAACACGGAAGCTGCTGTTGGATCTGTCGTTCCAAACTGTGCTTCGTATTCGTTGCGGCGCTGTTCAAGTTTCTCGACACGCTCGAGTATCTCTTCGAGAGAGAGTTCGGTTGCGATCCGGCTGGCGTCTTGCCATTCGAGATAGCCCTCGTTTCGTTCGTAGGTCGACGGGCGACTCTCTGTATCAGCGTGGGCGATACCCATCTCTGCCAAGCGATTGAGATGCTTTTTTGCGGCGTTCGGGGAGCAATCTGCACGTTCAGCGATATCGGTATACGCAGTCGGAGACGTGATCCCGAGGACTACATCATAGACACGGCCAAACGTGTCTGTTCCCGCCTGCCACCGTTGCTGGGCGGCGTCGGATTCAGGGGTCGGATCGAAATCGGTCATACCTGCCTGTAGGTCGCTTGCTTCAATATATCTTTGGATCGCTCAGATATCTGCGATTGCGTGTCGGTTGCTATGGGATGATGGGGGAACACACACCCCTCATTCGGAATGAGATCCCACACAATGTCCGTCGGAATGGAAGTAGTATTCCATCTCTTGGGAACTTGGAGAGAACCCCCCGAGTCAGGCATTTCGAATTGTATGCTTCTGTCAAAAGGTCTGAGAAAGGGGGTTGAAATTCTCTGTGACAGACAATACGGACGATAGACCGAACCGACTGACAGGTGATTCCGCCTCGGTGGGTGGATGCACTACTTGTGGCGTTTACCGAGCTTGTCCACTGTCACCAGCGCGTCCCTGACCATCGCGGGTTCGACCGGGAACGGCTCGTTGTGGATTGTCTCCTCTTCGACGCAAGCCGCCTCGGCAACCGTCTCGAGTTGGTCTTCCGTGGGATCGTCGAGACCGATGTCCGCAAGCGAGACTGGCAGCCCAATGTCGAGTGAGAACTCGATGATCTCGTCGACGAACTCGTCGTCTTTGCCCTCAAGGACGAGTTGGGAGAGTGTACCAATGTTGACCTTCTCTCCATGAGCCGCATCGTGGGTTGCCTCGAGTTGCGTGAGCCCATTGTGGATCGAGTGGGCTGCTGCAAGCCCGCCGCTCTCGAATCCGAGCCCGCTGAGGAGCGTGTTCGCCTCGGTCACGGCTTCGACGCTTTCGGTTACGGCGTCGTTCTCGACGGCGTGGACGGCCGAGACGCCGTGCCTACGCAACGTTTCATAGCAGAGTTCGGCAAGGGCGTTCCCGGCCCGCGTTGAGGTCCCACCGAGGATGTTCTCGCCGTGCGAGCGGTAGGTCGCGTCGGCTTCGAACCACGTTGCAAGTGCGTCGGCGATCCCCGACCGAAACGTCCGAGTCGGCGCCGCCGCGATGATTGCCGTATCGACGAGAACGAGTTCCGGGTTCTTCGAGTGGAACCAGTACTCCTCGAACTCGCCGTGTTCGGTGTAGATCACCGAGAGCGAACTCGTGGGGGCGTCCGTCGATGCGATAGTCGGCATCGAGACCATTGCGATGTCGAGCTGTTCTGCGACTGCCTTGGCCGCATCGAGCGCCTTGCCCCCACCGGCGCCGACGATAACGTCACTCCCAGACTCACTCGTCCGGTCAGCGACGCGGTCGATCTCCTGTTCCGAGCACTCGCCATTGAACTCCACTGTCTCGGTGGCGAACCCGTGGTCGTCGAGGCTCTCCGTGACGGGATCCCCCACGATGTCCAGCACAATGTCATCCGCGAGGAGGACGGCGCTATTTCCGAGATCCTCGGCGTGTGTTCCGATCTCCGCAGCGATGTCACGGCCCTGTGTGTAGTTCGCGGGAGATGCGAATATCTTTGCCATGGTTGAACGAACCACGGTCCGGATAATGTAGTTTGGCCCGGCTCTTGCGAGCGTGCTGAATGGCTGGTGGTCATACCGTCACTGGATTGACGTGGGGGTGTGGTAGCTACTTGGGGAGGGGGTTACCACGCGGGGGGTTCGTGAATGAAAGCAGAGCACCCTCTAGAGAGCAACTCCAAAAGAAATCTCATTCTGAATCAGGGGTGTGTCCGGCCAACTCTTCGCCGCACAAACGCTTAGTGAGTCGGAAAATCGATTAAGAGCCGCCCATCCTGAATCAGCGAACTACAACAATACCAGATCTTGTCACATGGTCATCAAGAGTTTTTTGCGGTGTTAATCGAGAGCAGGCGCTCATTTTGGCTACTGGTGGCTATTGCACCTGCTCCCAGATCTCATTCCGAACGAGGGGTGTGATCATGACAGGACGATCCTCAAAGCCAGTTTCATTTAGAGCTAGGTTCTAAATCTACCTACTAGACAGCCGTAATACGGCTCAATAACTAGATTTAATTCATATACTCATTCAGAACAGGGTTTGAGAACACCTAAATAGCACCTTCACCTTGATGGGTTCATGACTGACAGCGGGGAAAGTGAAGGAGGCAATTGCAGGGGTCACCACTTAAATTCTCCAGAAGCAAATACGAAAAATGGTGACGTTCGCGGTAATTCAGCAACGGCAGAAGGGGTTCAACAAGACCCAAACGATCCAGCAAACGATCCCTTGTTCATTCGTGAAGGTGATGAAGACGGTTCTACAAGCCAGATCTGGGCAGATAGAGATCTGCTCTCAATTGGGACTGTTCCCAGCCCAGATCGCATCGTCGGTCGTGACGCAGAGATCAAATCGGTTGCTGGAGAAATCCGACACCTGGTTCACGGATCACAACCTAACCATGTCGTCATCTATGGCGAGACTGGAACTGGAAAATCGCTGGTTAGCCGTCACGTCTCTCAGCGTCTTGTTGATACTGCTACGGCACGTAACGTTCCCGCTACGAGTGTGTATGTCGAGTGCAAGAAGAATAATACTGAGACGCGAGTCGCCCGAACAATTGCTCGCACCCTCAGTAACAAATCGAATTCTGACATAGACATTCCTCGCATTGGGTTGGGCTCTGCAGAGTACTACGATTACGCCTATGACATCATCGAAGACCACTACGATGGGATCATTGTCATTCTCGATGAAATTGATATGGTCGATAACGCAGAGGGGCTCTTACATGAACTCTCGCGGGCTCGAGAAGCAGGTCACACAGATGCGTATATTGGAATCATTGCGATCAGCAATGACATCGATTTCGGGCAAAAGCTCAATGCTCGCGTGCAAAGTTCGATGCGGACGACAGACTTTGTGTTTGAGCCCTATCAAAGTGGTCAGATCGAGCAAATTCTAGAGTACAGACGGGATGCATTCCAAAACGGCGTCGTACAGAAAGACGTTATTCCTGAGACTGCTGATCGGTCAGCGGATGAACATGGTGACGCAAGAAAGGCTGTTGATGTCCTACGGATTGCTGGTGACATTGCTGATGATGCCGAAGCAGGGGCCGTTAGACCAGAACACGTTGATAAAGCAGTAAAGCGTGCAGAGGTTAACCGCGTCAAAGAGACTATCGAGAGCACCTCTCCGCAGTCGAAGCTTGTTCTCTACACATTCGGTCGCTTGACCAGCTCGAATGATCGGCGCTTTCGCACCTCTGAGATCTATTCACACTATGAGACGACTTGTGGTGATGTCGGTGCGGACGTTCTCTCATATGATAGGGTGGGCCAGATTCTCAGCACCCTTGCACTATTAGGAATCTCTGAATCACAACAGGTCGGTGGAGGGCACAAGCAGGGAGTCTACTTGGAACATCAGTTGATCAAGGACACAGATGTTATTATGAAAGCTGTTGTTGAAAGCGATGATCGCCTTTTGAAGCTTCACAATGGAAACTACGAAATCTGATGTAGGTCGACGGAACGATATCGAACTGCCCACACTATAGGGGGAGCTCACTCTGAATCAGGGGCGGGGGTAGATGAGAATCAAGGAGTAGTGCCCCGCGCCCGCAAGGGGCACTCAAAAATGGCATGAGAAATCGCCTGAATTGGGCCAACAGGAGTCTAGTCCACCCTACTCGTAATAGCTCACATTGTACACACGAAAACGGCTACGTACGCTGGCTCACAATGTACACATGATGAGCGCCGATAAGAAACGCGTCCAGTTCCGAGCCCCAGATCGGCTCATTGACCGGGCCGATGCACTCGCCGATGTCCTCGGAGAGGATCGAACGGACGTCCTCGTGACGGCACTTCGGGAGTATCTACAGGATGCCGCACACGACGACGCACTCACGCAAGAAATAGCGGCTGCCTATTACGACGACGAAATCACCTACGAGCAGCTCAAAGGGCTCGTCGGTGCCGAAGAGGCCGCCAACCTCCGGGTATTGAAACAGCAGCTTGATGAAGGCTTCGTCGACGAGCTCGCCGATCTATGAAAAACGGATACGATCTTCCTGCGAATGCCCCGGGGCAGTATATGCCGCTGCGGACCAGCGATCCACTGCCCAAAGGCACCCCTGCAGGCGCATATAGAATGCAGGAGCGCTAACTGGACGTCCTCACGATCAACTCCTGTTCTTCGCCACACCACGCGGTGAGCTTCTCAATCATGTACTCGGTCGCCACCTCGTGTGTGAGAACGTCGTCGTCGATCAGATCGCCCACGACATCTTTGAGCGCCTCGAAACGTCCACGGAGCGGGCCATCCCCGACGGGCTCGCCGTCGTACCAGCGTACCGTCTGGAGTGCCCCATTTCCGAACTTCGGGCCATCGCTGACACCCTTACAGACGTTCTGGAGCCCAAACCAGAGCGTCCGGTACGCTGTGATGTCAAACTCGGTCGTCACGACGTAGAACGCCTCGTGATACTCGAAATCGAGATGCTGGGCGATGATCTCTTCTTTGGTGAGGCCGGTCGCTTCTGGGTCTGGATCGACCGTCGTTCGAGGTCGCTCCTCTCCTTGTAGAAGGGTATCGAGGGCATCCTGCTCACAGCTTTGCTCGAAGATCTCGGCTGCCCACTCGGTGTGAGCCTCAGTTCCCCCAAAGGGCGTCTCGTCATCGACATCGTGTTTCAACTGGAGGTTGAGTGCGCCCCAGTGAGAGTAATGCAGATTGTACAATTCATCGCACCGTTCGTATGCAATGAGTGCTCTATGTCCCATTCTGTGTTTCCTGCAAGGCACTGCGCCCCGCACTCGTGAGGGGCGCAACAAAGAGGCTGCAGGCGCTGCTGAGGTGCTCAACTACTATTTCATCCTGTCCTTGATTGGTGAGTATAGAAGGGAAATGGACGACAACGGTGGATTCAGCTCGAATTATGGAGAAACATTATACGTGTAGGAAATTTGTAATGAAACATGGCCGGAGATGGAGGCGATGGAGGCGGCGATGGAGACGGCGGTGAAGTAGGGTTGGGGGCCTTCAGCGCGAACGCGGGTAGTCAACGTGTGGTGCAAGGTATGGACGAAGAGGCTGGTGATTCTAACGAGGCGGTCCTCGATTCTCTGGGATATACTAACGACGGAGCCGGAATGTACAGGGAGGGCGATTCGTCGGGATCGACCCTCAAGACCGCCCTCATCTTCGGCGTCTTTCTTGCTTTGCTGTACCTCCTGATGTACTTCATAATTTAGCAATACGACCTGGATGGCCAGTCGCCGGCAAGGGGTGTGCTACCTGTTCGTCGGAACTCACCGGTCATCCTTTGTCACGATGAAAATACTAGTGTTCAATGCGCACACCTACCTAACGGCTATTTCAGCGAGACAACTGTTGGAACGATAGGATTTCAACAGAGCCAAATATGATAAAATTTGGTATGCTGTTACTATGGGCTGGTCTCGATTTGAGTTTGTGCCATCCCTGACGCTGTGTCACCGTCCAGTGGAAGTTCGACGACGAACACTGCGCCGGTTGGGTCGTTGTCTTCGACCCACACCGCACCCCCGTACTGTTTCAGTAGCGTGTGAACGAGATACAAGCCGATCCCTGTGCCTGGACTATCAACTCCCTTCTCGCCTTTTCCGAAGATCTGGTCTTTCTGACTGTCTGGCACCCCCGGCCCATCATCTGCAACTCGTACCTGCACGGTATCACCGTGTTCTGCCCCACTGACCGTGACGTGGGGGGTTGTGCTATCGTTATGCCGGACAGCGTTCTCCAAAAGGTTCCGGAACACCGACGACAGCATCTCATTCGCCTGAACAGAGTCAGCTGGTAACTCACCAGCCATCTCGAAGTGCGCGCTCGAATGCCGTTCCCGGACTGTCCCCACCTCCGATTCAACTACTGCGCGGAGATCGATCGGTTTCAGATCCGCAACAGACTCGTCGGTAAGCGATTCGACGAATGTCCGCGCTGCCTCAGTCAACTCTACGACCTGCTCAGAACTCTGAATCACACGTTCGAGAGCCTCCTCTCCCTCCGTATCCACGTGGTCCTCCAGTAATTCTGCCCACCCGAGTACCACCGTCATATCGTTTTGGATGTCGTGTCTGACGACTCGATTCAGCGCTTCGAGTTGCTCAGTCTTCTCTTCGAGTTCCTGCCGATAGGACTCACGCTCAGTGACATCCGTGATTGTCACGAGTTGTCCAGTCCGTACTTCCCCTGAGAGAAACGGTGTCGTAGCAACCTCGTAATACTGCGTCTCACCATCCCCAGAAACCGGCACAACTCCCGGTTCGGAGATGTGTTCGGCAAGTGTATCGCTGAGGACGGCAATCGAGTCGCCGATGGCATTTGGGAGGTCTGGGAAGATCATTGCTGCAGCTTGGTTGTAGTCTCGAATCTGATTCGATTGGTCGAGGTAGATTGCTGGTTTCGACGTCCCGGTGGTCAGTCGAATCGCTTCGAACCGGTCGAAATAGACGAAGAGTGTCCCGACAGCAAAGATGGCGACACCCGGCGGTTCGTACATCAGGGGAAGTAGGGTTCCGGACAGTTCGCTGAGGATCGTAGCGATTGCTGGGACACCAGTGACACCGAAGAGAAGGACGAGAGGACGGCTATCGGTGCCGGTATGGTATAGGCGTTCGGCGAGCATGAAGAATCCGACCATGATAACCGCGTACGAGAGTCCGAGAACGATCCAGTACAGTATCTGGTGGTTGATTGCGAGATGAGGGAAGGGCTGTGTCGTCCACTGAGTTGTGAAGTAGAGGTTGTGAAGTGGGTTCGTGATTTTGAGCGCGATGAAGAACAGAAACACGGCCAGTGCTGGGTAGCGGAATGGCGTGTTCTGTAGTGATCGGCCGGTGTATTCGGCACAGAACCAGACCCACGCGCCGACGGCGACGAACGCGAAAATGAACCCGGTGATGTACAGCGCGGCTTTCCCCGTTTTCGTCGGCGCAAGCAAGTAGCCGAGGTATCCGCCACACCAAAGCGAAACCGACGCGAGAAACGCCACAAACGCCTTTCGTGTGCCTGGGTGCTGGATCGCGCGTGCCCGTGGAATACTCCCGAGACACGCCAGGCCCGAGGCCGCAAAGAGAACAACGTAGGCTAAAAAGATGAACTCCATCGTGACTATTGTCTATTATTACGCTGTCGGTTAGGTATTCTGGTTGATCACCACCGATCTACATTGAGAGATATGGCTCTGTTGAAACCCACAACCCGTGACAGATTTGGAGATGATTGGTGAGTATAGCGGGCGCATTTATCGGTGCAGGCTGTGTACGTTCTCCTGTATGCCTGAAGAAGTCCTGTTCAAATCAGAGAGCGACCAGAGTCGAGAGGAGATTGCATCGTACCTCCGGAAAGTCGCGGACAATCTCGAAAGCGGAGACCCTATCAACCTGAAAGCAGGCTCCGAGTCTGTAACACTGAATCCCCCTGCCCGGCCAACCTTCGAGGTCAAAGCTGAACGCGAAGGTCCGGCTGGCAACATGACTGAACGCAGTATCGAGTTCGAACTCGAATGGGACGAGAACGACGGTGAGGAGAGCAGCAAAAGTGGTCAGTTAGAAATTGAGTAGTTACTCCGCAATCCTAAATAGTGGCTGTTTCACTCTGAAGAGACCCAACCAATACGATCTCAACAGAGTCAGGCCGACCTATTCGAGAGACCGTCCTCGCCGATCCGGGAAGCCGACGCGACTCCACCCTGTGAGCGCGACCGAACATCGGCCCTCGTACCAACTCTTGGCCACACCTCTGAACGTGACTGTCTCACCTTCCCGAACGATTGGTTGTCCGCTCTTTTCCCAGACTGTGAATCTGATTCTCGCTGACTCATCTTCGAGCAACCCGACTTGCGCAATGGTGCGATGGCTTGGTTCCCACAGTTTCGTCACTGTGCCTGCGATACACACCTCACCTCTATCGACCTCCTCAACCGCCGCGATCGGAATCACCGTCCCGGCCGCTTGCTCTAGCTCCTCGAACACGCCCACGACCGCGCCCAGAACACTACAGCCATCCACGCCGCGCTCAGCCAACCGCCGACTGATCGCCGCTCTGGACCACCCATCGAGCTTCGCTTCTACCCGCCTCGCCTGCTGGTTCACCATTGCCAACTCCTCCCTGCTCAGTTGCGCTCTGGGATCGGGAGCATCCGGATCACACCGGGGGTCCACGCTTGCCGCACGCCGCTCAAATTCCCGCCGTCGTCGCTTGCTTCCTTCACTGACTACAATGTGCGCCTGTTCTTCCCGCCTCGAATCTTGCCCTCGATCCCACCGTCCGTGTGTCTGCTCAATCTCCCACTCTCTCGCTTCCAGGCGTTCTTGGGCTTCCAGCGTTTGGCCGAACAGTCGCCCCTCGATTTCCTGATCATCCGCATAATCGACTTTCGCTTGAATGTCCTGCTCGACGCTTGCTCGCAGCTCCGGCGTCCCTTCAATGGTCCACTGATCCTCTACTTCGCTCGCCCATTCGTCTACCGTCGTTTGGCACTCGTCCGTCTGTTCGTCAACCGAAGCTTCATCTACCGTAGTGTAGTTAGTACTCATTGGAGTCCTGAGCTCCGAAGGCGCCCACACAGCGTCTTTTTCCAACACTACAACTCACCAGTCGTAGCTCTCATCGTCGACGACACATCCGCGCGCTGCTCGCGCCTTCACGAGCGCCCTTGGGCGCGAGCAGCGCGCTTTCGAGGGGCGAACAACCAGCACCGCGCGCCAGGGTGACCCGACGCGAGCGCTCAGCTTTAAGCCGGTTTCCGGGCCGAGCCTGCGAGGCCCGAAAGCGCGCTTAATGCTGGCGTCGAAGCCATATGCCCGGTACGCCGAGCGTACTCGGCGCACCCGGAATGGTCAGTCGTGATCGAAGCGAGGCGCGACTGAAGGGAGCGTCTCGATGCGAACGGGGAGTATACGACCTGTGAGCAAGCGGAGGGCAGCACGCGGCGAGCGGGGCGTGCCGTGCTATAGCCCCGACACAACCGCTCCGGGTGGGAATAAAAGGGGCTGGCATCTGTGTGAGCAAAGTGAACACAGGCTCGAAAGAGCGCAAAGCGCTCTTTCGTCATCCCGAAAATCCCTGATTTTTGGAGGCAGCGAGCCCCGGAGTGGTCGACCGCGCCAGGGGCTTTTCGAATGACTGATCCCTAACTCAAACACCAATCGACTACGTGTCTCCCAGCTACAAATAAAGGACACCCACCCGTCGTTTCCGCTGTTCTCAGCGAGATCAGGGAGAGGTCGAAGAGACATCCACGGAATCCGTTGTTGCGAATGCCTCGATGACTCGTTCAGCGTTCACATCGAGTTCGTACTGTTTGTATTTCCCACCTGCTCGGCCAGCGTTCTTTCTATTGATAGTAGCCAACCCGATGAGATCGAGTTCTGACAGATGGTCGCGGAGGGCTCGGTCAGAGAGCGGATCAGTGGCGTGTTGGTCACACACGATGCCGTAAATCTCGTAGAGGTCTTTGGTTCGAATCGGTGTCTCTCCTTCACGGTCAGCGGTTGCGAGCGCGTGGAGTGCGTACTTGCCGTGCGGCGACAGACCGCCGATCATCTCGGAAACTCGCCCGCGCTCGACGATGCCCTTGGCTGCCTCGACGTGGGCTTCGGTGATGGTCTCTGCGTCCTCCCGGCGAGCGATGTCCCCAGCTTCGCGCATGATATCGATCGCCTGTCGAGCACTGCCCTTATCCTGAGCGGCGTACGCAGCAGACAGCGCGATGGAAGCGTTATCGTATGCGTCCTCTCGGAGCCCGTTCTCAGCACGCTGACGGAGGATCTCCCGGAGTTCGTCTGACTCGTAGGCCGGGAACAGGATCTCTTTTTCACAGAGAGAATCTCTGACTTTCGCGGACAGCTCGTCACGAAACGAAAAGTCGTTGCTGATCCCGATCACGCCAAGTGTTGCGTCCTCGATCTCCGGACGAGCGAGTTTGTACAACACGGTATCGTCCTCGCCGACGTTGTCGATCTCGTCGAGAACGACGAGTGTCACCCCACCGGTCGCGTCGAGTTCCTCGAAGAGCCAATTATAGATATCACTTGGGGCGTGGCCCCGCGTCGCAACTTGGTTGTGTTCGTCTCGGAGTTCGTTGAGGAGTTCGACCGCGATCTGGTACGATGACGTCAGCGCCTCGCAGTTGAGATAGATGATCGAGAGGTCGATATCGGTGCCGTGCTCTGCAGTATGTTCCGCGATGTCTTTCCGAAGCCACTCGAGCAGATACTGTGTCGTGGCCGTTTTTCCGGTCCCCGTCTTCCCGTAGATGAAGATATTGTTCGGGTTCCAGCCGTTGAGGACGGGTTCGAGCGCTGAGGCATACTCGTCGATCTGGTCTTCCCGTTCGATCAGTTCTGCAGGCTGGAACCCCTCGACGTCGAAGACGTCCCGATCGGTGAAGATATTCTGAGAAGTAGTAAAGGGAGATCCTCGTGTCACACACTCATCTTTGTGGTGCACCTATATTATACCACCGTTCCGCTGTTTCCGCTGTTCGCAAATGTTTATATATATCCACACCCGTCATTTCCGCTGTTCAGCGAGTACCGCAATGCTCCGGGACGGTTGGCTCTGTTGAAATCCTCTTATCCAGATACAATTGAGAGTGAAACGTCAGTTCAGTAGATGTGCTTATTGATCAATAGAGGATATCGGACGTAGAACCGTTAATTCGTCAACATCAAACTCGTTCTGGCTGGTCAGGTTGGTCAGTTTGGGGATGCCGGTAGTATAGAATCTATAGCGCCCTCCCTGTCTCCCCTCAACCACAAAGGAGTCATCGTCAACTGTTGCAACTGGCTGGGGGCTCGTTCTTCCATTCCACAACAAGTAGTCACCCTCCTGTACCTGCTGTAATTTTCCCTGAATTGTAGAACTTCCAGACATACACTGTGTAGAAGTAGAGTTGAGAGTGAAAACTCTATTCCCTATATTGACCGCCACGGGACAGAACCGATCACCGACTACTGCTCTCAACAGAGCCGAACGGTTGAGACCCCAGTCTGCTCACTCTGTTTCCATAGTCCTGAGGCCCTGTCATCCGGAGCAAAGAACAGCGGAAACGACGGGTGTGTCTCCATACCCACAGTGAACAGTTCGGAGACCATAGTCAGAGCCAAGAACAGCGGAAGTGACGGGTGTGTCCCCCCGCTCACTCCCCGGACTGAGCTCGTGCGGTCCAGAAGCTGTGGCGAAACGCGTACCAAGACGAGTCCTTCGAAGGCATCAACGGCGCCGTTGATCGGCCATAACAGGAGTTCTCACAGCGAAACCGTCGTATCCACGGGAGAGAATACTCGCCGGACAGTAGATACCTCGATACTTTCGTTGCGGTTTATGAACCAGTCGGTCAAGGCTGGGATACTCACCGGCCGATACATGACGATCCCCGGTCGGCTCGAACAGCTACGACCCTCACTGTCCCATGCCTCCCTCTGACGATACCAATTCTCCCATCAACGCCTCGCGTACCGAGTCACCGACCACTAGCTCGTCTCTGTCCGAAGATAGCTCGAACCTCCCCGTTCCAGTCGACGACAGCCGCGAGTACATTCAGATCACACCGACCGAGACGCCGCTTCGGCCGGCGTCGACGCCGAAGCACTTCAAGCGCCTCCACCGGATCGGGACAGACACGCCGCCAGACGGCCTCGTCTCCCAACTCCGCTCGCTCACGTCCGCCACAGCCGACCTACCCACGGTCGAGTGTCTGCTCTTTACAGACGGCTCACCCGACGCCTCGCTCTCGTATTGGTTCGGCGTCGACAATCCGGCTGCGACGTCAACACTCGAACGCGTCCTCCGGGGTATCTTCCCCGATAGCTACGAGTTCGAACACCGCACAGTCCATCCGGACCACTTCGAGGCGATGCTCACGGAACGGTCATCAGAAACCGACGGCCTCGAACGAGACGCACTTCGAGCGGTCGAGTACGTCGGCAACCCCGACCGCCGCAACGACTGGCAGACCCGCCTCACACCATTCGAGGCGGGTCAGACGGATGCCGATGATCGGGTTCCCCTCGCGTCGGTCGTCGAGACGATGGCCGTCCATCCCGGGCCGCTCGTCTATCAAGCGCTGTTCCAGCCGAAACCGGACTGGAGCACCCAAGCCGACGAACGCCGACTCGATATTGAGGCCCACAGCGACACGTTCGGAGACACGCTCACGAATACGATTGTTGGAGCGCCCGACGCAGACGACGATATCCCCTATACAGCGGCCGACGAAGCACGTCTCGAAGAACTAGAAGCGAAGGATGCCCGCCATTCCTTCGTGGTGAACGCTCGTGTCGTCGGCGTCACGCCCGAGGACCACCCTGACTCGGCCACGTTTCGAGAACTCGCGGGGGCGTTCACAGAACTCGATCGCACCACCTACGAGATCGACGGTCGAACGCGCACCGGTCAGGACGCCGAAACCGTGGCCAACGACCTCTTCACGAGAACTGTCCATCCCCCAGAAGCGAGGGGCCTCCGGAATCGACTCCCTTGGAACGACACCCCGAAAGGTATCGTCGCCGACCCAAGCGAGGCGCCCAGTTTCTGTCTCGTCGGCGGGCCAGCACTCACCACGGCAGGCGCACGAGCGATTTCGACAACCCCGGGCGAACGAACGGCACTCCCCAGACCACCGACCGACATACTCGCACGCTACCGAGACGACGGGCTCGTCCTCGGTCATCCGCGCACGCACGACGGCTCGACCGATCCCGAAGTCCTCAAACTCCCACCAGCCCTGCAACCGATGCACGTCGGCTGGTTCGGCAAGACGGGGTCGGGCAAGTCCACCTCGCTCATCAACGCGATCCTCGACAACCACGCCGCCACCGAGGGCGCCGACATACTCATCGACCCGAAGGGCGATGGCATGGCGATCGAGTACCTTCGCGCGCACTACGCGACATACGGGCACGTCGAGAACGTGCTGTATTTCGATTGTGCGGAGATGCTTCCCGCCTTCTCGTTTTTCGACATCCGAGACGAACTCGACGCCGGCGTCCCGCGCGACACGGCCGTCGAGGACACCGTCGATCACTACATCGAGATCCTGATGCAGATCATGGGACGCGAACGCTTCGAGCAGGCCGTTCGGTCGCCAGACATCATCCGCTACGTCCTCAAGGCGATGTTCGATCCGGTCCACGGCGACGATGCGTTCTCCCATCGAGACTTCCACTCGGAAATCCGGACGATGCACGACCGCCAGTCGGTCCATCCCGTCTCCGATCCTGACCTCGAACGCATGCTCTCGGGGATTCTCAACAACGGCAAGCGCACGTTCGACAAGCTCATGGGCGGCGTCTCGAACCGGGTCGAGAAGATCCCCGCCGATCGCCGTCTCGCGCGGATCTTCAATCACGTCGCTGACGAGGACGGCCCGCAGTTCGATCTCGCCTCGCATCTCGACGACGATGTGGTGATTCTCTTCGATACGGGTGGACTCCGGTCGGAAGCCCAGCGCGTGCTCACGCTCGTCGTGCTCTCGAATCTCTGGACGGCCCTTCGGCGTCGCAAGCGGCGTGAGAGCAATCCCGGAGATAACGACGACCAAACGGCCACTTCGTCCCAACAGTCCGACGACGCCCCGCTCGTGAATCTCTACGTCGAAGAGGCTGCGAGCGTCGCGGTCTCCGACCTTCTCAAAGAACTGCTCGCCCAGTCCCGAAGCTTCGGGTGTTCGATCACGCTTGCAATGCAGTTCCCCGCCCAGCTCAAAGCCCACGACGGCGTCTACGACGAGATCCTCAACAACATTTCGACGTTCGTCACGGGGAACATCCCCGTCGACCGCAGGCTTGCCGAACGCCTTGCGACCGAAGAGATGGACGCTCGTGAGGTCGGGAACAGATTGCGTGCGCTCCACCGTGGTCAGTGGCTCGTCAGCCTCCCCGCGCCGTTCGACGAGCCTGAGCCACGGCCGTTCCTCGTCGAGTCTGTCGCGCCGCCACCGGGCGACCCCAACGGCCCCGCCCCACTCGAACGCACACAGGAAGCAGTGTTCGAGTCACAGCTCACCGAGCTTCGCACACGGACGAGCGAGACGAGCGGGCTTACACTCGGATCGCCGAACACGACAGGCAGTGCTGACGCCGACGGCCAGACCGACGCGGCCGTCGATTCTGACGTTCCCTCGGCGACCACCGAGACGCCGTTCAAGACGACCAAGCGGATGCCTCCCACTGTTGAGTACGACGAACCGACGGACGCGCTGTGCTGTACAGAGTGTGAGAACCGATACAACCCCGATATTGCGGGGATGAAGCGCGCGATCGAGTGTTGTAGCTCGCTCGATGAGGTCGATCAGGACGATGTTCCGATCTGTTCGGTGAATCTCAAACTCACCCCAGAGGAGCGGGCGGCGATCGGCTGTACCGGCACGCAGCTCATGTTCCTCCAAGCAGTGTACAACGCCCAGCAGCTTCGCTACGATCCGCTCGAATACGATCTCACGACAGACTCGATGATCCGCCTGCAGGAGTACGTCGGAATCGACGCTGCCGATATCGAGCCGCTCCTCGATGCGGAGTTGCTTCGTCACGATACGGACCACCCCCATCGAGTGTACACGGTCACGCCGGATGGTCGATCTCTCATCGGCGAGAGCTACCGTCTCGGCGTCGATTACGGACACGGAAAGGGTGATCTCGAAGAGTCGAGCCAGCACGTGCTTGCCGTCGAGATCGCGCGGCGCTATCTCTGTCACGAGTACCTTGCTGACCCCGACTCGTCGGTCGTCGACGTGCTGCCGTACTACGACCTCGATGAGGTGACGCTTCCCGCCTCGGTGTTCATGGGCAGTGATGAGGAGGATGTCGAAGACGCGACCGACGCGTACGATCAGCGTCGGCTGGACGTTGCGGCGCTCGACGAAGAGGGGAAAGTCGTCGTCGCCGTCGAGGTCGAGCGGATCAACAACGACGTGCATCGTGCGGTTCCCGACGACTTCGACAAGATCGCTGACTGCGGCGTCGAGGAGGCGATCTGGGTCGTGATGAAACAACGTGACGGGCACAAGGTACTCTCGGCGCTGAACGATCCCGTGGAGGGCGAACCGCGCGTTGAGAAGACCTACGCGAAGACGACGCCGCCACAGCAATTCAATATCGACACGCCCGGACTGACGGCGGTGTATCCCGTTGAGTGGTTACGGGATTCGTTTGCGGAGGCCTCGGATCAGTAGCGGCGTGTAGGTGCCGAGTCGTTGTGAGAAGGGATGGAGCGATAGATACAGCGCGCGTCTGCAGCACGTCGCAGATGCATAATTAGGCGCTGACAACGCCGTGGAGGTCCTCCAGCGAGTCGATTTCCCACGTGGGCCACGAGTTGAGGTACCAGTCCGAGCGGTGTGGACGGCGGATGAACGCCGAGTCGATGCCGGCGTTGTCGGCGGCCCTGATGTCGGACTCGTTGTCGCCGACGAACAGCGCGGAGTCGGCGTCGATGTCGGCCAGCGCCTGCTCGAGGTAGTAGGGGTTGGGCTTCCGGAAATCGAGGCTCTCGATGGTCGGCTCACGGCCGTAGGCGGTGGCGAACTGGTGGGAGATGTCGAAGTGATCGAGCACGTAGTCGACGGTCTCTTGCTGGTTCGAGCTGACGATCCCCATCTCGACATCGAGGTCGGTCAGCGTCCCGATGTCGTCGTAGAGCGGCTTCCGTCCGGCGCGGATCTCCGCCTGCTGAGCGCGCGACAGCGTGCCATCGCGAGTCCGCCAGAACGTCTCCGGATCGAGGTCGTACGTGTCGCAGATCGCATCTACTTGCCGAGGAGTAGCTCCCACAGTCATGTCGTCGATGTGGTCGGGGTCCAAGTCGGTCACGCCGAACTGCGAAAACGTCTCGCGGGTCGCCTCCCGAAGAATATCGAAGTCCGTACGCTCGACGAGGACGCCGTCGTTGTCGAAGATGACGGCATCGTATGTCATGTTCTATTTTTGGCGGGGAAACTGATAAGAGTTTCAGTGCGGCGCCCGTCGTCGGCTGGGAAAAGCGAGGTCTGCAGCTCCTCACGAGAGATATAGACTCAATACCGACCGACCACTCTGGTCAGCAGTTGTGAAGCCTCCGAAGAGCGGTCATAGTATTGAGTAGCATAATCAGCGCTGAGGATGTAATTGATCCATGTACTCAGTGCTTTGGCGTATCGCTTGTGCAGCACGAGTTCTGGCACCACGTCGGGCAGTTGTCTTCATCGTGGGCGAGAATCAATGCGGTTCGGATCATATGTGCTTTGAGACACCGTACAGTTCCAAAACGACATCTGGACCGATTTGAACCAGTCATAGGACGTTCATAATCGGCCCGACGGGCCGCAAGAGCGGTGTTGAACGGGGTTTGTGAGGGTGAACTAGGAAGCGATCGCGCCGTGGGCGCGGCGTCGCTATCAAGGTGAAGATCGGTTGAGAGCGCGTGTAGTGTGTGTTATGGACTGTTTTGTAGACTGGGGATGATGGCCTTGCGTTGTCGACGCCGCTGAATGGGCATGCAATCGCAAGACGAGAGTCGATTATGATGCGATACGGCCCGCTATTCGATGCCATCGAGCGCGTCGCCGTCGATCACGACTGAGCGATAGACACCCGCTGTCGGCGTTCTGCTTGCATCTCCCCGAATGGGGACCGGGTATCAAGGGCCCGTCCTAGTTCACGTACGATAGCTCTCTACACAGTATTTAGCGGTCGATCTGGACAGATATGATCAAGATGAAACGCCCCATTATCAGATTAAATCCCCTATAGAACGTTCTAAGCCCCCAGAACCGATTATGGGATCGTAGAGAAAACCGTGTATTGCTTGGCGCGCTGACACGCAACGAGTTCCGGTGTCAGAAGTGTGAATCGAAGACACGTGGGAATGACAGCGTGGCAAAGAACATCGGGATACGGGACAGTCGTCGGGGCCAACAGGCGCGTCGGCGGACGGGATCAAGGCCGGGTCCACGGACAAGCTCCCCCTCGACGAGCAAACCCATCTGGGTGAGCAAAGTAGGTGGGTAGTTGACTGCTCCAGTCCTGCAGGACAGGATGGGCGTCAAGAAACATCGGGAGAGATACAGGCTGCTCTCTGTGCTAAACGAGTCGGTCGGAGGTGCCGAAGTCGAGAACACAGACGCAGGGGCGACGACCCCGATCGACACGGCCGAACAAACTCCTTCTATTCGGCCACCAGACAAAATGTAATGGCGGTCTCAGGCCGGAATCGGTCCCAAGATTTCGAGGTCGTACTCGGCGGCGGCCTCGGTCAGTGCTTCGGCGTCTAGTTCGGCGGGCGGCGGCGTCTCCAGCCGCTCGGCCGGAGTACCGACCTCTCTGAAGAGTTCCTCCACGCCGGCTGGCGTCACCTGCACGAGCATACGACAGGCGTCGTCGCCAGCGACGCGAAAGCCGTGGGGGATATCACGAGGAAGGAAGACGGTATCGCCCGGACCTGCTCGGGCCACGTTTTCGGCGTCCTCGCCGTGATAGCAGTCGATCTCGCCCTCAAGCACGTAGAACACTTCGTCCTCCCTGCGATGGACGTGATAGGGCGTTTCGTAGCCCGGCGGTGCGGTGTGGTCGACCAGCGTGAACGCGCCGTCGGTCTGCTCGGCGTCGGCTTTGAGGAGCATGAGCGCTCCGACCGACCACAGGGCTTCGCCCTCGTCGGCGCTCATCACGGCCGGGGTCATATGAGTGGTCTGTGTGGTCCCCATAGTTGAGGGTGCGTTACACAGTAGCATAAACGAGTAGCGGTGACGGGAAGACATGTCGACGACGCCGAAGTCGAGACAGCACAGTTCCGGCGTCCGAAGGCGGATCAGCCGTCGCCCAACTCCTCGTATCGCGCCTCGACGTCGAGCATCGGTCGAGGATAGTCGACGCCGAGTTCGACGCCGTAGGTCGCTTGTTCGTCCTCGCTCAGACGCCAGGGACGGTGGGCGTACTCCGGCGGAAGCGCTTCCAGTTCGGGGAGCCACGTCTGTACGTACGCCGCGTCCTCGTCGTAGTACTCCGCTTGCGAGAGAACGTCGAAGAATCCGTCCCGGGAGTCGTTGCCCACGCCGGCCTGATACGCCCAGTTGCCCCAGTTAGAGGCTACGTCGTAGTCGACGAGTTGCGCCTCGAAATGAGCGGCGCCCCAACGCCAGTCGATCTCCAGCGCGTCGGCGAGAAACGACGCTACGTTCTGGCGTCCCCGATTGGACATGTAGCCCGTCCGGTCGAGTTCGCGCATGTTCGCGTCGACGAACGGCACGCCCGTCTCGCCTGCTGCCCACCGCTCGAACGCCGCCCGGTCATGACGCCACGACTGCTCAACATTCCGGATGCCGGTCGGCTCGAAGAACGCGGCGCCGTGTTTGTGAAACTGAAACTGGAAGAAATCGCGCCACAGCAACTCGAAGACGAGCCAGTAGGTGTCCTCGTTGGCAACGCGCTCTCGCTCGTAGCGGTCCACCTCGGCGTGGATCCGCCGGGGCGAGAGACAGCCGGCGGCCAGCCACGGTGAGAACTTTGAGGAATAATCGGCCCCCAGCAGCCCGTTGCGCGTTTCCTTGTACTCGCGGAGGCAGTCCCGCTCCCAGAGGTACGCGTCCAGTCGGCGCGTGCCCGCCGACTCGCCACCTTCGAAGGGCAGGACGGCGCGGTCGTCTTCTGGCGGCGGGTCGATGCCGAGCTCCGACAGCGTCGGGACGGTGCCGGGATCGAGATCCGGTGTCGGGACGCGTTCGGGCGGATCGAGCGGATCGCGGACCGCCGCGTCGCTCCCCTCAACGTCCTTGCGCCACGGCGTGTAGGTGTCCTCGATCTGGCTGGGCGGCGTCGGAAGGTCGTCGGGATGGTACAGCGTGTGGGTGACGCGAGTGTGAAACGCAGTGTGTTCCGGCAGCGCCTCGCGGACCTTCGCTTCGGCGTCTCGCTCCTCTGTCCCGGGCGTGGTTTGGGCGTACATGGCGTCGGCACCGACATCGTGTACGATAGCGGGGACGACTTCGTCGGCGCGGCCCGACCTGACGACCAGGTCGCCGCCACGTGCTCGCAACGACGCCCGAAGATCGGTGACGCTCTCACGGCGGAATCTGGCGCGGTGGCCGCCGATTTTTTCGGTGCCGTACCGCGTCTCACCGCGATGGCGAGGATCGAAGACGTACAGCGGGACGACCACGTCGGCGTCGCCGAGGGCGTCTACGAGCGTCGGATTGTCGTCGACCCTGAGATCGTCGCGGAACCAGATGACGGCCGTGTCCATACCGTCGGTATGGGCTGGTCAGGCAAGTACGTCCGGACGGTCGAAAACTGACGCAACCACCTCGTTTTTTCTCCTGTCGTCACCAGTCGGGAGTATGCAAGCAGCGATCTATCGCGGGCCCGGAGACATCGCTATCGAGGACGTTCCGAAACCCGAAGTCGAGTCGCCGACCGACGCCGTGATCCGCGTGACCCACACCGCGGTCTGTGGCTCGGATCTCTGGTTTTATCGGGGCGACAACGAGCCCGAGCCGGGGTCGCGGGTCGGCCACGAGCCGATGGGGATCGTCGAGGCGGTCGGCGACGACGTGACATCGGTCGCTCCCGGCGACCGAGTGTTGGCGCCGTTTGCGATCAGCTGCGGGGAGTGCGAGTTCTGCCGAAAGGGGCTCTATACATCCTGCGTCGAGGACGAGTCGTGGAGCGGCGACAACGGCGGTGCACAAGGCGAGTACGTGAAATGCCCGTTCGCGGATGGGACACTCGTGCGCGTTCCCGACCGGTACGCAGACGACGAGGATACGCTCGAATCCCTGCTCCCGCTGACCGATGTGATGGGGACGGGCCACCACGCCGCCGTGAGCGCAGGTGTAAGCGAAGGCGACACTGCGGTCGTCATCGGCGACGGCGCGGTCGGGCTGTGTGGCGTGCTCGCCGCCCAGCGTCTCGGCGCCGAGCGCATCATTGCGGTGGGCCACCACGATGATCGCCTCGAACTCGCAAAAGAATTCGGCGCGACGGAGACGGTCACCGAGCGCGGTGAGGACGCCACCGAGCGCATCGAAGAGCTGACCTACGGCGGTGCGAACCACGTGATGGAGTGCGTGGGCGCGGCATCGGCGATGAACACCGCCATCGCGGCCGCTCGTCCCGGAGGCACGGTTGGCTACGTCGGCGTTCCCTACGGCGTCGACGAGGAGGGCCTCGACGTGTTCTCGATGTTCTCGGACAACATCGCGCTTCGCGGCGGCGTCGCACCCGTCCGCGACTACGCCGAGGAGTTGCTGTCCGACGTGGTCCAAGGAACGCTCGATCCGTCGCCGATCTTCACCAAGACCGTCGACCTCGACGGCGTCCCGGAGGGGTATCGCGCGATGGACGAACGCGAGGCGATCAAAGTGCTCGTGAAACCCTGACGGACAGGCGGGGCGTCAGCAGATCCAGCGACGTGCGCCCGAGTTCAGCTATCGTTCTCGTCGCTGGGCGGTCGTTCAGCGAGTCGATCGAACCGCTCTCGGGCGTCTTGTTCCCGCTGTGTCGTCTCCTCGTCGTCGTACGTGACATCGAGGACGGTATCTTCCGCGAGAGTGACCGAAAGCACCGCATTCGCGTGCGCTGCATCCTCGGGAAGTTCGTCTCGTTCGACCGTCGTCTCGTCGACGACATCGCCATCCGCTTCGAGCAGGACGACCGCGAGGTCGCCCTCGAACCGATCGATAACGCCGGTGAGTTGTCTCGAATCCATCTCAGTAGGCCTCCTCGATCACGAGTGTGTCAGTGTCGTCTCGGACGATAATCGTATCGCCGCCGTTGTTCCAGACCGCACGCGACTGGCCCCAGTACAGTTCCGAGTCGGAATCGGTTCCGCTGCCAGTGTACAGCGTGATCTGATCGCCCGGATCGACCGTCACCCCGTTCGGAACGGTGTAAGTGGTCCCGGCCTCGTCGGCGACCTCCCACCCGGAGAGATCGAGCGACGACTCGCCCGTATTCTCGAAGGCGACGTATTCGCCGTTCAAATTCTCGTTGTCGTTCCCGTCGGCGTCGGCGTTGATATCGGCCACGGCCAACGCTCCACTAGCAATGCTCCCGTTGGTGTCGGTGTCGTCATCCCCGCTTCCCGCACTGGTGTCTCCGTCCTCCGCCGGAGCCAACGGCGTCGCTGTTCCGCCGGCAGGAATGATGAACCGCTCCGTGATGCCGGTCGTCGTCCCCGGCTCGGCTGGATCGCCAGCTCTGAGCTCCGTCCCGCTCGTCGGTGCATCGTATTGTGTTCCGACTGTCACAGCCGACCCGTTGCTCGTCAGCACGATCGTTCCGTGTGTCGCAGTCCACACCGTCGGGATGGACCGATCAGCAAGCCGGGTGAGCACTTCCTCGTGGGGGTGTCCGTACTGGGAGTCGTACCCGCTCGAAATGACGACCGCTTTCGGCGACACGGTCTCCAAGAACGCTTCGCTCGTACTCGAGTAGCTTCCGTGGTGTCCAGCCGCAAGGATTGTCGAGTTGAGGTCGTCTCCATACGTCGCTTGGAGATACTGTTCGCTCGCGGCTTCTCCGTCCCCGGGGAGCAGGAAACTCGAAGCGCCGAACTGGACGTGTACCACGAGACTGTTTTCGTTCCGGTCTCCGCCGGCGAGATAGGGTTCCGGCGGTGCAAGCAGTTGGACGGTCACGCCGCTCATGTTGAGTGAATCCCCTGCACGTGACTCGTACAGCGGCACGTCGTGTTCCTCGATCGCGTCGAGGTACGAGTCGTACGTCGCCGATGTCGACGTGATGCCCGGATCGTACACCGCCCCGATCCCGTCGCGTTCGGTCTCGAAGTGCTCGATCACCGCAGCGTGTCCGCCGATGTGGTCCGCGTCGGGGTGTGAGGTCAGGAGGTGGTCGATCCGCGAGATCCCCTGCGCTTCGAGATACGCGATGACGTCCTCCCCGTCGTCGGTCCAATCGCCGGAGTCAATCAATGTGGTGTCTCCCTCCGGCCCCACGATGAGCGTACTCGACCCCTGCCCGACGTTCAACACGTGCACTTCGACTTCCCCGTCTGGATTCGTCGCGTTGCTCGGCCCCTGCGTGTCCGACCCGCCAAGCCCGCCGACACAGCCAGACAGCACGACAAGCCCAACAACCGCGAGAATCGCAGCAATCCGTCGATGAGACATACAACACACACGCTCTCGTTGCTGTTAGTAGTACGCTTTTGCTTGTCCTCCGCTAATCAGAGGAACTGTACTGGACGATCACGTGGTGTCCGCGGCCGGTGTAGACACAGTCTCAGCAAGAAAAGACACTGGAAGTCCAGATTCGGCTACACCGCCGTAATCGGTTGTCCCGAGCATCCGAATATTTGTGACTGGCTGTGGGAGTACGTCGCATGTCGGTCGTAGCGGCCGGGAGCGACCCGTAGAACCATAGCCCGTTCGATGCCACGGACCGTCGTACGCTCGGGCCCCGGGGCGAATAAACCAGTGTCCATTCACGTCAGCCTCGACGTCGTCGCCCTCATCGCGGCCATCGTCGGCCTCGGTGTAGGGGCGCAGTTGCTCGCCGCGAAGTACCGCGTGCCGAGCGTGCTGTTTCTCATCCTCACGGGCATCGCCATCGGTCCCGAGGGGCTCAGGTTGATACCGCCTGACGCCGCCGGCGATGCGCTCTCGACCATCGTCGGCGTGAGCGTCGCCATCATCATCTTCGAGGGAACGTTTCGCCTCGAGTACGAGGCCATCTGGAAGACGTCGACGGCGGTCGGCCGGATGATCACGATCGGAGCGATCGTCGCGTTCGTCGGGACGGCACTGACCGTGCGCCTGCTGCTGGGAGCGAGTTGGGACATCGCGTTTCTCACCGGTGCACTGCTGGTTGCCACCGGACCGACGGTCATCGCGCCGATTCTCGCAGTGGTTCCCGTTCGTGAGGAGGTTGCCACGACGCTCGAAGTCGAAGGGATCGTCAACGATGTCACGGCCGCGGTGCTGGCGGTCGTCCTGTTCAAGGCCATGACGGCCCAGCAGCTCGCACCGGGTGGGTACGTGTGGCTCTTCACACAGCGTCTCGCGACGGGGGTGATCGTCGGATTCGTCGTCGCCGGGGGTGTCTGGTACCTCCTTACGCAGGTTGAACACCCATCCGAGACCGCGCCGCAGACGGCCCGACTGCTCGCGTTGGCTGGAGCCGTCATCGCGTTCGCCGCTGCTGACTCGGTGTTCTCGGAGGCCGGGATCGTGGCTGCAGCCACGGCAGGCTCCGTCCTCGGAAGCTTCGAGCTACCCTACGAGGAGGGAATTCTGCAGTTCATGCAGGATGTGACGTTGCTGGTCCTCTCGTTCGTCTTCATCACGCTCGCGGCGTTGCTCGAGTTCGATGAACTACTCGCGCTTGGCGTCGCCGGACTGGCGGTCGTCGCGGTCCTGATGGCCGTGATCCGGCCGCTGGCCGTCTTCGTCTCGACAGTCGGGGTCGGCTTCACGACGAACGAACGACTGTTCGTGAGTTTCGTCGGTCCGCGTGGAATTATCCCAGCGTCGGTCGCAACGCTGTTCGCCGTCCGACTGCGGACCGCGGCGCCGCCGTCGGATCCTTCGGGGGCGAACGTGCTGCTGGGAACTGTCTTTCTCGTTATTCTCGTCACGGTCGTCATCGAAGCAGGCCTTGCAAGACAGATCGCCAGTGTGCTTGGGGTAACCGAGTCGGAGCACTGAGTGCCGAGGTCGATCTGTAACGTGTGGGTGGAAAGGACCGCAATGTGCGGCGATAGCTGCCTCTCGTGGGGCATCCGAGTTCGCTTGCGATCGCTGCTGACAGAGTAGTAAAGCCCGAATCCGCCGATGAATCGAACGCAAGCGAGAGCGTTGCTCATCCTGCAATGCTGGTCTCGTGGTCGCCCATGACAGCAGTCACGCTCACGGGAGTGGGAGGCAAACACCAGCATCGCAAACGTATTTCCAGCGATCCTGAACCGTCGTTTTTCAGCCCACCCGTGGCCAATTCATACGTGCCAGCATATACCACACGCCGCTCCGTACTTTCACTGATTGCAGGAGCTACCGTCACAGGAACGGCGAGCGCGGCCCAGCGCGCGAAAGAGAGGCGCGTCGACGCCACGACACAGTCCGCAAGCGTCGACCGAGTAGCCAGCGACGAGTACGACGCCGTCAGCCTCGTCACGGACGTGTCGGCGTCGGGCGACCGAGTGCTGTTTGGCTTCGAAAACGGCGATCTGGTTAGCTACGGCGCCAATCGACAAGCTACCCCTATCCCGTTCGACGTGGGGTCGACGCTCTCCCACATCGAGTTCGAACGGGCCGCCGACACGGCTGCAGTCGCGTGGATGGATGCGGAGGTGTACGGACAGCTCACCCTCGCCACCCGTGACGGACCAGTCATCGAACATCCGGGACTGTGGGATCTCGCCGTGGCCGCCGCGGACGGTGCGATCGCCTCGGTGTCGTCGCCGATCGAGGGGCCAGGAAGCGTCATGCTGTCGACCGAGGCTGGCCAATCGTGGGTCGTCGATGTCGAGAACGCAGCAGGAGGTAGCGTCGACATCAGCGCCGCCGGAAAGTTCATCGCCGTCGGGGCGACTCAGTATCTCGGGACGGGAGAGGCGTTGGCCGGACAGCCGGGCGTGGTGCTCTACGATGGATCGGGAGCGCAACAGTGGGCACATGAAACCGGCGTTGACGTCATCGCCGTTCAGATCGACGCCGAAGCGGAACGTGTCGTGGCCGGGACCTACGACGGGCGATTGCTCGCGCTCGATCTGGCCGGAAATCTCGTGTGGGAAGACGAACTGCTCGTTACGTGGCCGCGCATCTCTAGCGACGGAAGCACTGTCGTGAGCACCGGGAGCGATGGCGTCGTCCGGGCGTACGATCCGGTGACCGGCGACGAGCGGTGGACGACCGAGACTGGGGCATCACTCGGCAACGATACGAGTGTCACCGACGACGGCACGCGCGTGCTCGCTGCGGCCCGCACCGAGGGAGAGATTTTTGTCGTCGAAGAAAGCGGCGTGGTCTGGGAGCGCGCCTACGGCATCGGCCCGGCCATCGGTGAGATCGCCGCCGACGGGCGCACGTGGAGCGTCGGGATTCAGAACAGCGACGCCCAGACCGGGCGCGTCGAAATCTACAGGCAGAGCGAGTCGGTTGCGCCGGAGACGCTCTAACGGGGCGTAGGGCGCCCGTGAGACAGTCGAAGTTGGAGGGGAGCTGACGTGGTTCAGCTAGAAGCCGCGGGCGGACGGCGAGGACCGGTAGAGCCGGCGAGCCCCCCACCGACACTAGCGCCGACTTTGCCGACGAGCGCGGCGATGCCAGCCGAGAGCAAGACGACCAGCAGTGCGGCTCCGAGCGCGAGCACGAACCCGCTCGCAACGAACCACGACGGCCCGGCCAGTCCGGACGTGGCCGACAGGATGTCGGCGGCCACCCAGAGCCCCGGCAGTCCGCCGACGAGGCCGGTTCGGACGCCGACGCCGCGTGCCGTTCCTGTTTTCCGTTTCGCCACGAAGCCGGCCAGAATAGCGCCGAAAAAGACCGGTGCGAAAGACATCTCAGACCCCGTCTGCCAGTATCCATACGCCGTGAACGGGATCGAGGCGAGGCCGCCGAGGAGGGCGAACCGCCACGTATCGCTCAAGTCGTCGAAGGGGGAACCAATCGGTGACACGGGGAGAAACTACGATTATCTAACAGATAAACATTTCCTGCGAATCGTCGGACCTGCTGGATCGTCCTGACGCGGTCGACGCCGATACCGGGGATCGAACGACTATCCGTGGGGCTATCGTATCGGTAACCGCATGACCGCCTCGGCACCGAACGTGGTGTTGATCCACGCCCACGACCTCGGTCGGTATCTCGGGTGCTACGGTCGGGACATCGAGACGCCGGCGATCGAACGCCTCGCGGCCGGCGGAGCGCTCTTCGAGAACCACTTCGTCACCGCACCGCAGTGCTCGCCGAGTCGCGGCAGTTTCATGACCGGGCGCCACCCGCACGTCAACGGGCTGATGGGGCTGGCACACGGGAGTTGGGAGCTACACGACGACGAGCTAATTCTGCCGCACTATCTCAGCGACGCCGGGTACGAAACCCACCTGTTCGGGCTCCAGCACATCAGTCAGGACACCGACCGGCTCCGCTACGACCAGATCCACTCTGAGGGCAACCTCTATCCCGGCGTTGCGCCGTCAGTTCATCAAGCCAACCGGGCCGAGAGCGTCGCATCGGTCGTCGACTCGTTTCTGGAGCGTGGGGCGTTCGACGCGCCGTTTTTCGCGTCGGTGGGCTTCTTCGAGTGCCACCGCGTTGAGGAGAAAGCCGGCCGCTTTGGTTTTCACGGCGATCAGTACGACACCGACGACCCCGAGGACATCCAGCCGCTGCCGTACCTGCCCGACAGACCCGGTATCAGACACGACCTCGCCGAGATGCGGGGGATGGTTGACGCCATCGACGACGCCGTCGGGACGATTCTCGACGCCATCGACGACGCCGGCCTCGCCGACGAGACGGTCGTCGTCTTCACGACCGAGCACGGCATCGCGTTCCCCCGGGCGAAAGGGAACTGCTACGACGCCGGACTCGAAGCCGCGCTGGTGATGCGCGTGCCCGGCGTCGCCGACGACGGACGGCGCTACGACGAGCTCCTGAGCAACGTCGACGTGTTGCCGACGCTGCTTGATCTACTCGACATCGACGTTCCGGAGCGTGTCGAGGGACGGAGTTTTCTCGGGTTGCTGACTGGCGGGGAGTACGAGCCCCGCGAGCGCGTGTTCGCCGAGATGACGTGGCACGACATGTACAACCCGGTCCGGGCGATCCGCACGGAGCGATACAAGTACGTCCGGAGTTTCTGGCGCCTGCCGAAGGTGTATCTCCCGCGCGATATCTTCGCCAGCGAGTCCGGCCGGGAGGTCCGGGAGACCTACGGCGTCCCGACGAGGCGGTACGAAGAACTGTACGACCTGCGGGAGACGCCCCAAGAAGACGAGAACGTGGTTTCGGAGCCGCGGTATCAGGACGCCCGGGCGGCGCTGTCGCGGCAGTTACACGAGTGGATGGTCGAAACCGACGACCCGCTGCTCGACGGTCCCGTCGTTCCGGGCAACTACGAGCAACTGCTTCAGTGGCCCCACGAGTCGATGTGAGCGGACGGCCGCTTCTCATCCTTCGCCGTCCCGGATGACCATCACCGTGACCCGGCGAACGCCGTCGAAGTCCCGGAGTTGATACGTGAGTTCTCGGACGTGCTCGGCTGGTCCCCGACAGAACAGCGATTCGAGACACCACTCGCCTTGGTGTGTGTGACTGGTGTTGAGGATCACGTCCTGAAACTCGTGCTGGATGGCGTGGAGGTCTCGAATCACGTCGTGGTGGCGATAATCGAACGCGAGGAGCGCGACGACGGTGCCGCTCGTCGCTTCGAGACGGGAGTGGGCTTCGATATACTCCAACATCGCCTCTCTGACGGCCCGCGACCGGTTGTCGATGTCCTGCTCTTGCCAGACCCGGTCGAACTCTTCGACTACGTCGTCGGGGATGTTGAAACTCGTTCGCATAGTCGCTGGGTCGTCGTGACGCCACAAGAAATCTCGTATGACGATTCCCCCAATTCGGTAGTAACAACCGTTATTCACGGCGGTGTCTGATTCCCGGACAGGATGTTACACGGCGACGCACTCGGTCTTTTCCTCGGGGCGGTCGCTCTCGGTGCCGTTCACGGCATCGAACCGGGCCACGGCTGGCCCGTTGCGGCCTCCTACGCGCTCGACCAGACGAACAAGTGGGTGTACGGATTCGCGGCGAGTTTCATTCTCGGCCTCGGCCATCTCATCAGTAGTATCGCGATGGTTGGGGTGTTCTTCTACGCGAAGGACTACTTCGATCTCACGCAGGTCAACGAGCCGCTGACGGTCCTCGGCGGCGTCCAGATCGGCGGGCCGGTCAGCCTCGTTGCCGGTGTCCTGCTTATCGCGCTCGGAGTCCGTGAATACACTCACGGCCATTCCCACGGCAGTCACGGCGACGGCCATTCCCACGACGACCACGACGAGAGCAACCACTCCGAACAGCACAGCCACGAACACCCGGACGGCCACCAACACGACGTGGACAAGTATCACGGCCATGCCCACGAACGAGAGCAGTCACACGGCGACGGCCACAGCCATTCGCACGACTACGACGACAGCCATTCGCACGACCACGACGACAGCCACGGCCACAGCCATTCGCACGACCACGATGATGAGGGGCTGTTTTCTCGTCTGAAACGGTTCGTCCCCTTCGTCGGTGGACACTCGCACTCACACGAGGGGCCCGAAGCGACCGCCGACCGCGGCCTCCTCGGAATCGCGTGGTTCGCGTTCGTCCTCGGGTTCGCCCACGAGGAGGAGTTCGAGATCATCGCGCTCTGTGCCGGATCGAACTACTGCCTCGAACTGATGAGCGCGTACGCCCTCACCGTCATCGCGGGGATCGTCGGGCTGACGATGTTGTTGATTGCGGGTTATCAGCACTCCGAGGAGACGGTCGAGCGGTACACGCCGTATCTCCCGGCGTTTTCCGCCGCCGTTCTCATCATCATGGGCGTTGGCTTCATCGCCGGCGTGTTCTGAGTGAGGGGCTCGCGGTGAGCGGCAGTCTCACCAGAAGACCACCCACAGCAGAATATCGCCACCCCCAATGGCTACCTCGGCGGCCGTGCTATCGAGCGTACGGCCATGCACGCCCCAGCGCTCCCGGACCGATCGGTAGCCGCGTACGCCGGCGTGGTCGAGAGCGACCGCATCGAGCGACTTCGATCGCGCGCCGACGCGCTCGGGGATGCTCGAATTCTGCACGTCAACTCGACGGCGACCGGCGGCGGCGTCGCCGAGTTGCTCCGGTCGATCGTCCCGCTCTGTACCGACCTCGGCGTCGAGACGGAGTGGCTCGTGCTCGACGCCGACGACGAGTTTTTCGAGGTCACCAAAGCGATGCACAACGGGCTGCAGGGCGACGACGCCGCGCTGACCGATGCGATGCAAGCGACCTATCGCGCTGTGACCGAGCGAAACGCGGCCGAACTCGACGGCGAGTACGACCTCGTCGTGCTCCACGACCCCCAGCCGCTGGGGATGCTCGATCGACTCAGAGAGCGACTGCCGGATGCGCCGATCGTCTGGCGCTGTCACATCGACCTCACCGAGCCCTCGCCCGACCACCTCGGGTTCGTCGCCGAGTACGCGAGCAGGGTCGATCACGCGATCGTCAGCCGATCGGACTACGCGGGCGTGGTCGACGTGCCAACGAGCGTCGTCTACCCCTCGATCGACCCGCTGAGCGAGAAGAACCGGGCGCTCGACGAGGCGACGATCGCCGCCGAGCACGACCGGCTGTACCCCCTCTCCTTCGACGCGCCGGTCGTCGCGCAGGTCTCCCGGTTCGACCCGTGGAAGGATCAGTTCGGCACGCTGGCGGCGTTTCGACGGGCCCGCGAGGAGGTGCCGGACCTCCAGTTGGCGCTGGCCGGCGGGATGGCCGGCGACGACCCCGAAGGGCTGGCGGTCTACGAACAGGTGGCCAGAGACGCCCTCGGCGACCCGGACATCCACGTGCTGACCGATCTGCCCGACACGACGATCAACGCGCTGCAACGCGGTGCTGATGTCGTCGTCCAGAAGTCCCTCCGGGAGGGGTTCGGACTGGTCGTCTCGGAAGCGCTCTGGAAGCGCACGCCGGTCGTGGGCTCGACGGTCGGCGGCATCCCGCTGCAGATCGAGGACGGGAAAACTGGGTATCTCGTCGCCCCCGACGACGCGCAGGCCGCCGGCGCGCGCATCGTCGACCTCCTCGGCGACGACGAGCGCCGGGCGAGGTTCGGGACGAACGCCCGGGAGCGCGTCCGCGAGCGGTTTCTCCTGCCACGACAGCTCACGGAACTGTTCGACATTTTCCTCGACGTGCTGGAGAGCGATCGGTGAGCGCCAGAACATCCTGCCAGAGGGGAGAACGGCCCCAGCCATCCCCACACGACTATCTGCCGCGACGGTGAAACTGCAGTCGTCCCATGAGCCGGGTCATCGACTCGATGCTGCTACCGACAGACGGCAGCGAGGACGCTCTCACGGGTGCGAAACACGGGATCGCGCTCGCGTCGCTGACCGGCGCGGACGTGCACGTTCTCTCCGTCGAGGAAGGGGCGGCCGCAACGAACGCGGTCGAGACGGACGCCGACCTCCCAGCGCTCGAAGCTCACGCTGAAGCCGCGGTCGAGACGGTCGCGGAGATGGCACGCGAGTTCGACGAGACGATCGAGGTGACCACGGCCGTCAGGAGCGGGACGCCGTTTCAGACGATTCGTGAGTACGCCCATCGGCGCGGGGTCGACGCCATCGCCATGGGGACGAAAGGGCGTAGAGGGCTCGAAGAGGTGTTGCTCGGGAGCGTCACCGAAAACGTCCTCCGGACCGCACGGACGCCCGTGCTGGCCGTTCCGCCGGAGGCAGACGCCGCGATCGGCGACGTGACGTTCGAGCGCTTTCTGTTGCCGACCGACGGGAGCGAGGGCGCGGCGATCGCCATCGAGTGGGGGATCGCGCTGGCGGCCCGGCTCGAAGCGTCGGTCCACGCGCTGTATTCCGTCGACACCGTTCCGTTCCTCGGAGAGCAAGCGCCCGGCGAGCTCCCCGACGTGCTCGAAGAGCGCGGACAGGCGGCGATCGAGGGGGTCAGAGAGCGCGCCGGCGACGCCGGCATCGATAGCTCCGGATCGACTGCGGCCGGGTCGCCCGTCGAAGTGATTCCCGATGCGGCGAGCGACCGCGACGTGGATCTGATCGTCATGGGAACCCACGGCCGGACGGGCGTCGGCCAGTGGTTTCTCGGTAGCGTCACCGAGAACGTCGTCCGACAGACCGACGTGCCGGTGCTCTGTGTCCCCGTGAGCGCCGCGCCGCCCTGAGCGGAGCCGAGGAACGTCGCGCCGATAGCCAGCCACACACAGCGTTAGGACGGCGGCCGACGAACTACGACACACAGTGGCATACAATCGCTCACGGCTGGACGCCGACGTGAAAGCGCTTGCCGGACTTCCCGTATTCGTGGCGTACAACGCGAACGTCGACGGGATCGTGCGTGTCGACGCCGAACTGGGGGCAGCGCTCGACCGTCCGACAGAACCCGGAGAGCGCGCACCGCCGAGTCGGTTGGCGTCGAAGCGGGATCTCGCCACCGCGATCACGCACACGATGGCGACCGGGCAGGGCGACGAAGTCGCCATGACCGACGCGTTCGCCGCGGCGCTCGAAGCCGACCTCGAACCCGACAGCCAACAGCTAGGCGGGCAGACGGGGATCATGACGAACCTCGTCGCCGCGCTGGGCGCCGCGCCGATCGCGTACACGTACCTGCTATCCGAGCGCCAGCGCGCGCTGTTCGAGCACCCCGAGGCGATCCGGTATCCGGCCGTCGAGGACGGAGCAGTGCAGTTCGTTCCCCTGCGCGAGGCCCCGGTCGCCGATCGCACGAAGCTGAACTGGGTGTTCGAGTTCGGGGCCGGCGACCAACTTTTCGGAGTGCGCGCCAGCGAGGACACTCGCTTCATCGCGGCGTCGAGACCGCCGGAGTTCGACCTGACGGCCGGCGACCTCGACGCCCACGTCGATCAGGTCGGCGAGGTGGTCGAGGGAGCTTTGCTGGCGGGGTATCACAACCTCACGCCGGATCACGTCGAGGGGAGCTACGACGAGCGGCTTCGCCACGCCCGCGACGTACTCCGGCGATTCCGTTCGGGTGACGACCCGAAAGTCCACATCGAGTACGCGACCACGCACGACGACGACCTTCGGGCGAGCATCTACGAGTGGATTCTCCCCGAAGCCAACGTCGTCGGAACGGACACGCGCGAACTCGCGCTCCTGTGTGACGACGCCGACCTCGACCTCGCCGACGACGAGCCGACCGAGGAGACGCCGTTCGAGACCGGCGAGATACTCGCCCACTACCGGATGCTCGCCGCGCTCCGCGAGGAACTGGGCGTCGAGTGCATTCGGGTCCACGCGATGGAGTACCACCTCGCCGTGCTGGACTCATATCTCACGCCGGCGGCGGTCAGGCGCGGACTGGAGTTCGCCGCCGTCAACGCCGCGGCCAAGGCCCATCACGGCGACATCACAGCGCCCGACGACCTCGACGCCGGGCTGCAGTACGACCGATCGGACGCCGGCGCAGCGGCGATCGAACGTCTCGCGGACCACCTCGACGAGACGGTCGACGACGGGACGCTCTGTACCCCCTCGGTGGTGGCCTGTCCGAATCGCGTCGTCGACGAGCCCGCGGGGACGGTCGGAATCGGCGATGTCGTGTCGGCGTCGAGCTTCGTGCTCGAACTCGCCGCCGCGGCGGAGCGAGGCGACGCCGACGCGTGAGTCCGACGACACCGAGAGGTGAACCTGAGGCCGCCGATTCGTGAGCCAGAGGACGCCGATCAGTCGCGGCGCTCGGCCCGACAGCGGCGTCGACGAGCCGACCTCGAAAGCGATCCTCCGACAGGTTTTACCCGCAAAGCGACAGTACCAGTAGTATGAGTCAGTTCGATCGGGCCGCCAGCGCCGAGCCGGACGTGGAGTCGGACGACGAGGCAGCGCCCGCCGCCCGGACCGAGTCCGAACTGCTGCCCGCCGAGGTCTTTTCGATTCTCGGGAACGACACGCGCGTCGACATCCTCCGCGGGCTGCTCGAACTCGATGCCGACGAGCGCCCGGTCAGCTTCACCGACCTCTTCGAGCAGGTCGATGTCGAGGACAGCGCGAACTTCAGCTACCACCTCCGACAGCTCACCGGCCACTTCATCAAGCAAAGCGACGCCGGCTACGAGTTCCGATACCCCGGCCGGAAGGTCGTCAGCTCGATCTTCACGGGCACGCTGACCGAGCGCACGCAACTGGGATTCTTCCCCGTCGACGGCGCGTGCTACGACTGCGAGGGCGACCTCCACGGCTGGTACGTCGACGACACGCTCACGATCGGCTGTACCGACTGCGGCGCCGTACAGGTGAGCTACCCGTTCCCCTCGGGCGGGCTCGACGACCGAACGACCGACGACCTGCTCGAAGCGTTCCACCACTACGTTCGCCATCACTACTGTCTGGCCGCCGACGGCGTCTGCCCGGAGTGTACGGGCGCAATCGAGACAAGCCTCGTGCGCGACCCCGACGAGGAAGACTTGGATGTCGCCGTCGAACACGTCTGCCAGCGCTGCCAGTACCGACTGCAATCGACCGTCGGCGTCACGCTGTTAGACCACGCCGAAACGCTCGTCTTTCACGCCAACCGCGGCGTCGACCTGAACACCGAGCCGTTCTGGAACTTCGACTGGTGCGTGAGCGATCACCGGACGACCGTCGTTTCGGAGGACCCGCTTCGAGTCGAGGTGGCGATCCCCTGCAGCGGCGACGAACTGGAAGTGCGTATCGACGACTCCGTGTCCGTGGTCGAGACAGCCGTGCACGAGTGAGCACAGGTGTGCATTCAGTCGAGAGAATGCAACGAATACCCCTCTTTGAGGCCACTGTTTGCATTCAGTACCACTGGATGCAACGACTGGAAGAGAGCATACTGAGCCACACGTCCCAAATCCGGTCGTTGTCGTGCAGTTGGCCAACGCACGCGGTGTCGACGTATGGTGCGGCTATTTGCAAATGAGGGTCCTGAATGGGAATTCTCCAGATCGATCGACGCAGTATTCGATGCTCCGGAGTTGTTCGGCAACAGCCTGAGGCTGAAAAATGAGCTGCGGTAGAATACCTCCGGTCGGAGCGCTCTACTCGAACTGCTCGACGGCCTGCTCGTAGCGAGCCGAGGGCTCGTCCCAGTCGACGACCTCGAAGAAGTTGTCGACGAACTCGCCGCGGGCCGGGCCGTAGTCGTGGTAGTAGGAGTGCTCCCAGACGTCGAGCGCCAGAATCGGGTGGCTGCCCCAGAGAGCGCCTTGGTCGTGCTTGTCGACGACGACGTTGCGAAGCTGGTTGCTGTGGGAGTCGTAGACCAGCAGCGCCCAGCCGCCGGCTGCAGAGGCTGCGGCCTCGAACTCGCCCTTCCACGCCTCGTAGGAGCCGAAGTCCTCCTCGATGCGGTCGGCGAGGTCGCCCTCGGGCGCGTCGCCGCCCTCGGGGCTCATCGACTGCCAGAAGAGGTCGTGAAGGACGTGCCCGCTGCCGTTGTGGGTCACGTCGCGGATGGCGCCGGCAGACGACGAGAAGTCGCCCTCCTCGCGGTTCTCGGCGAGGGTCTCCTCGGCGGAGTTCCAGCCGTTGACGTAGCCCTGATGGTGGGTGTCGTGATGCCAGGTCAGTACCTGCTCGGAGATGTGCGGTTCGAGCGCGTCGTAGTCGTACGGAAGCGGCGGAAGTTCGTAATCGCTCATGTCTACATCACCGTATATAGTCGGCAACAATATGAAGGTTCTCTGTAGGGCGTTTTAGTAACTCAAGAGTAAGAACAGATTCCCTATAGAGAGGCAGCAAAGCCAGATCATACTCCAGAATTCTGAATAAGAGTAACATCTACGACAGCTATTTGCTTCCGGGGGCACGAAGCTTATCAATCCCAATCGCTTCGGCTCGCACATGACAGCTGACGACGCCGATCGAAACGGCAACGAGCCGGTTCCCGGCGGGACGGTGAGACACGGCCCCGGCGTGACGGCGAATCGGGCGTTTCCGACCAACAGCTACCCGTCGCATCTCGACCCGTTCGTGCTGTTCGAGCGCTTCTACATCGACCCCGAGAAAGGCTTCCCGATGCACCCCCACAAGGGGTTCGAGATCGTGACCTACATGCTCGATGGCGGGATGGACCACGAGGACTCGCTGGGCGTCGAGCACACCGCCTACGGCGGCGACGCGATGCAGATCACGACGGGAAGCGGGATCGAGCACGCCGAACTCGCCGCCGATGGCGCGGCGTGTACCGGCCTCCAGCTATGGATCAACCTCCCCCGAGAAGACAAAGACGCCGAGCCGTCCTACGCCGACGCGTCGCCCGACGAGTTGCCGACCGAAGACCGTGACGGCGCGACCGTCACGACCGTCGTCGGAGAGGGCTCGCCGATCGAGCTTCACACGCCGATGGAGTACCACGATATCGACGTGACCGACGCGTGGACGTGGTCGCCCCCAGAAGGCTGGGCGGGCTTTCTCTACGGCGTCGGCGGCGAGGGAACGGTCGACGGCGAGGCGTTCGAACAGGGTGACGTGCTCCATCTGACCGAGGCCCGTGAAGTCGAACTCGACGCCGAAGGATCGCTTCGCGTTGTCGCCGTCGCGGGCCGACCGCACGACGAGCCGATCCAGCACCAAGGCCCGTTCGTGTTTTGAACGGAGCTCGACGACGCCATCGAACGCTGGACAGAGCGCCCAAAGTGACTAATCGAATGCGTGTATAGGACTCGTCATGACACTGTCGGCGGCCGCGTATCGGGACATCTTCGAAGAGCATCCGGACGGGATGGCGGTTCTCGGTCCGGAGACCGGCCGCATCCACGAGTGCAACGCGCGGTTTGCCGAGCTCGTTGATACGACCAGCGAGCAACTGGAGGGGCGAGCGATCTCGACGGTGCTGGCGTCACCGACAGCCGCGGACGGCGACCTCGTCGGTGAACTCCAAGAGACAGAGGGAGAAACGGCCTATAGAATACGGACTGACGAGGAAACGGATCGGTCAGTCGCAGTACGAACATCGACACTCGATGGCGGTGGGAACGAGAGAGTGGTGATGCGAGCCGTCGCGGCGCCGGAGCAAGCCCAGCTACAGGAGCTAGAGCGGAAGACGCGGGCGATGGACGAGGCGCCGATCGGCATCACGATCAGCGACCTCGATGACGAAGACAACGCCCTGATCTACGCCAACGAGGGGTTCCAGCGGCTGACCGGCTACTCGAAAAGCAGCGTCGTCGGACAGAACTGTCGATTCTTGCAGGGCGACGAAACGAGCGGAGAGCCGGTGGCGACGATGCGTGATGCGGTCGAGGCGAACGAGGCCACGTCGGTCGAACTCAGAAACTACCGGAAAGACGGGGCGATGTTCTGGAATCGCGTGACGATCGCCCCCGTCGAAGACGCCGACGGCGAGATTAGCAACTACGTCGGCTTTCAGGAGGACATCACCGAACGAAAGGAGTACGAACAGGAACTGGAGCTCGCGTACAATCTCCTCGAAACGGTTCCCAGCGGCGTCTTGCGGACGACACCGTCGGCCGACGGAACCTTCGAGTACGCGAATCCCGCACTCGTCTCGCTGCTGGATGCGGAGTCCAGCGACCAGCTCCGAGAGCACCGCGTCGCCGAGTTCTACGAGACGCCGTCCGAGCGCGCCGACCTCATCGATGACCTCGCCGAGACCGACACGCCGGTGCAACACGAAACGACCGTGGAGACGATGACCGGCGACACCAAGGAGGTGCTGATCACCGCACTGCTCACCGAAGACGACGGCGGGAACGAACACATCCACAAAGTCGTCCAGGACATCACGACCCGGAAGGAGTACGAGCGCCGCATCAAAGAGCAGCGCGACAACCTCGACATCCTCAATCAGATTCTCCGGCACGACATCCGCAACGATCTCCAGTTGGTGAGCGCCTACGCCGAAATGCTCGACGAGCACGTCGACGAGGCTGGCGAGGAGCAGTTGGCGACGATTCGGACGAGCGCGGCAAACGCCATCGAACTCACTCGAACGGCACGAGACATGGCCGACGTGATGCTCTCGGCGGAGGACACCCGACGCGAAGTCGACCTCCGGAGGGCACTTGTCACCAAGCTCGAGGAGACGCGCGACGAGCACCCGGAGGCCGAGATCGAACGCCGGGAGTCGCTCCCGTCGGCGACGGTGCTGGCAAACGATATGCTCGGGTCGGTGTTCCGGAATCTCCTGACGAACGCGATCAAGCACAACAATTCTGACCAACCGGAAGTCACCGTGACAGCGACCACTGACGAGGAGACGGCGACGGTTCGAGTCGCGGACAACGGACCGGGAATCCCGGACGCACAAAAAGACGAAATCTTCGGCAAAGGTGAGAAGGGACTCGAAAGCGAAGGAACGGGGATTGGGCTGTATCTCGTCCAGACGCTCGTCGAACACTACGGCGGCGAGGTATGGGTCGAGGACAACGATCCCGAGGGAGCGGTGTTCGGCGTCGAGTTGCCGCTGGCGGGCTGACCGAGTGGACGAACTCTCACTCGAGGTCGGGGGCTCGACGGCCCGACATCTCCTCGATCTGGAGTGTGTACCAGCTCGGCTCGAGATCGTCGAACGATCCCTCGAAAACCGAGAGGCCGACGGCCGTCGCCGACTCCGCGAAGATGTCTGCGGCGTCGACCGCTTCGGGCGAATCGTCCGGGATTTCTACCATTTCTCCGTCAATTATGACACTGTGCCAGTTATCGATGCTGCCCCAGTCGTAGCTCACGAGCGTCACCGCCGGGGACGCGTCGATGTAGTCCTGTTTCTTGCTGGTGTCGCCGGAGACGAGCTGGAAGATACACCGGTTGTCGATGACGTCGTACCCGAACGAGATCGGGAGTCCGTACGGCGTCTCGCCGCCGAACGAGAGGACGCCGTGGCCCTGTCGTTCGAGGAACGCAGCGATTTCCTCGTCAGTCATTGCGACGCCGTACGGGGGTGCGGTCATATCCGTGGTGGGAGACCGACGGCAATCAGCGACACGGTTACCGGCTATTGGTGTTTCCGAGCCGACACTCACACGACCGTCGCCAGCGCGCCGCCGAGGATCGCCAGCCCGCCGAGGCCGTAACAGACCGCCCAGAAGGGCACGCGTTCGACGATCCGGAGCAAGGCGTCGATCGCGGCGTAGCCGACGACGACGCTCGCCAGCAGCGCTACCACGGCGGAGTCGGGCGAGACGCCGGGCAGCCCGCCGGCGTCGGCCATCGTCAGCGCGGCGGCGCCGAGCCCGGCCGGGATCGACATGAGAAAGGAGAGCCGAAATGCCGAAGCGCCGTCGTGGCCGCGGACGAGCAGGCCGCTGGCGGTCGTCCCCGACCGGGAGACGCCGGGAAGCACCGCGAGCCCCTGCAGCGCCCCGACGATCACGGCGTCGAGCCAGTTCGGCAGGTCGCGCTCGCCGAGGCCGACGGACTCGCTGGTCTGCTGGAACAGCCCGGTGAGTACGAGCAGCGCGCCGATCAGCGCGACGAAGGCGCCGCCGGCGAGTTCACTCGCGGCGTCAAGTACGGTGGCGTACAGCGGGACGCCGACGAGCCCCGTCATAGCCGTCGCCAGCACGACGAACGAGAGCTCGGCGGTCGGGCGCTCGAACGCCGATCGGGGACGCCACTTCGGTGCGTCGGCCAGCGCCGCCGCGATGTCCGATCGATAGTAGAGTGCGGCCGAGACTGTGGTCCCGACCTGCAAAAAGAGTGAAAGCTGGACGGCGATCTCGGGTGCAGTGCCGACAGCGGTCAGAAACAGCGACAGGTTGCCTTGGCTGGAAACGGGCAACCACTCCAAGATTCCCTGCAGGACGCCGGCGAGGAAGGCAACGAGAAGCTCGGGGAGATCCATGCCCGGCTGTTTGCAAAGCCACCCCAAAACAGGTGCGATCCGAAGCGCAGCAAAAAGTTGGGAAACGAAAAGGTTAACGGAGGCTTACTGGGAATAACTGAGCATCATGACAGCACCGACGGCGGTCGTTTTAGCCGCGGGGGAGGGCGTCCGTCTTCGGCCGCTCACCCGCAATCGGCCAAAGCCGCTGCTCCCGGCAGGCTCGTCGCCGATTCTCGAACACGCGCTGGACACGCTCACGAGCGTCGGCGTCGACGACATCGTTCTCGTGGTCGGTCACAAGCGCTCGCGCGTGCAGGACTACGTCGGGTCGACGCACGACGGCGCCACGGTCCGCTATGTCACACAGGACTCGCAGTTAGGGAGCGGTCACGCGCTCTTGCAGGCCGAGTCGGCGGTCGACGGCCCGCTGCTCGTGTTGAACGGCGATCAAGTCATCGACTCGGCCATCGTCCGGGACGTGCTCGACGCCCATCGGGACGCCGGCGACGCCGCGGCGACGGTCGGCGCGCTCGATCGGGGCGGACTCTCGCGGTACGGCGGCGTCGTCGTGGACGACGGCCGCGCGACCGAGTTCGCAGAGAACCCGGACGACGAAGCCAAGTACCGGCTCAACGCCGGCGTCTACGGGCTGGAGCAATCGATCTTTGACGCCCTGCGTTCGACCGGTCCCGAGAACGGCGACTTGCCGCTGACCAGCGGCCTGCAGACGCTCGTCGACCGGGACGAAAACGTCGCTGCGGTCCGGACGGAAGGACTCTGGGCGGACGCCAACTACCCGTGGGACGTGCTTGGACTCGCCCGCGAGCTGTTCGACCACGGCGTCCTGCCGGGCGCCGACGACCCCGCGATGGGGATCGCACCGTCCGCGCGCGTCCACGACGACGCCGTTCTCAAATCCCCGGTCGTCGTCGCCGAGGACGCCGTCGTCGAGGCTGGCGCGGTGCTCGGGCCACACGTCTGCGTCGGGCAGAACGCAACGGTTGGGGCGAACACGGTGCTCGAAAACACGGTGCTGGACGCCGACGCTCGGGTCGGCGCGAACGCAACGCTTGCGGACTGTATGCTCGGGCAGGGCGCCCGCCTCGGTCCGGGAACGATCGCCGCGGGCGGACCGGCCGACGTTCGGATCGACGAGCGTGTGCTCACCGACCAGCGGCTCGGCGCCGTCGTCGCCGATCGAGCCGAACTCGGCGGCGGCGTCACGATCGCACCGGGGACGCTGATCGGCCCCGAAGCACAAGTCGGGGCCGGCGTGACGCTCGACGCGAACGTGCCAGCCGACGCGGAGGTGCGCCGCTGATGTGTGGCATCGTCGGCTACGTCGGCCGCGAACGCCAGCAGGACGCCCGCGACGTGCTGGTCGGCGGGCTCTCGAATCTCGAATACCGGGGGTACGACTCGGCCGGCGTCGCCCTCGCAAACGGCGATGTCACCGTCGTCAAACGCGAAGGCGAGGTCGACGAACTCGTCGGCGCACTCGACGAGCGCGCGCCGAGTTCGGCGCCGGTCGGGATCGGCCACACGCGCTGGTCGACCCACGGCGAGCCGTCGGACGAGAACGCACACCCCCACACCGACTGCACGGGCGAGGTCGCGGTCGTTCACAACGGCATCATCGAGAACTACGATCAGTTGCGCGCCGAGCTCCGCGAAGGCGGCCACGAGTTCGAGAGCGGGACCGACACTGAGGTCGTTCCCCACCTGATCGAGGAAGCGCTCGAAGCGGGCGCCGACCGCGACGCCGCGTTTCGAGATGCGATCGACCGTCTGGAGGGAAGCTACGCGATCGCCGCCGTGTTCGAGGACGACGAGACGGTGTTCGCCGCCAGACAGGACTCCCCGCTCGTGATCGGCGTCGGCGACGACGGCTACTATCTCGCCAGCGACGTGCCCGCGTTCATCGACTACACTGACCGCGTCTGCTATCTGGAGGACGGTCAGTTCGCCCGGATCGACGCCGAGACGATGTCGGTCACCGACGCCGACGGCAAGCCGGTCGAGACATCCCTTTCAACTGTCGAGTGGGACGCCGAAGACGCCGGCAAGAGCGGCTACGACCACTACATGCTCAAGGAGATCCACGAGCAACCGCGGGCGTTGCGGAAGTGCCTCCGCGAGCGCGTCGACGGGATCGACGGGAGTGTCGACCTCGATCTCGACCGGCTCGACGACGCCGACCGGATCCACCTCGTGGCCTGCGGAACGAGCTATCACGCCGCGCTGTACGGCGCGCAGGTGCTCAGAGAGCGCGGCGTCCCGGCCCAAGCGTTCGTCGCAAGCGAGTACGACCGGACGACCCTCGCGGGCGAGACGCCGCTGGTGATCGGCGTGACCCAGAGCGGCGAGACCGCCGACACGCTGGGGGCGCTCCGGACGGCCCGCGCGGCTGGCGCCGAGACGCTCGCGGTGACAAACACCGTCGGTTCGACGGCGGCCCGCGAGTGCGATCAGGCGCTGTACGTCCGGGCAGGGCCGGAGATCGGCGTCGCCGCGACCAAGACGTTCGCCAGCCAACAGCTCGCACTGCACGCCTTCGCGCTGTGGCACTCGGCCGACTCGATCGATCCCGAACGAATCGACGCGTTACGGTCCTTGCCCGATCAGGTCCAGTCGGTGCTGGACGACGCCGACGTGGAGTCGATCGCCGCGGAGTACGCCGATTCCTCGGCGTTTTTCTTCATCGGCCGCGGCCACAACCACCCCGTCGCGCTCGAAGGCGCGCTGAAGCTCAAGGAGATCACCTACGAGCACGCCGAGGGCTTCCCGGCGGGCGAGCTAAAGCACGGCCCGCTGGCGCTGATGGAAGACGACGCGCCCGTGATCGCGCTGGTGACCGGCGACGGCGAGCGCGCCCGGAAGACGCTCAACAACGTCAAGGAGGTCCAATCGCGCGGGGCGCCGGTGATCGCGGTCACGGACGGGCGACTCGACGTCGAGCAGTACGCGAACCACGTCCTGACGGTGCCCGAGACCGACCCGACGCTCGCGCCGCTGCTCGCAAACGTCCAGTTGCAGCTGCTGGCCTACTGGATCGCCGCGAGACTCGGCCGGCCGATCGACAAACCGCGGCATCTCGCAAAGAGCGTCACCGTCGAATAGCGCGCCCGAGAGGATAGAAGCGACTTACCGGAGTCCTGCCATCGGGTTCCACCGACCCGACGGATCCTTGAGTCGGCCCTTGAGCCACTTGGCGACGAGCGGCACGTCGCTGAGATGGAGCAGTTTCGCCATGTCCAGTTTTCCGCCCTTGTTCGCGCCCGCCAGCACGTCGCCGTCTGCCCGTCGCAGATCATTCATCAGCGTGTCGTAGCGCTCGTTCCGGGCGAGATAGAGGAGCTCGGTCAGCATGAGCCGCGAGTGCATGTTCGGCGCGACCTCGTTGTGCCAGAGCTGATCGTAGACGCCGATGTTTTCGGCAGAGGTGTCGGGCGTCGACCCAGCGAGACAGTAGTCCGCGGCGACCGCTGCGACCCGACCGGACTTCATGCCCTTGTGGATGCCTTCGCCCCACAGCGGGTCGATCGACGGGACGGTGTCGCCGATCGCCATGAAGTTGTCAGTGTGCAGTTCGCCGGGCATCTGGATGTGGGCGGAGCCACGGAGGACGTTCCCGTCATCGGGGCGATAGGCGTCCTCGAAGCGCGGATCGTCGTCGAGCCACCGATCCATGTAGTCGTCGATGCGCATGCCGTCGACGGCCTGCTCGCGGTGCCGGTCGTTCTGGATGTAACAGACTCCGACCTTCGCGGTGTCGCCGCCCGTGTGGAAGATCCACGAGTAGCCGCCGGGAGCGATGTCGTGATCCAGTCGGAGCATCATCGAGTCCGTCAGATCGGCGTACCCGCGATGGTCGAGGTCGATGCCTTCGACCTCGTAGTCGATGCCGATCGCTTGGGTCTCCCGGTGAAGGTTGCTGACGTCGAGTTCCTTGGCCAGCGGTGCGCTCGGGCCGGTCGCGTCGACGACGATGTCGCCGTAGATCTCCTCGTCACCGTTGTACCGAACGCCGACGATCTCGCCGTTTTCGAGGATCGGCTTCGAGACGCGCGCGCCGAAGCGAACTTCGGCGCCTTCCTCGCGTGCGGCGTCGACGAGCCAGCGCTTGAACGCCGCGAAATCGAGCACCGCACCGGCGTGATCGCGGTTGTAAAAGGAGTTCGGAGATTCGAGAACGACGTTGTCGGTGTAGTTCTGAACGACCGTGTCGGGGACCTGAAACGCCGACATCATCGAGTGGAACGTCCCGGCCGTCGATTTGTTACTCGGGCCGGGGAACCCGTCTTCTTGCTCCGCTTCGAGAACGACGACGTCGTAGCCTCGTGCGGCGATGTCGCGGGCGCACTGCCCACCGGCAGGACCCGCCCCGGCGATGACGACGTCGTGCCGGTCGTCGTCCGGCGTCGTCATCGCTCTGTTCGGTGATTCGTCGGCCATGAACGAACGTTCATTTATTTGCTTGTAAGGGTTCCCCTTGAAGCCGGGGCGAAAGTTTTAGCGGAGGCTGATCGCATCAGCTGAGCCTCGACGAATAGCAAATAAATGTAAAGTGCATTGTTTCCTCGGTAGGGCACAACAATAATAATACCGAGAGGAAACCCATAAAGAAAAATTTTTGATATTTTGCTGTTGACCGGCGTCGTTGGATCTTCACCTCTATCTTGTAATAGCGATACGTCTCGAGATCGACGATTTTGGAGGTGTAATAGCACGGAACCGTGCTGAAACCTCACCAGACGGCCGATATGAGGCGGTGAAAAACACTAACAGCACCGGCAGCCAATATCGAGGATACGTGCCGGTAATCGCCGTATCTGGCCTGTATCTCGTCGGGAAGTCGAGCGCTGGCAATAAATCCTATAGCAAGTTGCGACCACAAATAGGAGATATACATGGAAATAAAATATATTATGTTACTTTGTCATACTTCCAAAACAAGTCAAAGAAACAGTAGTGCGGTTGCTGCTTGCGCTACTGGAACTCCGGCATCACCTCGTCGGCGAACAGTTCCATCCCGCCGTGGTCGGGGAAGTCGACGAACCAGCCCATGAACTTCGTCACGCCGGCGTCGATCCGGCGTTCGATCGCCGCGGCGCACTCCTCGGGCGTTCCGACGATGAAGTAGTCGTCGGCGTTCTCCCGGGTGATGTCGGGCTGGTCGGTGTACTCGTCTTCGAACTGGATCGGCGTCATCAGGTCGAGCATCCGGTCGAGCTTCTCCTCGTCGCGCGTGCAGACGATGTGGCCGTCCCACGAGTACTCGATCTCGTCGGGGTCGCGCCCGACGGTCTCGCAGTGGTCCTCGATGACGCCGATCTTGTGCTCTAAGGTTTCCACGTCGCCGTTGAACACGTCGGTGTTCCAGACGTCGGCGTGCTTGGCGACGAGCTTGAGCGTCACGTTTTCGCCCTGCCCGCCGACGAGGATGTCGGGATGGGGGTCCTGTACGGGCGCCGGGGCGCAAGGGGCGTCCTCGATCTGGTAGTGGTCGCCGTCGAAGCTGGCGCCGTCGCCGCCAGCATCCCACATCCGCTTCATCAGGCGGATCGACTCGTCGAGGCGCATCAGCCGGTCGAACCCGTCGCGGTACTCCCAGTCGTAGGCGTCGTACTCCGGTTCGTGCCAGCCCGCGCCCAGCCCGAGTTCGAGGCGGCCCTCCGAGATCACGTCCAGCGTCGCCGCCATCTTCGCGACGAGCGCGGGGTTCCGGTAGTCGTTGCACAGCACCAGTGACCCGATGTTGATATCGTCGGTGAAGCCGGCCATCGCCGAGAGGAGCGTCCAGCACTCGTACTCGGCTCGGTCGCGACCGAGCATCAAGTGGTCGGGCGCCCACGCGGCGTCGAAGCCGAGTTCCTCAGCCTTGAGGATGCCGTTCTTGGTCGTCTCCCAGTCCAGCGCGTCGTAGGTGGGTGTGTCCCGGTGGACGGGCTCGTCGCCGCCCTGATCGGGCGCACCGGCGAACACGGGAACGTTGTACTCGAACGAGATGTTCTCGGACATGGGTTACTCCACGGCGAAATGTTCGAGCGCCTCGCGATTGAGTTGGGTGCTGACGCCGGGCTCGTCGGGCAGCGGGATCGAGCCGTCCTCGGGCGAGGGCGGGTTCTCGAAGATGGCGTCGGCGTAGGTCGACTCCTGCTCGTCTTGACGCTCCTCGAACCACTCGGGCGTGGGGAAGTACTCCGCCATCGGCATGTTGGTGTGGGCGGCGATGGCGTGCAGCGTCGGGTTCGTGCCGGCGTGGGGAATCACGGGCACGTCGTGGACTTCGGCCATGTCGGCGACCTTCTTCATCTCCGTGATGCCGCCGACGCGGCCCACGTCGGGCTGGAGGATATCGACAGCGCCCGCTTCGAGGAGATCCTCGTGGCCCCAGCGGGTGAACTCGTGCTCGCCGCCGGAGATCGGCATCGGCGCGGCCTCACGGACCTCGGCGTAGCCGTCGATGTCGTCGGCGATGACCGGCTCCTCGACCCACGCCATGTCGTACGGTTCGAGGCGATCGACCATCTTTTTCGCATACTTGACGGACCAGCCCATGTAGGCGTCGCCCGCGATTTCGAGTTCATCGCCGACCGCGTCGCGGACCGTCTTGACGATCTCCTCGTTTTTCTTCATGCCAGCGCGGCCGTCGCCGGGGCCGTGGAGGAAGCGGAGCTTCACCGCGTCGAAGCCCGCCTCGGCGTACTGGATGGCCTCACGCTCTAATTTCTCCATGTCGACGGGATGGAGGTTCGACGCGTACGCGGGAATTTCGTCTTTCGTTGGGCCGCCGAGCAGTTCGTACACCGGCTTGCCAGCGTCCTTGCCCGCGATGTCCCACAGCGCTTGATCGACGGCACTGATCGCCATGATGGCGACACCTTTGCGGCCGAAGGGTAGCGTCGCGCGGTACATCTGCTCCCAGAGGTGCTCGCGGCGCATCGGGTTCTCGCCGATCACGAGCTTCGAGAGCGTCTCCTCGACGACAGTGGCGATGGCCCCGGAACCCCAGTTGCCGACGCCGACGCCGGTGATGCCGGCGTCCGTTTCGATTTCGACGACGACGTCGCCAACCGGACCCATCCACTTCCGGCGGGCTTGGGGATTCTCGCCGTCGACGTTGCGGTACTCGTCGTACTTCGACATGATCGTGACGAGGGGGAACTCGATGAACTCGCCCCACGACTCGTTGCTGATTTTCGTTGCTGAAACGTCAGTGATTTCCATGGTACAGTGTGTGTATCATTCCGCGTATGCGGTTAAAATCTTTCCGTCGCATCCGTCCGAGACCGCGCGACGGCGATGTCTCTATGCCGGCCGCGATCGGTCGTGGATCGGCGTCACTCGGTGAACTGGAAGACGGGTTTGCAGGTCTCGGAGTCGAGGAACGCCTCGAACGCTCCGGTCGGATCGTCGGCGCTGTAGGAGGTGTCGAGGATCTTGTCGACGGCGATCTCGCCGCGTTCCATCAGTCGAAGCGCCTGCTCGAAGTTCGTCCACGTCGACCCGTAGGAGGTGTTGACCTCGACCTCGCCGCGGACGACCGGCGTGAGCGTCACCTCGCTGGCGTCGTTGGGGATGCCGACGACGACGACCTGTCCGCCCTTGCGGACGAGATCGGCGGCCGTGCCGATTCCAGTGTGATGGCCCGTCGTATCGAAGACGACATCGAATCCGATGCCGTCGGTAAGGTCCTCGCTGCGAGTCTCCAGATCCTCGGATTGGACGTTGATCGTGTCGATCCCGAGGTCGTCGACCAGCGGCAGCCGATACGCGGCGTCCTGCTCCAACCCGGAGACGACGACGTTCGCACCCAGCGAGTCGGCGACGGCGGCGACGAGCACGCCGATGGGGCCCGGACCTTCGACGAGGACGTTGTCGCCGGGCGTCGTCTCGGACTGTTCGAGGACGGCGCGCGTGGCGATGCTCGTCGGCTCGGTGATCGCCGCGTGGCGCAGCGGGACGCTCTCGGGGACGGCGTGCAGGTGTTGTGGCTCGACCGTGACGTACTCGGCGTACGCGCCGTCGCGGTGCATCCCGGTGATCGAGAAGTTCTGGCAGACGTTGGGTTGGCCGTTCTTGCACTGGAAACAGTGCCCGCAGTCGTGGATCGGCTCCTCGATGACCTTGTCACCGACCGCAAAGTCCTCGACGGCGTCGCCGACCGCGGCGACCTCGCCGGAGTACTCGTGGCCCATAACCCGGGGGATCGGAATCCACTCGTACCCGCCGTCGTACTTGTACGCGTGGGCGTCGCTTCCACACAATCCCGCCGTGTGGACCTGTACTAAGACCTCGTCGTCGTCTGGCTCGGGCCGCTCTCGCTCCTGTGTCTCGATGGAACGAGGGCCCGTCTGGACAATCGCTTTCATAGTTTGCTAGTGGTTGTCTGTCTACCTGAGTCACTGTGCTAGTGTCGGTACGTCGGCTAATAGCTTTGGGTGCTCCAAAGCGAGGCCCCGCGGCGACGGCGTCGCCGGAGCCGAACGACAGGTGTCAGGCTTCCACCTCGTCCGGGGATGCCTGTCCGTCGGCGTGCTCGGCGACGAGACGACCTTTGAGCAGTTCCTCCGTTTCGGCGTCGAACAGGTAGACGTGTTCGGGCGCGATCGTGAGCGACAGCCGTTCACCCGACGAGATATCGTGAAAGCCGCCGACTTTCGCAGTGACATCCCCGGGCGCCGAGTCGCCGTGGACGACGGCTTCGGTGCCGACCGGTTCGACGACACGAACGTCAGCGTCGAACTCGGGCCCGTCGAGCGCGCGGCGGCGGGTCTGATAGAAGTCCTGCGGCCGGAAGCCGACGAGCACCTCGTCGGTCGTGATTTCGGCGTCGACGAGTCGTTTCGGGAGGTCGAACGACGCGCCGTCCATCTCGATGCCGTAGGCGTCTGCGGTCTCGGTCAACGTCGCGTCGAAGAGGTTCATGTCGGGGCTGCCGACGAACTGCGCGACGAAGAGGTTCGCCGGTTCGTTGAACACCTGATCTGGCGTCCCGAGCTGCTGGAGTTCGCCAGCGTCGAGGACGGCGATCTTGTCGGCGATCGTCATCGCCTCCTCCTGATTGTGCGTGACGTAGGCCGACGTGATGCCGACTTCGGACTGGAGTTCGTCGATCTCGGTCCGCATCGTCTTGCGCAGTTGGGCGTCGAGGTTGGCCAGCGGCTCGTCGAACAGGAACAGCCGCGGTTCGCGGATGATCGCCCGGCCGAGCGCGACGCGCTGTTTCTGCCCGCCCGAGAGCTGTGCGGGCTTGTTGTTGAGGAGGCTCTCGATTTCGAGCATCTCGGCGGTCTCGGTGACGCGAGCCTCGATGTCGTCGTCGTCCATGCCGTTGTCCTCGCGCCGGAGTCCGAAGCCGAGGTTCTCGCTGACCGTCATGTGGGGATACAGCGCGAAGTCTTGGAACACCATGGCGATGTCGCGGTTGCGCGCCTTGACGTCGTTGACGACGGTGTCGTCGAACCTGACCTCGCCCTCGCTGGGCTCTTCGAGGCCGCCGATCATGCGAAGCGTCGTCGTCTTGCCACAGCCACTGGGGCCGAGCAGGACGAGAAAGTCCCCGTCGGGAACGTCTATATCGAGGTCGTTTACCGCGACGACGCCGTCTTTGTTCGGATCACCGAATATCTTCGTGACACCGTCTAACTCCAAGTGTGTCATTGTAAATCGGTACCGTCTAACGGATATTAAAGCTACTGACCCGGAGGGCAGTTAGCCCTTGATGGCGCCGCCGGTCAGCCCCTGCACGAAGTAGCGCTGGATGTAGGCCAGACCGATCAGCACCGGGACCGAGACGATGATCGACGCCGCCGCGACGACGTTCCACTGCGTGTTAAAGCCCTGCACGAAGGTCAGCAGGCCCGGAGGAACCGTGCTGTTCTGGTTGTCGAGCAGCGTCAGTGCGAACACCAGCTCGTTCCACGCCAGCAGGAACGCGAAGATGAACGACGCGATCAGCGAGTTGCGCGCCATCGGGACGATGACGTACCAGAACGTCTCGAAGGACGTACACTGGTCGATCCGCGACGCCTCGACGATCGAATCCGGGAAGTCGTCGAAGAAGCCCTTCATCAGCCAGACGACGAAGGGCGCCGTCATCGCGCCGTAGATGAGGATCAGCGCCAGATGCGTGTTGAACAGACCGAGCGTCGAGATCAGCTCCCACTCGGGCACCATAATCGCGGTGCCGGGGAACATCAGCGACGCCAGCAGCAGGCTCATCAGCACGGTCTTTCCGCGGAACTCCCGTCGCGAGAGGACGTAGGAGGCGCCGGTGCCGAGGACGACCGCGAGCACGCCGGCGCCGATGGCGACCTTCAGGCTGTTGACGATCATCCCGAGGATATCGATGTTGATCGCCGAGGAGATCTCGACACCGAAGGTGCTCTCGACGAACCCGTCGTAGCCGCTGGATTCGAGCGACGATTCGACGACGAGCCGGAACCCTTCGAGCGAGAACTGCTCGGGGAACAGCGTCGGCGGGATCTGCTGGATCTCCGCGGTCGATTTTAGCGCGGTCACGATCATCCAGTACAGCGGGAACAGGACGAATGCAGCAATTATCAGGATCAACAGACCGACGGCGGTCTTCCTGACGTACCCGCCCGCCTTCGAGTCGTACAACCACGATTGATTCCTGCGGAACTCCGCCGTCGGATCTGTGTTGTCTGTCGCCATTAGAGTCCACCTCGCATCTTGTCGTAGAACTTGATGTAGTAGTACGAGAACACCAGCAGCACGACGAACAGCAACACCGACAGAGCCGAGGCGAAGCCGACCTCGAAGTCGATGAACGCCGACCGGTAGATCATCACCGGAAGCGTGCTACTGGAGACGCCGGGGCCGCCCTTGGTCATCACCCAGACCATCGAGAAGTTCCTGATGTTGTAGATGAGCATCAAGAGGAACCCGATCGCTAGGTTGTACCGCATCATCGGGATGGTGATGTACCGGAACCGCTCCCACGGCGTCGCGCCGTCCATCCGGGCGGCCTCGAAGAGGTGTTCGTCGATGCCCTGCAGGGATGTCAACGTCAGGAGCGCGAACAGTGGCGCCAACCGCCAGATCATCCCGACGATCGGCGGCCACAGCGACAGTTCGGTCGATCCGAGCATGACGATGTAGTCGTCGATCAACCCCGCTGATACCAACAGCTCGTTGACGACTCCCTGCGAGCCGTTAAACATGAATCGCCAGATCGACGCGCCCACGACGCGCGGGAGAACCCACGGAATCAGGACGATCGCGCTCGCAACGCTCGTGTACGGTAGCTTCTCGTGGAGCAGCCAACCCATCAGGAATCCAAGGATGATCGCGGCGACGCTGCCGACCGTCACCCAGATTGCCGTGTTCCAGAGCACCTGATGGATGTCGGGGTTGCTCCAGATCTCGGCGTAGTTCGCCGCGCCGACGAACTCCGCTTCTCCGGGAGAGAGGAGGCTCTTGCGGAAGAAACTGGAGTAGATCGCCTGTGCGATTGGGTAGAGGATGAACACCCCTACGAGAGCCATCACCGGGAGGATCGGTAGGTACACCCGGAGGCTCTCCGGAATTCTACTGGTCGCACTCTCGTACGACGACTGTGCTTGGTCTACGTAACTCATTGTTTATGATCGTATGGCAAACGCTTCATGACCTGCCGACAAAAGTATTTCTACGCGCGATCAGGCAATTTCCTCGTCGACGACGGACTGGACCTCCGAGTTCGCGTTGGCGCAGGCCTCCTCCGCTGTCGCCTCACCGAGCACGACTGGCTGGATGACCTGCGTGTTGATGATGCTCTGGATCGAGGCGAGCCCCGAGAACGACGGGAATCGGGACGTTCTGTTGAACAGGTCGTCGTTCTCGTACAGCGTGATGAGGTCGCCGAACTGACTCCGGAACAGGTCCGACGGTTCCTCGAAGGCGCTTTGGAGCGTGGGAACGCGCCCGCGGATGCCGACATCGGCGTCCGCAGAGTACGTCCACGGCGCGAGCTGTTCGGGCTCGTTCCACCAACTGGCGAAGTCGAACGCGTCCTGCGTGTCGTTGCCCATCATGAACCCTTGGGCGTTCTGCATCAGCAGGTCCTGGGGCTCGAAGTTGCCGGACGGGTTTTGCGGGAGCGGCGCGCGGGTCACCGTGTGGCCTTCGCCGTCGAGCCACGGCTGGGGTGCGCCGGTCGTCTGGTAGATCGCGTTGGCGTGGGAGTACGTGATGAGGATTCCGGACTCGCCCTCACGGAGGAGCCGACCCGCCGCGATGTGGTTGTTCTCGGCCATCGAATCGGGGAACAGTCCCGCCTCCGCAATGTCCTGATAGAGCCTGACGGCGTCGACGAAACCGGGCTGGTCGACCGTCGCCTCCATCGTTTCGGGATCGAAGTACCGGCCGCCGTTCGCGTAGACGAAGCCGATGAAATAGCCCGTCGTCAGCCCGAAGTCGGTGCCGGGAGCCGTGATGGCCGCCGATACACCGTCGATCTCTTGCATCTCTTGGCCGAGTTGGATGAGTTCGGGCCACGTGCGCGGCGGTTCGTCGAAGCTCGTCTGTTCGAGGTAGTCGGTTCGGATGTCGACGAAGGGGCCGAGGTCGGCGTAGCCGCCCGGCAGAGCCCACTGGCGTTCACCGCTGGTGTCGCCTAGGCCCTCGTACATCAGCGTGTCAATATTGGCCTGAATGAAGTTGCTGTTGAGCTCGTCGAGCTGATCTTGGTAGTCGTCTTGGTCGAGCGGTTGGATCGCCTGAGCGCCCACGTAGTCGGGGATCTGCTGACACTGGCCGGCCATCACGTCCGGAAGGTTCTGGTTGGCCGCCGCAGAGGCGATGATCTGGTACTTCTGCCCCCACTCTTGGTGCTGGTAGCTGACATCACCGTCGTACTCCTGGTAGTGGCTGCTGATGTACTCGCGCTCGGCGGGGATGCCACCGAACAGCCAGAAGTCGAGTCCGCTTGAACCATTGCCACCAGTACAGCCGGCGAGGCCGGCGGCCGCTGCCGACCCGAGACCAGTTAGGTACTGTCGCCTATTGAGTCCAATCGACGTGCCGTTATCTGTCATGGTACTCTATGAGAGATGTGGAGAGTGAGGTAGCATAAATGTACCGGCTACATGGGGAGCGCAAGCGGCCGTAAATAACAGCCATTCAATAACTTTGGCGGCCGGAGCGTGATCGTCGTGGGGTCGTGTATGGGCGCGACGAAGACGCTCGCACCGGTAAACAGGCACAGCAAGGCTATCGAGGAGGTGCGCACAGAGACAGCCCAACCAAAGCTAAATGATGGTGTAGCACCAGTCTGTGCGTACTGATGGCAAGCGCACTCTCGACGTTCGAGTCGTCACTCGACGAACTGGGAGTATCGGTAACGAACACCACTGCCGAGGCGTTCGGCGACCGGCTCGATGACGTGATCGTCGAGGCCGCCGTCGGCGTCTCGCTGGATCGAGCGTTCGACGAGCCGGATCTGTCGCTCGATGCCGCCGCAGTCGAGGTCGATCCGACGCCGGCGTCGCTTCGAGCGGCGACGACCGGCGTGACGGGGGCGAGCCTCGGCGTCGCCGATTACGGATCGCTCGCGCTGACGCTGACCGACCGGGCGAGCGAACTGGTGAGCCTGTTCGTCGAGCGCCACGTCGCCGTCGTTCGGGCAGCCGACATCGTCGCGGACATGGACGCCGCAGTCGAGGATCTCCACGAGACGTTCAACGACGAGGGCGGGAGCGCGATTCTGGCGACCGGGCCGAGCGCGACCGCGGACATGGGCGCGCTCGTCAAGGGCGCGCACGGACCGAAAGACGTGCACGTTATCGTCGTCGAGGAGGGGCCCTGACGATGGCCACCGCAGACGAAATCCGGGAACTGATGCGAACCGAGGGCGCGGCGGTCGCGGAGAATACGCAGGCGTTCAACGACGGCCGGTACGAGTCGGTCGCCGACCTCGAAGACTACGAAGACCTCAAGCGCGAGGCCCGCGCAATCAAGGAAGACGCCATCGAACGGCTTCCAGAACTCGTCGAGCAGTTGACCGAGACCGTCGAAGCGAACGGCGGCACGGTGTACGTCGCCGACGACGCCGCCGACGCGAACGAGTACGTCCGGTCGATCGTCGACGACCGGGACGCCGAGCGCGTCGTCAAGAGCAAGTCAATGACTAGCGAGGAGTTGGAAGTCAACGACGCGCTCGAAGGCGACGGGGTCGACGTGGTCGAGACTGACCTTGGCGAGTGGGTGCTGCAGGTCGCCGACGAGGCGCCCTCCCACATCGTCGCGCCGGCGATCCACAAGTCCCGCGAGGGCATCGCCGAGCTGTTCAACGAGCGGTTCGACCCAGACGTACCGCTGGAGACCGCCGAGGAGCTGACCCACTTCGCGCGCGAGAAGCTGGGCGAGCAGATCGTCGACGCCGAGGTGGGGATGACCGGCGCGAACTTCCTCACCGCCGACACGGGTACGATGGCGCTGGTCACCAGCGAGGGCAACGCCCGCAAGACCGTCGCTGCGACGGACACCCAGATCACCGTCGCCGGCGTCGAGAAGATCGTGCCCGCCGTCGAGGACCTCCATCCGTTCATCGAGCTGATCGGCCGTTCGGGGACCGGCCAAGACATCACGTCGTACGTCTCCTTGCTGACGCCGCCGGTCGACACGCCGGTCGTCGACTTCGACGACGACGAGACGCCGCTGTCGGCGTTCGAGGCCGATCGGGACTTCCACCTCGTGCTCGTCGACAACGGCCGACTGGAGATGCGCGAGGACGAACACCTGCGCGAGACGCTGTACTGTATCCGATGCTCGGCGTGCTCGAACTCCTGTGCGAACTTCCAGTCGGTCGGGGGCCACGCCTTCGGCGGCGAGACGTACTCGGGCGGCATCGCCACCGGCTGGGAGGCCGGCATCGAAGGGCTGGATGTCGCCGGGGAGTTCAACGACCTCTGTACGGGCTGTAGCCGGTGCGTAAACGCCTGCCCGGTCGGGATCGACATTCCGTGGATCAACACCGTCGTCCGAGATCGCGTTAACCGCGAGCACGACGAGCCCGCCGAGTGGCTCGTCGACGGGCTGACGCCGGACGCCGAAGACGACGGCGCGCCACTCCAGAAGCGTTTTTTCGGTAACTTCGAGGCGGTCGCCAAGCTTGCCAGCGCGACGGCGCCAGTGTCGAACTGGCTGGCCGAAACGAGCGTTTCCCGTCGACTCATGGGTCGCGTGCTCGATATCGACCCGCGCCGCGAACTGCCGTCGTTCGAGCGCGAGACGCTCGTCGAGTGGTTTGCCGACCGCGACTCGACGGTGAGCGATCCGACGCGACGAGCCGTTCTCTACCCCGATCTCTACACGAACCACGTCCAAGTCGATCGAGGTAAAGCGGCCGTCAAAGCGCTCGAAGCGCTCGGCGTCGACGTGGTGATTCCGCCGACGGCTTCCAGCGGGCGCGCGCCACTCTCACAAGGGATGGTCGCCACCGCGACGGACCACGCCGAACGCGTCGCCGAGACGCTCGCGCCACACGTCGCAGACGGCCGCGACGTGGTCGTGATCGAGCCGAGCGACTACGCGATGTTCCAGCGCGAGTACGAGAAGTTACTCGACGAAGAGCGGTTCACCGATCTCGCCGAGGGGAGCTACGAACTGTTGGAGTACGTCTACGGCCTCCTCGACAACGGCGCCGACGCCGCGGCGCTGTCGACGGTCGACGACGAGGCGATCGCGTATCACAGTCACTGTCAGCAGCGTACCCTCGGACTGGAGGCCCACACGGTCGCGGTGCTGGAGGAGTGTGGCTACGACGTGACGACCTCGGAGGTCGAGTGCTGCGGGATGGCCGGGAGCTTCGGCTACAAGTCCGAGTACTACGAGCTGAGCATGGATGTCGGCGACCGACTGCGCGACCAACTGGAGGCCGACGGCGTCCGCGAGCGTCCGGTCGTCGCCAGCGGCACCTCCTGTCTCGAACAGATCGACGCCCTGCTGGAGCGCCAGCCTCGGCACCCGATCGAACTGGTAGCGGAGTAAGCCCCGCACCGACCCGCTTTCTGCTTGAGATCGAGTCGAAGCCGGCAGCGCGAGCGCCGAGCATACTGAGAGCGTGCCGGCGTACAACAGTCTGCACATCGTCGCCAGTATCCGGCAATGCCGGACGGCCAGTTCGGAGGGGGTTCAACGGTCGAAACGCCGTTCGGCGGCGGCGCTGATCGGACGATCCACGAGAGCAAACTGGAAGGGAATACCCACCGCAGGCTGTATTTTACACCCATATCTTTGTAATACTCCGCGACGCCGGCCATCGGCGTACTCGCAGATGATTTTACAGACATAGTGGTGTAATTCCCCATGGCCGAAAAGAGCGAGTTCGGCGCGGATATCTGTCCGGTGATACCGGAAAATTGGCAGTCGAGTTGGCACACTCGCCGGGCGTTCCGAGGCGGTACAACGAGTCAGAGAGGTGCACAGGCGAGACAAAAGCGGTCAGAACCTACCACAACTGACCCCAGAGCGAGAGCGCAGCGGTGATCCGTCGCGGAGCACACCTCGAGTGGAGCGGTCGTCGTCCGTCCAGCCGTCCGGTGATGGCGGAAGATTTTTGGGTTTATGTGACATGGTACGAAGTATGACAGAGGAAGTCCCGGTGAAGGCGGCGAAAACCTCCTTCGAGATCATCAACACGCTCCGGGAGCTACAGGGCGCCGGCGTCTCCGAGTTAGCCGACAAGATCGACAAACCGACGAGTACGATCCACGATCACCTCCGGACGCTCGAAAACGAGGAGTATCTCGTCAAGAAAGACGGAGAATACTACGTCGGCACCCGATTTCTCGGCGTCGGCGAGCAGGCGCGCTCGCGGTACAAAGTGTATCCCATCGCCAGCGAGGAACTCGATACACTGGCCGAGCAGACCGGCGAGCACACGAACCTGATGATCGAGGAACACGGAAAAGGCATTTTCCTCTACAAAGCCCGAGGGCCCGATGCGGTCCAGTTGGACACGCACGCCGGCATGCGCGTCCACCTGCAGACCACCTCGCTGGGGAAGTCGATCCTCGCGTTCCGTCCCCGAGAGGAAGTCGAGTCGATCATCGATCGCCACGGCCTGCCGGCCGTCACCGAGAAGACGATCAGCGACAGGGGAGAACTGTTCGACGAGCTCGATCAGATACGGGAACGAAGATTCGCCTACGACGACGAGGAGCGCGTCAAGGGGATGCGGTGTGTCGCCGCCCCGATCACGAACGAGGAGGGTCGGGCTATCGCCGCGATCAGCGTTTCGGGGCCGAAGAGCCGCATGCGCGGCGAGACGTTCCGCGAGGAGATTCCGGAGTTGCTCCTGCGGAGCGCAAACGTGATCGAGGTGAATCTCTCGCACGCCTGAACGGGGAAACAGTTAGGTTGCAGCGACCGTCAGTATCCACCGATGCAACGTGTTCAGCACGGCCAGAGCCGCGCAGCGGTCGGATCATTCGTTGGCGACGCCGACGCAGAAGCAACTGGGCCGACGGGGGTTCGAGGAACGACGGGAGGCCGAGACAAATGAGCGAGTTAGTGGACAGCCGACTGGCCGGACGCCACGTCGTCGTGACAGGCGGGGCAAGAGGCATCGGCCGCGGCATCGCGCGGCGGTGTGCCCGCTCCGGTGCGGACATCTCGATATTTGACCTGCGGCCGGACGTTGCCGAGGAAACGGCCGACGAAGTCCGCGATATCGGCGGCGCAGCGACAGTATGGAAGGTGGATGTCACCGACGCGGACGCCGTCGCCGACGCCGTCGAAGGGGCCGAATCCGAACTGGGGCCGATCGACGGACTGGTGAACAACGCCGGCGTCCAACAAGCAATCTCGATTCTGGAGACGACCGAGGAGGATTGGGATCGACACTTCGGCGTCAACGCCAAGGGGACGTTCCTCGTCTCGAAGCACGTCGCAGAGCGGATGATCGAGACCGAAACGGCCGGGAGCATCGTCAACGTCGCCTCGGTCGGCGCCGAGCGGCCATTCAAAGGACAGGGCGCCTACGGCGCCTCCAAGGCTGCCGTCGTGACGTTCACGACCGTCCTCGCAAAGGAGTTGGCCGAGCACGGCATCACTGCCAACTCGATCAAGCCGGGGACGATCGACACGCCGATGGTCCAGCAGTGGCTCGAAGAGCGCGCCGCACAGTCAGACGCCACCGAAGAAGAGCTACTGGCCGAGACGATCGACGAGCACGTGCTCGACCGGATCGGCACGCCCGAGGAGATCGGCCACGCCGCGGTGTTGTTGCTCTCCGAAGAGGGCGAGTGGATCACCGGCGAGTCGATCGCCGTCGACGGCGGCTATCTCAGGGGCTGAGACGGCGGCGGGCACCCGCAAGAGGGCCAGACGACGCCGACGAACCGGTGAGCGAAAATCTAAAGGTACGGGGCAGAGAGTAGACGAACATGCGTATTGGACGATTCCAAGCGGATGGGGAGGCACGTATCGGAGTGTTCGAGGACGGCACGGTCCGGGATGTCACCGAGGAGTTCGACGGCTTTCAGGACGCCCTCTCGCGGCCCGAAGACGCCGCCGACGCCGACGGCGAGACGTTCGACCGCGATTCGATCACGCACCTACCGCCGACGACCCGGGAGAACACGGTGTTCTGTGCGGCACTGAACTACGAGGCCCACGCCGAGGAGTCCGACATCGAGGTGCCCGAGTGGCCGCTGGTGTTCATGAAGCTCCCACGCACGCTCGTCGGCCACGGCGAGCCGATCTCGTATCACACCCGCGTGACCGAGGAGATCGACTACGAAGCCGAACTGGCGGCGGTGATCGGCGAGCCGGCACGCCACGTCGACGCCGAGGACGCGCTCGATCACGTCGCCGGGTACACGATCCTCAACGACACGTCCGCGCGGGACCTCCAGCTCGGTCTGCAGGTCGGCGACGATGACTTACTCGACTGGTTCTCGGGCAAGGCGATGGAGCGGACGACGCCAGTCGGCCCCTACGTCGCCGTCGACGAGATCGACGACCCGCAGGACCTAGACATCGCCTCCCGCGTCGACGGCGAGACGATGCAGGACGACAACACCGGCATGATGATCCGGACGGTCGCCGACCTCGTTGCCTTCGTCTCCTCGCGGGTTCGCCTCGAACCGGGCGACGTGATCGCCACGGGGACGCCCGAAGGCGTCGGAACCTTCCAAGACATCCAGCTCCATCCCGGAGAAACCGTCGAGGTCGAAGTCGAGGGCGTCGGCACGCTCGTCAACACCGTCGAGGAAGTCGACGAGTAGCTCGGCCGCCCGGAATCGAACCAGTCGAATTCCCGAAAACGGCACCGTGAGCGCTCGCTTCGCCGCAAAACGTCCGGTGCTGTCGGAGTCCGCCGGAAGATATTAATAGAACATGCCCAGTGTCTAACACACAATGGCCATCCTGTGGCTGGGAGACATCTCGGCGGACAGCCTTGAGGAAGTCGGCGGGAAAGCGGCGTCGCTCGGGGAACTCACCGTAAACGACCTCCCGGTCCCGCCGGGCTTTGTCGTCACCGCGGGAACGTATCGGCGATTCGTCCGGGAAGCCGGCCTCGAAGACGATATCGAGGCCGCGCTCGACATCGACGTGGAGGACTCTACACAGCTCGCCGCGGCGAAAGACCGGGTGCGAACGCTCATCGAGGAGACTGCGGTGCCCGAAGCGGTCCGCGAGGAGATTCTCGACGCCTACGAGACGATCGGTGCGGGGACGCCGGTGGCCGTCCGATCGTCGGCGACCGCCGAGGACCTCCCCGACGCGTCCTTCGCGGGCCAGCAAGAGACGTTCCTGAACGTAACCGGCGAGGCGCTCGTCGATCGCGTCCGGCAGTGCTGGGCGTCGCTGTTCACCGAGCGTGCGATCTACTACCGGCAAGAGCAGGGCTTCTCGCACACGGACGTGGACATGGCCGTCGTCGTCCAAGAGATGGTCGCCGCCGACAAGAGCGGCGTCATGTTCACGAGCCACCCCTCGACCGGCGCGGCCCAGTCGGTGATCGAAGCCGCGTGGGGGCTCGGCGAAGCCGTCGTCTCGGGCGTCGTGACGCCGGACAACTACGTCGTCGATCGGGACGGACGCGCTGTCCTCGACGCGACCGTCGCCGAGAAGACGGTGATGCACGTCCGCGACCCGGAGACGGGCGAGACCGTCGAAACCGCAGTGCCGGACGACCGGCGAACCGAGCGCGTCCTTTCGGCCGACGAACTCGACCGGCTGGTCGCAATCGGCGAGCGCGTCGAGGCGCTCTACGACGGGCCGCAGGACGTCGAGTGGGCGATCGAGGGCGACGAAATCTACCTGCTCCAATCGCGGCCGATCACGACGATCGAGAGCGACGACGCCGACGCGGCGGGAGCGACCGCCGACGGCGGGGCGAGCGCGCAGGCGTCGTCCGGCGCCAGCACAGGCACCGACAGCCAAGAGTTGCTCGTGCAGGGCCTCGGCGCTAGTCCGGGAACGGCGACGGGGCGGGCCCGCATCGTCGACCGGCTCGATCACCTCGACAAAGTCGAGGAGGGCGACGTGCTGGTCACCGAGATGACGACGCCGGACATGGTGACTGCGATGAAACGAGCCGCCGGACTGGTCACCGACGAGGGCGGGATGACTTCCCACGCCGCGATCGTCTCACGCGAATTGGAAGTACCGGCCGTCGTCGGGACCGAATCGGGAACTGCCGAGATCGCCGATGGAGATCGGATTCACGTCGACGGAGAGAAAGGACAGGTCAGAAGCGGGCCCGTCGAGGAGCCGATCGACGAGAGCACTCCGGACTCGGCGGCGGCGGCCGGCCGAGACGAGCAGCCCGCAGAGCCGGTGCAGGCCCAGCCGAAGCCGATGACGGCGACCGAAGTCAAGGTGAACATCTCGATCCCCGACGCCGCCGAACGCGCCGCGAACACGGGTGCCGATGGCGTCGGCCTGCTCCGGACCGAGCACTTGATCCTCTCGACGGACAAGACGCCCGAGCGGTACGTCGCGGACCACGGCGCCGACGCGTACGTGCGCGAGCTCGCCGACGGGATCCAGACGGTCGCCGACGCGTTCTACCCGCGGCCGGTGCGCGTCCGGACGCTCGACGCGCCGACCGACGAGTTCCGCAGACTGCAGGGCGGCGACGGCGAGCCGACCGAGCACAATCCGATGCTCGGCTACCGCGGGATCAGACGCTCGCTCGACAAGCCCGAACTCTTCGAGCACGAACTGGCGGCGTTCGCCCGGCTCTACGAGATGGGCTACGACAACGTCGAGATCATGTTTCCGATGGTCAACGACGCCGAGGACGCGCTGCGAGCGAAGGATCGCCTGCGAGCGGCAGGGATCGATCCCGACAAGCGCTCGTGGGGCGCGATGGTCGAGACGCCCGCGAGCGCGCTCTCCATCGAAGGGCTCTGCGAGACGGGCCTCGATTTCGTCTCCTTTGGCACGAACGACCTGACCCAGCACACGCTCGCGGTCGATCGGAACAACGAGCAGGTAGCCGACCGCTTCGACGAACTTCACCCGGCGGTGCTCGAACTCATCGGGCGGGTGATCGAGACGTGCCGCGAGCACGACGTTGCGACGAGCATCTGCGGACAGGCCGGCTCCGATCCGGAGATGATCCGCTATCTCGTCACCGAAGGCGCAACCTCGATCTCGGCGAACATCGACGCAGTCGAGGACGCCCAGCGGACGGTAATGCGCGTCGAGCAACGGTGTCTGCTCGAATCAGTCCGAGACTGACAGGGCTGACCGGCCGAAAGCGGCGTCTCAGTCGAGGCCGACGTGGCGTCGGAAGGATCGGCCTGTGAGCCACTCGCGGTCGGCGTCGGACAGCGAATCGACCTGTCCGAGCCAGTTGATCGCCTCGGCGTAGCTTGCGGCGTCGCTGACGTTGGGGTAGTCTGACCCCCAGATCACCCGTTCGCGGCCGAACGTCTCCAGAAGCCACCTGACGTGCTCGTACATATCCGCGTAGGGGAACGCCGAATCGGACATGTGGACGATTTCGGAGACTTTCACGGCGACTGAGTCATACTCTGCGAGGTCGGCGAACTGCCCGAATGTCTCGTCCGTCGGCGTCTCGGGGCCGGCGTGTGCGAAGTGGTCGAACAGGTACGTGAGTTCAGGGTAGGCTTCGACGAGTTCGAGCGCCTGATCGAGCTGGCCGTGGTCACAGAGGATCTGCACCGCGGCGTCGGTCTCGACGGCGGCGTCCCAGAACTCGGTCTCCTCGATGGCGTCCCGGAGCCACGTGACGCTGGGGTCGAACGTCTCCCACATCCGGTCGTACGGACACGCTGCACCGAGGCGAACGCCCAGCACGCCGTCGGTCGCCATGCAGCGCCGAAGTTGCTCGGCCGCGTCGTCGGCGAAGGGGTCGATCATGACGATGCCGTAGAGTCGGTCGTGCCCCGCGGCGGCGTCGAGCGTGTACCAGTTGTCCGTCCAGTCGCAGATCGGATACCCGACGACGACGGCCTCGTCGACGCCGTTGCGATCCATGTCGGCCAGCAGCCGATCGGCCGTGTAGACGGTGTGAACGTCGAAGTCGTCAACGAGATCGAGCAGCGGACCGTTCGTCCACGGGTGTGCCGCACTGGCCGGCCCCCACGCGTGGGTGTGGCTATCGAGCATACTCTAACCGTCGTGCGATACCCCTTAAAACTGCGCCCGCAGAAGAACTAAGCCCGGTGCCGTGCAAGCGAGTGTCGTATGGAACGGATCGCATTCCACCTCCGGATAGCAGACGGCCAGCGCGAGGCCTACCGCACCGAGCACGAAGACGTTCCGGCCGCGCTGGAGGAAGCGTACCTCGACTCCGGCGCAGAGCTGGAAACCTACAGCGTCTTCGAGAAAGACGGCCACGTGTTCGGCTACATGGAGGCCGAAGATCCCGACGCCATCAGAGCAGTCATGGCCGAAAGCGAGGCCCAAGCCGACTGGGACGAGGTGATGGAGCCGATCCTCGTCGACGAAGACGACCCGTGGATGGACGAGGTCTATCGGATGATCTGAGCGAACGCCGGAAGCGAAACGTCACGACGTGTACGTCCGCGCCGATAGACCGAATAGTCAAAATACAATTATAGAAAGACAAATTATGAGTTTGTAGATATTCGAGAAATCCATCGCCCGAAGCGAAGCTGCGGCGAGGCAGAAGAAAATTAAGATACCGAGATTATAGATAAGACACAGATAATAAAAGGCGTTATTATTTAAACTCCGTTTATTTTATAATAGAATTTTTTAGATCTCATATCGCACAGAACCAACCAGCGCGAGTGAAACACGCCCGCAAATCTTAGTCAGAAAATCAATGTCTTCTAAGAAATATAGAATATTTGTATTATAATGTACCGTCGTGGCAGCCGCTGTATGTTCGGGGATATCATACAACCACAGTTATATCAATCATCGAAGAGCAGTACTTGGTGCGATGAAAAACGTCCTCGCAAGCATCGGTATCGGCAACGCAAGCGTAGACACGGTCCTCCCCTCCGAAACGGTCCGGCCCGGCGAAACGGTCGACGCAGACGTCCACATCACGGGCGGCAACGCAGAACAGGAGGTCGGAACGATCCGGTTCGAAGTCGAGACGCGCTATCGCACCGACGACGGCTACCGAGAGGTCGACATCGACCGGTTCACGCTCGCAGACGGGCTCACGATCGAACCCGATCAGGAAGAGACGCGGGAAGTCTCGATCGACATCCCCTACGGGACGCCGGTGACGGTCGGCGGCATCGACGTGTGGATCGAGACGGAACTTGACATCGACCTCGCGGTCGACCCCGAAGACAAGGATTACCTCGACGTGCAGCCGACCCCACGGCTTCAGGCGGTGTTCGACGCCATGGACGACCTCGGCTTTTCGTTCCGGACGGCCGAGTGCGAGGCCGACCCCTACGGGCGCTACACTGGTAGTTCGTTCATCCAAGAGTTCGAGTTCCGCGCTCAGACCGGCCCGTTCCGGGACGCCCTCGACGAGGTCGAAATCGTCGCCCAGCCCGGCCCCGACCAGCTCGATCTATTCGTCGAAATCGACCGCCGCGGCGGCCTCCTCAGCGAGATGGCCGACACCGACGAAAGCAAGACTCGGCTCTCGGTCACGTCGACCGACGTGGCGCAGGTACGCGACGATCTGAAGCGGGAGATCGAGCGCCACAGCTGAGGCCCGCGAGACATCGCTGCCGGTCGCCTACCGATCGCCGGTGATCGCCACCGGCCGAAGCACCGACAGGCGGTCGACGGCGGCGTACAGCGCACACGCCGCGGCGCCGCCGACCGCGTTCGCCAGCGCGTCGATCGGATCGAGCGCGCGCTCGGGGACGAACCCCTGTGCCACCTCGATGCCGACGCCGTAGGCCACCGGCACCGCGAACACGACGGCGAGCCGCACCGCGAGCGGCCGCTCGGCGTCGAGAACGGCGTACGCGACTGCCAGTCCGAGCCCGAAGTAGCCGCCGGCGTGGTAGAACTTATCGAACCCGATCGGCCCCGTCTCGGGACCCGCGGGCGGCGCCGCCAGCACCGACGCGTAGAAGATCACCGTAGCGGCGGCGACGACGAGCGCCCAGCGCGCCCACCTCGGCACGAGCGGAACCGGAACCTCTCGTTGCATCTGCTCGATGACGAGTCGTCGTAGTCTCAAAAAGCCCTGCGTTTGGGACGCGACCGGTCGTCGTAGGACGTGATTCTACACTCCGACCATTGGGATGGGTGGGACTGAACGGGGATGGCTTCCGGCTATCAGCGTTGACACTACTCGCGTGAACAGAGGAGATACCTACAGGCCGATCAGTACGCGACCGCAAAAAATCGGGAGTCTGAACGACTTACTCGCCCTTCTCGATCGGCACGCCAACGAGGTTGCCCCACTCGGTCCACGAGCCGTCGTAGTTGACGGCGTCGTCGTAGCCGAGCAGTTCGTGGAGCGCGAACCAAGCGACCGAGGAGCGCTCGCCGATGCGGCAGTACGCGACGGTCGTCGAGTCGCCGTCGATGTCGTACTCGCCGTAGAGCTCTTCGAGTTCCTCGGCGTCCTTGAACGTCCCGTCGGCGTTGGTCACGGCGGCCCACGAGATGTTCTCGGCGCCGGGGATGTGGCCGCCGCGCTGGGCGGTCTCTTGGAGTCCCGGGGGCGCGAGAACCTCGCCGGAGTACTCCTCGGGCGAGCGAACGTCGACGAGCGGCAGGCCTTTGTCGATGGCGTTCTCGACGTCGTCGCGGTAGGCGCGGATGGACTCGCGCGGACCGGACGCCTCGTAGTCGACTTCCGAAAAGTCGGGAACCTCGTCGGTCGTCTCGTAGTCGTTCTCGAGCCAGTACTCGCGGCCGCCGTCGAGCAGCTTCACGTCGTCGTGGCCGTAGTACTTGAACTGCCAGTAGGTGTAGGCGGCGAACCAGTTGGAGTTGTCGCCGTACAGAACGACCGTGGAGTCCTCGGAGATACCGTGGCTGCCGAGCAGGTCCTCGAACTCGTCTTTGTCGAGGATGTCGCGCGTGGTCTGGTCCTGAAGCTGGGTCTCCCAGTTGAAGCCGATGGCGCCGGGGGCGTGAGCCTCGTCGTAGGCTTCCGTGTCAACGTCGACTTCTACCAGTCGATACTCGGGGTCGTCGCTCTGGAACTCGTCGAGGTGCTCTTCGGCCCAGTCGGCCGAGACGAGCACGTCCTTCGCGTAGTCAGTCATACACTGCTCTCGTATGCACCCCACCGTTAAAGAGGCTTCAGCCCCGGCAGTAACGGCCTTTCGTGGCGACCACCGACAATTTTTGCCAGCAGTGTCGAACCAACAGTCAGGACGTACAGCGACGGCCGACAGCACGACGCCACAGCGCCCGCAGCGCACGGACGCCGACAGAAGTAGTTGCAAATGTGGCCGCTATCGACGAGCCGCGTCGGACGGGGCCGGCATCAGCGTCTTAATGCGGGTCCGTCCACAAGCGCCGCCATGATCGAACTCGTGTCGCCGGCGTGGCTCGACGACCACGCCGACGAGGTGCGGATCGTCGACGTACGAGACGGCTGGGAGTACGACGGCATCGGCCACGTGCCGGGCGCTGCGAGCATCCCATTCGAGTCGTTCCGGAGCGACGACGACGCCGACGAGGGGATGCTTCCCGGCGCCGAGGCGTTCGCGGAACTGCTCGGCGAGGCCGGCATCGCCGCTGACGACCCGATCGTCGCCTACGACGACACACACGGCGTGTTCGCCGCGCGCTTTCTGGTCACCGCGCTGTGTTACGGCCACGACGAGCTGTACCTGCTCGACGGCGACTACAGCGCGTGGAACCGCGAGCACGAGACGACCGGCGAGACGCCCGACATCGAGCCGACGACCTACGAGGTGCGCGAGCCCGACGCGACGCCGCTGGTCGACATGGCGACCGTCGAGGCCGCGCTCGACGACCCCGACGCGGTGATCGTCGACACCCGACGCGCCGAGGAGTACGCCGAGGGCCACCTCCCCGGCGCGGTCCGGCTGGACTGGAAGGAACTCGTCGACGACGAGAGCCGCGGGCTCAAGCCCGAGTCAGAGATCCGTGAGATTCTGGACGACCGGGGCATCACGGCCGACCGACGGATCGTGCTGTACTGCAACACCGCTCGGCGGATCAGCCACACCTACGCCGTGCTCTCGCATCTCGGCTACGAAACGGTCGAGTTCTACGAGGGAAGCTTCACCGAGTGGACGGATGAGGGTGGGAAGATAGAGACGAGCGAGACCGCCTGATCGGAGTACGGGAAACCGGCGTCGAGAGACGGGGGAGCAGCGGCGTCGAGACGCCGGAGAGCGGCCGATGCTCGACGCCGCTGTGGACCGGTCGCCTTATCACCACCCAGTGAAAACACCGGGTGATGAACCGACGGAAGTTTCTCGCAGCGGTCGGCGGTGCGGCGGGTGCGGGGCTGGCGGGCTGTGTCAGCCAGCCCGGGAGTCCCAGCTCCGGCAACGACGATGACGGAACGCTCACGATCGCTACCTACGACTCGTTCGTCGAAGACCAGAGTTCGCTCGACGCGCCCGCGACGTGGCTCAAAGAGCAGTTCGAGAGCGAGCACGAGGACGTGACGATCGAGTGGGTGAACCCCGACAACGGGCTGAACCACTACGTCCAGCGTCACGGTCAGGGGATCGATCTGGACGCCGACGCCTACCTCGGCGTCAACGTTGACGACCTCATCCGTGCCGACGAGCGCCTCGACGACTCGCTGTTTCAGGAACTCGACTGGGGGAGCGTCGGAAACACCGACGCGATCAAGTCGGAGTTGGAGTTCGATCCCGACGGGCGCGTGATGCCCTACGACACCGGCTACATCAGTCTGGTGTACGACGAGGGAGCGGTCGACGAACCGGCGACGTTCGACCGGCTGACCGAACCGGCCTACGAGGGAGCCCTGCTCGCCCAGAACGCCCAGCAGAGCGACCCCGGACGGGCGTTCCTGCTGTGGACGATCGACCAGTTCGGCGAGGACGGCTATCTGGACTACTGGCGCGCCCTGCAGGACAACGACGTGCAGATCCTCGGCTCGTGGTGGGACTCCTACAGCGCCTACTCCGAGGGCGAGCGACCGATGGTCGTCTCGTACTCGACCGATCAGGTGTACGCGAACCGCGCCGACCAAGACATGTCGCGCCACCAGCTCGGCTTCCTCGAGGATCAGGGGTACGCCAACCCCGAGGGTATGGGCGTGTTCGCCGGTTCCGAGAAGACCGAACTGGCACAGGACTTCTTCGAGTTCGTGCTTTCGCCGGACGCACAGGGCCAGATCGCCACGCTGAACGTCCAGTTCCCCGCGACCACGGACGCCGACCTCAACGAGGAGTTCGACCAGTACGCCCACGAGCCGCCGGAAACCGTCTTCTACGACTACGAAGACCTGCAGGGGAACCTCGACGGCTGGGTCGAAGACTGGGCACGGGAGATCGCCGGATAGCATGGCGAGCGGCGGGAGTAACGCACGGTCGGACGCCACAGCCCGGGACGGCCTGCCTAGAGCACTCCGTCGGGCGCGTCAGTGGCTAGTACGGCATACGCTGGGGCTGGCCACCGGCGTCGCGGTCGTGGTGCTCGCGGTCGTGTTCGTGCTCCCCGCGGCGGTCGTGTTCGTCGAGGCGCTGGTGGTCGACGGCGCCCCGTCGGCGGCGCCGATCCGCGGCGTCCTCACGGACCCGTTCTACGTCGGGGCCCTCGCGGACGTGTTCGCCGAGCCGCTCGCTTTCGGCGAGCATCTGCGCGGGATAGCTAGCTGGGCCGAGCGCGGCTTCCCCGTCCCGACCTTCGGGCTGATCGGCTTCACAGCGTATCAGGCGCTGCTGTCGACGGTCGCCAGCGTCGCGCTCGGCCTGCCCGGCGCGTACGTCCTCGCGCGCTTCGAGTTCCCCGGTCGAGACGTGCTGCGCTCGCTGACGATTCTGCCGTTCGTGCTGCCCGGCATCATGGTCGCCGTCGGCTTCTTTGCGATGTTCAGCACCGCCGGGCCGTTCAACCAGTTGCTCGGCCTCGTCGGACTCGGCCCGGTCGATATCCTGTTCTCGCTGGAGGTGATCGTGCTCGCCCACGCGTTCTACAACGCGCCGCTGGTCGCCCGGCTGACGACCGCGGCGTGGGAGAGCGTCGACACTCGAACCGTGGAAACGGCCCGGAGCCTCGGCGCGAGCCGACGCCGCGCGTTCCTCGACGTGATCGTGCCCCAGCTCGCGCCAGCGGTGCTGGCCGGCGCCGTCCTCACATTCGTGTTCACGTTCCGAACCTTCCCGATCGTGCTCGCGCTCGGCGGGTTGGATCTGGCGACCGTCGAGGTGTGGATCTACAGCCGGATTCGCCAGCTCGATCTCGCGGGCGCGGCGGCGCTGGCGATCGTCGAGACGGGACTCTCGGTCGCTGTGCTGGCGATCTACCTCCGGTTCGAGGGACGGCGCTACGGCACCGGCCGGACGCCGGACCCGAGCGAGCGCACGCCGCTTGTTCCCTCGCTGCGGGCGCTCGTCCGTCCGAGCAGGCTTGCGATCCTCGCGTACGGGCTCGTCGTCGCGGTCGTGTTCGTCGGGCCGATCGCAAGCATGGTCCTCGAAAGCGTCACCGGCCCGAACGGGCTGACGCTTCGCCACTACGCGTTCTTGCTCGACCGGCAGGCCGAGGGCGCGGCGTTCCAAGTGAAGCCGTGGCCCGCGGTGCGCAACTCGCTGCTCTTTGCGGGCGCGACGCTCGCCGTCGCCGTGCCGACCGGCGTCGTCGTCGCGGTGCGGCGCGTCCGCGGCGGGCGCGGCGGCCTCGTGCTCGACGCCTTGGCGACGGCGCCGCTGGCGGTCAGCGGGATCGTGCTGGGCGTCGGGCTACTCCGAGGGCTCGTCTTCGGCGTCCCGCTGCCGGGCGACTACCGCCTCCGAGTCACCGGCGCCGCCGCAATCGTCGCCGCCCACGCCGCCGCGGCGTACCCCTTCGTCGTGCGCAACGCCGCGCCGGCGATCGGCGGCGTCGACCGATCGCTCGTCGAGTCGGCGCGAGCGCTGGGCGCCTCGCGGGCGCGAGCGCTGCTCGATGTCGAACTCCCACTCGCGGTGACCGGCGTCGTCGCCGGCGCCGCCTTCGCCGCCGCGATCAGCATCGGCGAGTTCAACTCGACGGTGATCCTCGCGGCCGGCGGCGACGCCTACACGATGCCGGTCGCCGTCGAACGCTACCTCGGTGATCGGACGCTCGGCCCCGCAACCGCGATGGGCACCGTCCTGCTCGCGGTGACGAGCGCCAGTTTCGTGGTGATCGAGCGCGTCGGCGGCGGTGAGTACCGATGAGCGACCTCGAACTGCGCGGCGTGACGAAGGCCTACGGCGGGACGACGGTGCTCGACACGGTCGATCTCACGGTCGAGGACGGCGAGTTCTTCACGCTCGTCGGCCCGTCTGGCTGTGGCAAAACGACGACGCTGCGGACGATCGCCGGCTTCGAGGAGCCCGACGCGGGCGAGGTCTTGATCGGTGATAAGTCGGCGGCGGGCGTCCGGCCGGAAGATCGGGATATCGGCGTCGTCTTCCAGAACTACGCGCTGTTTCCCCACATGAGCGTCGCCGAGAACGTCGCCTACGGACTGCGCTTTAGCGATCCGCCGGGCGGCGCGTCCCGCGACGAACGGGTCGCCGAGTTGCTCTCGCTGGTCGATCTGGAAGGGTTCGAGGACCGGGACCCCGACGAACTCTCGGGCGGCCAGCGCCAGCGTGTCGCACTGGCTCGCGCGCTGGCGCCGGGTCCCGATCTGCTCTTGCTCGACGAGCCGATGAGCGCGCTCGACGCGCGCCTCCGCAAGCGTCTCCGGCGACAGGTACAGGCGATCCAGTCCGATCTCGGCGTCACGACGATCTACGTCACCCACGACCAGTCCGAGGCGCTGGCGATCAGCGACCGATTGGCGGTGATGAACCGCGGACGCGTCGAGCAGGTCGGGACGCCGCGGGACGTGTACCGACGCCCCGAAACGCGCTTTGTCGCGGACTTTCTGGGCGACAACAACGTGTTCGAGGGAGCCATAACCGCGGCCGACAATGGACGGTCGACGCTCGACATCGACGGCCGCGAGTTCCGGATTCCCCGCGTCGACGCCGACCGCGCGACGGTCTGTGTCCGGCCCGAGGCGGTCCGACTGCTCGGCGACGGCGAGAGCGGTGTCGACGCCAATCGCTTGCGGACCGATGTCGTCACGACGGAGTTTCTCGGCGGCGCCGTCCGCGCCGGCCTCCGGTGGCGCGACCGAACGATCGTTGCGCACTTCGAGGACGCGCCCGACGCCGAGACCGTGACCGTCGCGTTCGATCCGGACGACGTGCACGTCGTCGGGTCGGGCGCCGAGGTCGGGGCTGTGACGAAGTAGTGAGAGAGCATCCCGGCGCCGTCGCCGTGATCTCCAGTTGAAACAAAGGGGTTCGGTATCGATCGCCGTCCGAGAAGATCACTCGGACGATCCGCAGTGGAATCCAACTCGGAAGTGAGCGTATAAAACAACACCGGTTCGGAGTATCGAGCAGATTCGATCGCGTTCGTTCACACTAGCCGGGGCAAACAATCGATACGACCGTTGTACGACCCGAGACAAACGGCTACGGCTGTCAGGTGCCCGGCAAGTAGTTGGCGAATATGGACTATTTCGGTCGGATTGAACTGACAGTGTGATCGCCCAACCAGTGTCTGCAGTCAGTCCGGCTCAGATCGACCCGCTGGTCGAAGAGACGCTGTCGAACCCGGTGATGGCCAGTTCGCTGTGGGTCATGATCGCGCTGATGGGTGTCGCAACGATACTGTTTGTCTACATGGGTCGCGCCGTCGACGACCCGCGCGTGAAAATGATCTACGTCGCCACGATCGGCATTCCAGCGGTGTCGCTGTCCAGTTACTTCGGGCTCGCAACCGGCCTCACGATCGGCGTCGTCGACATCGCGGGCCGGGGCGAGGTCGTCACCATGTGGGGCCGCTATCTCACGTGGACGTTCTCGACGCCGTTGATCCTGCTGGCGCTCGGCCTGCTCGTGGGCTCGGATCGCCCGACGCTATTCGCAGCGATTGCCTTCGATATCGGGATGTGTGTGACCGGACTAGCGGCCGCGCTGACCCGGCAGGCAATCTGGATGCGCTGGGTCTGGTTCGGCATCAGTTCGGCGTTCTTCCTCGTCGTGGTCTACGTCCTGCTCGTCGAGTGGCCGCGAGACGCCGCCGCGCAGGGTGAGGATGTCGTGGATCTGTTCGGACTGCTACGAACGCTGACCGTCGTGTTGTGGTTCGGCTACCCGATCGTGTGGGCGCTCGGCACCGAGGGGCTGGCGGTGATGGGAACCGGCGTCGGCGCGACGGCGATCACGTCGTGGGCCTACAGCCTGCTGGACGTCGGCGCGAAGTTCGTCTTCGCCGTCCTGTTGCTCAGATTCCTCGCCGACGAGCCCGCGTCGGTGACCGGACAACAGACCGCAAGGACAGGGTCACCGGCCGAGGACTGACCAGCGCAAATGAACGATCACTTGTCCGACCAGAACCGGTCTAATCCGAACGAGAGCATGTCCGGGCTCACAGGTTGAAACTCCTCGGCGGGGATGTACTCACGGACGCTGTCCCACGACTCGCGGGCGTACCGGGCGTCGACGAACACGCGGACGCCGACTTCATCGGGGCTACGGATTACCCGACCGATCGCCTGCCGGGCCTTGCGGACGGCGGGGACGGTCAGCGAGTACTCGAACCCATCGCCGAAGGCCTCGTCGTAGGCCGTCCGGATCGCCCGCGTTCGCGGGGACGTGGTGTCGACGATCGGGACGCCACAGATCACCGCCGCGGAAAGCCGGTCGCCGCGGTAGTCGACGCCCTCGGTGAGCGTTCCGCGTAGGCTCGTGACCAACACCTTCCCGTCGCCGGCGAAGAAGTCGCTCTTGAGATCCTCCGTCGCGTCGTCGCCGCTGGACTCGTCGATCAACACGGGCTTGTCGACGGCGTCGCGCAGTTGGTCGGCGGCCCACTCGGCCTCGCGGTAGCTCGGCATCCCGACGAGCACGTTGCCCGGGCTTTCGGCGACCTCCCGGATCGCGTCGGCGTAGGCCCGGCGTGTCGGATTCTCTTCGTGGGGCCCGCCCCGGTTGTCGTAGGTGAACTTCGGGGCGTCGACCGCGAAGCTCTCGCGGTTTGCCTCGGGGAACGTCAGGCCGTAGGTCCGGGTGACTACGGGTCGGTCCTCCTCGTGTTCGAGGTGGTCCAGTCCTGTGACTTCGGCGAACACGTCGAGCGGCTCCAGCGTTGCGCTCATCAGGACGCCGCCGCCAAAGTCAGCGAGGCGCTCGCCGATCACGTCGCCGGGCACGCAGTTGTGGATCGCCAGCCGGGCGTTGTACGCCCGGCGCCAGCTGTCGGGCGGCTCGGTGTCGTCCCACGTTCGGTCGAGTTCGATCTCTCGGAAGTGGCGTTCGTGATCGGCGCGGTACCAGCGGCCGAGCACGCGCCCGACGCCGGGGACGGCGCGCTGTTTCGCGTCGTCGTCGGCCTCGTCGAGGATGCGCTTGACGACGGCGCCGACCGTCTCGGCGCGACTCCACGCCCGGTCGTCGTAGCCCAAGCGCTCGGCCCACTCCGTGATCGCGTCGACCTCCGGCGTCTCGGGATCCCGCAGGGGAATTTCCTCGTCTGGAAGGCTGTTGAGGTCGCTCTTCCAGCCGCGGTGTTCGCGTTCGAGATGAGCGGTGACCCGGCGGTCGAGTTCCTCGCGGAGGTCCCGGATGAACGAGCGCAGCGTTTCGAGTTCGCGCTCGGCGACCTCGGCCTCTTCGAGTTCGGCCCGCACGAGGTCGGCGTCCGCACTGCTGGTCCCCTCCTTGCCGTCGAACTGCAGCGCCTGCAGAACTCGCGTCAGCTCGGATTCGGCGTCCCGCAGCGACCGATCGGCGGCGGTGTCGCTGACCAGATCGCGCACGCGAGGTTCGAGCATGTGGGCCTCGTCGCAGATCACGAACGTCGACTCGTCGAGCAAGGCGCCGGTAAACGAGCCGGTCGTCATCGGATCGAACGCGTGGTAGTAGTTGCCAAGTACGAGTTCGGCGTGGGGCAAGATTGCGCCCATCATCGAGTGCGGGCAAGTGCCAGCGCCGGCCGATCGACGAACCAGTTCGTCGGGGTCGATCAATCCGGCGTCGGTGAAATCGAAGGGGACGGCCTCGGCGGGATCGCCGTCGCCGTCCTCGGGCTTATCGTCGAGGTAGCGCGCGTAAAACGGGCAGTACTCGGCGTCTTCACGCGTCGGCATCCCCGTCGGATACGGCGTGGGCTCGCCGGCGGTTTCGAGGTAGTCGGCCCCGCCGTCGGCACCCGAATCGGCCAGTCCGATCTGCTGGCTCCGGGCGTCGTCGACGAGAGCGCCGGCGCTGGCGGGACCGTCACCGGTCAGCGCTCGCGTCGTGTCGCGCAGTTCCTCGCAGCGGTCGTAGACGTTCGTATCGTCGATGCCGGCCGCCTCCTCGCGGCTGTAGGGACACACGTCGGCTTTCCCGACCAGCGTCAGCGCCGAAAAGGGCCGCCAGTCCTCGGGCAACTCGTCGTTGATCCGCTCTACGTCGGCCTCGAACTGGCGGAGCTGTTGCTTGACGCTGGTCAGCGCCAGCACGCGCTCGAATCGGCTGTCGGGGTCGCGCACGAGATGCAGGCCGGCCGAGAGCGCCAGCATGGTCTTGCCGGTGCCACAGGCGCCCTCCAACGCGAGGAAGCCGCCGTCGCGCGCGGCGTCGATCGCCGTCTCGACGCCGTCGACCTGCTCCTCGTAGGGGGATTCGTGTCCGAACACGTCGCGCCAAGAGCCAGCCATCTACCCGTCTTTGGCCCGTCTCCCCGTTTAGGGTTGTCGGATGGCGAGGTCGACGGCGGCGTCTCGACGCCGTCACCGGAATGTCGCACAGACATCCCCACAGACGGATATATACGATTCTAGATCTATGAAAGTATTAAGTAGAAAAGCGGTTAAATTACAACCAATATGGGCGCGTATATCGGGGCTGTCGGGTTCGTGGTGCTGTTCGGACTCGTCTGGATACTGCTCCGGTACGAGTTCGAGATGCCCCGTCTCGTCGCGCTGACGTTCGGCGCGCTGGTCGTCGGCGTGGGGGTCATCGGCGCTGCGGTGGGCCAGCTCGCCGGGATTGGCTCCCTGTCGGGACTCTCCGGCGTCGCCGTCGGCGTGACGGTCACGCTACCGATGCTGCTGGCGTTGGTGAGCTGAAGCCGGATCTGCAGAACGAATCGACAGCAACGAAAAAGTGCGAGTCAGGTGGTGGACATCCGCTGGCGGATCTCGTCCTCGCTGACGTCCAGATCGGAGTGGTGTCGATCTCTGTGCTCCTCGACCATGTCGACGACCTCGTCTTCGTCCGGCGATCGGACCATGAAGTCACAGCCGTCGACGATACACTGGAACTCGTGTGCCATGGGTCTCTTGCCCGTCGCCGGGCGTTCGAAGCCACCACGACGCCGGTCTTAGTCGCCGGGTGCGACGAGAGCTGAGAACGGCTCGCCAGTTGCAAACGACCTATACCGGTCGAGCGGGTAGGACGCCCGTGACCGACGACGCCTTCGACGCCGACACGTGGCGCCGCGAACTGACCGCACAGCGCGAGGAGAAAGACGAGTTCTTCGCCGAGCATCGCCAGTCGCCGATCCCGCCCGAAGAACGCGATAGCTTCGACGGCCTCGAGTACTTCGATCCAGACCCCGAGTACCGCGTCGACGCCGACGTGACCGTCCACGACGACCCCGAGGGCGTCACGATGGACTCGACCGGCGGCGGCCCCGAAGTGCGCTACTTGCGCGAAGCGACGCTGACCTTCGAGATCCGCGGGACCGAGCAGACCCTCGGCGCGTACCGACAGGAGGGCGACGAGGCGTACTTTGTGCCGTTCCGCGACAAGACGACCGGCCAGCAGAGCTACCGGGAGGGACGATACATGGAGCTCCATGCCGACCGCGAGCTCTCGGACGGCGACGAGATCGTCGTGGATTTCAACTTGGCGTACTCGCCGTTTTGCGCGTTCAGCGAGACGTTCGCCTGCCCGCTCCCGCCCGAGGAGAACTGGCTCGACGTGGAGATCAAAGCGGGCGAGAAGGCACCCTGAGGGACGGCAGCTCGAAAGCGGCGTCCACACAGCGGCGTCGTGACGCCGACGAAGAGCTGAACTATGTGGTGTCGACGAGAACCCGGAGTTAGGGCTCGACGCCGACGGTCAGCAGCGTCCCGAACTCGCGGTAGCGCTCGACCATGTCCTCGCGCGTCTCCCAGTCTTCGGTGGGGAACTCGCTTGCCGGCGGAATCTCGATCTCGCGGTCCGGAATGTTGTCCTGCTCGGCGACGTGCAGCCCCACGTCGCGGAGCGCCTCGCGGTACTGCTCGGTGCTCCAGCGAGTCATCTCGATCTCGATAAACTCCTGCCACTCGTGGGAGTGGACGTTCTCCTCGTAGTAGTTCACGGCGCAGTAGAACGTCCCGCCGGGCCGGAGCACGCGCCGGATCTCGCGCAGCGTCTCGCGGGGATCGGCAGCGTAGTAGAACGCCTCCATCGAAAAGACGTGATCGACGCTGTTCTCGGCGAACGGCAGCGAGCCGAAGTCGCCGACGACGTAGCCCACCGATTCGTCGTCGGTGTAGGTGCGGGCGTTACGCGTCATCTCGGGCGAGCCATCGAGGCCGTAGGCCCGCCCGGCACCGGCGGCCTCGCGCAGCGCGCGGCCGGCGTAGCCGCTGCCACAGCCCAGATCGAGGACTACGTCGCCCGCCTCGACGGGCATCCGCGACAGGACGTGCTTGGCGGTGTGCCAGTGTCGATCCTCCATTCCACGGTCCCGCCCTTCGGCGGCCCACGCGTCGAACTCCTCGCGTACGCTCATGTGGGCGACGTGGAGGCCGCGGGTGAAAACCGATTCGGTGCATCGAGCAGCCAAAAAAGCGACGAGTGGAGGGGCACTCGCTGCGGGGATCAGCGCTGGACGCCGTTAGTTCAACCGGGCCGTGATCTCGTCGACGACGAGGTCTTTCTTCGCGGCGATGCCGCCGAGGCCGCCGAAGACGACGGGGTAGACGATCCCGGCGAACAGTGCGGCGTTGGTGATGCTAACGCCGACGTTGAGGCTGCTCGGCGGCTGGCCGTTACTGTACTGCTGGGCCAGCGGCTCGACGTTGCTGATGATCGTGCCGATGGCGCCACTGTTCGTGTACGTATGGGTCATCAGGAACGCCGCCACGACCGACAGGACGAGGTACGGGATGGCGACAGCGGCGACCGACAGGGCCAGATCAACGAGTTCGTCCGGATCCTCCCAAGACACGACGAGGTAGCCGGCACCGATTAGACCGAATGCCGGTGCGAACAGGAGCAGCATCTGAACCGGCCAGCCACCGATGAAGAAGTTCGTCCCGGACGTTCCCAGTCGTGGGAGCACCGACACCGCCGCAGTCTCGCCACCAGCCTGCACCGGAACGTTGTGGCTGGCGAAGAAGTACCAGCCCGAAACGACCCACCCGGACGGCCCGGCCGACGACGCACTGCCGAACGTCGTCAGGAACGTCACGACCTGATGGTAAAACAGGTACGCGAGCAGGAACGCGCCGGAGCCAGCGACCACACCCTCGCCGAGCGGGAGCTGGTCGACCAGACTCTCAGTTTGCTGTTGCGATACGACTTCTCGTGTTCCGTCTGCTGTGTTGGGTGCCTCCTCCTGAGACATATCAGATTCATATATACAAAGGATACATAAAACTTCTTTATTTCCGTTATCTCTTTCGTATAAACACCATCTAAATATAGTAAATATATCATGCTCGAGATGGAGATAGTGTCTGCTACTGTGTGCAGTGTAGTCTTGGACCGCTGCGACCGGACCTCAAATCGGGGAGCGATGGGACGCCGTTGATGGGGTACGATTCCCACCTCAATATATGTCAATCTGAAAACAAACTCGTAGAAACGGGCGATTCAGGGTAGCTTTGTTTTGGCAGAACAAGCCAGTACGGAAGTTACTCGCCGCACCGTAGAAATTCTCGGACTGCAAGCGCCGGAGCCGGTACGCCTGCCCCGCCGTGTCGGCGCGGCTCAACACCGGTTCCGCGGCGCCGTCGACCGTCAGCAGAATCCGCGCCGTCGCGCGGGCCTTGCCTGCTTGTTTGACGCTCTCGATCCGCGAGAGCGCTCGCACCGCACGCGTCTCTGAGAGCGTCGATCCGATGCGCTGGAGCTTTGAACACCCTATCGGTGTACGTGATGTAGTCGTAATCCTTACTCGCCATCGTTTACGTCCTCGTAGACCTATCGGATAGAGAATTCGACGCTGTCGACGACATCGCCGTCGTGGCCATCGAAAACAAAGTCAGCGATCAACTGATCAACTAATATATATTTTGAAGCTGCTCAACTGGCAGCCAGTCCGAGGCCCGGTTAATCTTCTGGACAGAGAGGGTTTGATCGATACGTTCTAGAAACGCGGCGAGGTTGCGAGCGTTTGCCTGCCCAAGCTCCGAGTCGTCGAACCAGATGTCGCTCACTGTTCGTACCATGACGCTCGTGACAAACTCGGACTTGATTTCAGACTTCCAGCTGTTTGGTCCGTGAAGTAGTTCCAGTTCGAGGGGATCACGGGCTGGCATCTGATCCGTGGACCGTTTCCTCCGGTATTCGACCGTGTGATTGTTCCGGTCGGCAACGACCGGTCCCTCCTCAAGTTCGACCAGTACCTTGGCACCGTTGAAGCTAATCAGGGGGAGCCACCGGGACGGACAATCGTTGATACGGGTCGCCGACAGAACGTCGTCGACACTGATTCCGCTCGAACTACGAAGTTCTCGGTGAGCCGTTTTGATTTTCGCGTCGTCGGACCTGCTCGCCGGGAGTTCGTGTCCGGGTGGGAAACACGGCACGTGAAACTCGATCTCCGTCGGCGTGAGGAACTCGCCGAACGTGTCGAAGAGTTGCTCGCAGAGCGCGGTCATCTCACGAGTCTGCTCTTCGCAGGTTTTGGCGTCAGATGGGACTACTAACGCCCAGTACATCGTTCCACGATCCGTGTGTACTGCGACGTGGTCGTAATCGTCGTTCATGAGTCTGGTTTTGCCGAAATCGTCAGTACTTCCACGCTGCTGTCGCCTCTGACTTGGAGCCGCACCTCCCTGAAATCATCGGCTGGTGGCGTCTCGATCAGCGACTGCAGTTCGCTTTGAGTTGAGTCGATATCCGTAGTGTGACGTTTTACCGGCACCTCTAGGATTGCTTGGTCAGCTGAGACATCTGGGGAATTGGAGTACTTTTTGTTCATCTCGCTTGATTGAGTCCTCCACCAGTTAAAATCGAGTTCCTGATCATCAGCAGGCGTCTTTACTTCTATGAATTCATTCCCGTTGTCTCTCTGGACACGAAGGTCGTAATCTCCGTTACCGGGTTCGACCTCCAAACCAGTCACATCGTCTATATTTTCATCATAACGGATGACGGTTTCGGCCTCGCCACGTTGCCCCCTGAAGTCCGAGAGTTTCGGGTCAGGATCGGCCAGTTCCTCGACGAGCCCTCGCTCGCCCGAGATAGTATCACTCTCACCGGCCTTGCGGACGTTCTCGACGTATCGATTGATATCACTCGGATCCGCATCGGATGTTGATCGGGCCAAATTCGATCGCCACTCGTCCCAGCTATCGAAGTCGCTGTAACCGTCGGTGTTCTCCATCTCGAAGAACTGACGAGTCGTCTGCGGGTTGTCGAATTGGCGGATGAGCTTAGGTCCATCGACGCCAGTATCGTCGACGAGCCGATACAGCGGGGATAGATCGTTCAGATCTGCGACGGCTCGCGCACCGTTTGCCCCGCCGTCCGCGACGGTCCTCATGAGCGCATCCGAATTGGGACCCTCTGCGCCATCGGTCCTCCGGATAATCCTGTCTAGATCGTCGCCGTCGATCTTGTCCTGTCTGTGAAGCCGCGTCAACTCGGAGTCCCACTGCTGCGTCAGGTCGGGGCCGTCACCGCCGTCCGGAACCGCGGTACGGCGAATACCGAGGAAATCGTCTAGCGTCTCTTGATCCATCGCATCGGCGAGATCAGCACCGTCGCTGTCGGTCCGCGCGAGGTAGCCACCCAACCGCGCTTGCTTGGTCTCCGACAACGCGTCAACGTCGGCGTCGATGCCGCGCTGCAACCGCCACAGCCGATACGCCTGCCCCGCCGTGTCCGCCCGGCTCAGTAGGGCTTCCGCGGCGTTGCCATCGACCGCCAACAAAATCCGCGCCGTCGCGCGGGCCGTGCCCGCTCCTTTGGCGCTGTCGATCCGCGAGAGCGCTCGCGCAGCGCCCGTGTCCGAGAGCCGCTTGGCGATGTCGCCGGCCGTGTCGGTCTGTTTGATCGCCGTCTTGGCGGCTTTTCCGACGCCGACGCTGATGACGAACTTCGCGAGGAAGCCGGCCGCGTACCCCTCGTACCAGCTCGCCTCGAACGCGGTGTGGAGGTGTTCCTCGTCGGGATCCGTCGGATCGTACGGATTGTTTTGTTCTTGTTTCTGCTGGAACTGCTGGACGTACCCGTCGATGATCGCCTGGACGTCGACATTACCCTCGGTCAGCAGCTTCAACAGCGCCTTGATCCCGTCGACGAACGCCGTGGGGTCCTCGATGAACGCCGAGAGGTCCTTCAGGAAGATTCCCATGCTCGCCGAGAAGCCCGAGACCTTCCCGAACTCATTGGCGACGCCGTAATCCAGCAGCGTTCCCGTGTAGAGGTCGCCCGCGATGTAGCTGTAGAAGTTCGCCCGCTCGACCCCCACGGCGCGCTTGCTGTTGTCGTTCTCGTCGGTCGCCCGCACGTAGATGGTCGTCCCCAGCGCGGCGTCGCCCGCCGCGCCCGTGACATCGCCCGCGGCGTCGCGGACCGAGCTTCCGAACGAGACGAACGTCGACTTAACCGAACTGGTGTCGACGCCCTCCGCGGAGACGAACTCGTCAGTGAACTCCAGTCTGTGTTCGACTTCGGTGGTGTCGCGGTAGCGACCGTATCCGGACCGGGAGTCGCTTTCACCGAACGAGACCTCGGCTTCGACGGTGCCGTCCTTGAGCAGCACCGCGCGGTCGACGCCGGCCTCGTCGCGGAACTCGGCCTCGACCCAGTAGGTCGTGTCGAGGCTCATCTCGGGGATCTCGTACCCGTAGGCCGTGACATCTATCTCCGGCGGGTTGGTGTCGTACAGCGTCGGATCGTTCCGCGTTTCGAGTTCGGTCCCGTCCTCGATACCGTCGCCGTCGGTGTCCCGTTCGGTCGGGTCCGTCGCCAATTCGCGTTCGCGCGCATCGTCAAGCCCATCGAGGTCGGAGTCGGGCCGCCACGGATCGGAGGTCACTTCGCGCGTCTCGTAGTTGGCTTCGAGTACCTCCGTGGACGGTTCGCCCTTCTCGAGCACGTTCGCGGTTGCCTGCTTGTCGGGCGTGTACGCGACCGTCGTCGGCGACCGCACCTCGGTGTAGTCGTCGACGCCGTCGGAGTCGGTGTGGACCTGCGTCGGATCGCTCACCGGCTCCAGATAGACCGCGCCGGAGAGGTTCTCGCGGTCGTACCCGGCCCGTTCGAGCGTCTCGACGAGCTGGTCGGCCCGGTAATCGGATTCGATCTCTTCGTCGGTTGCGGCGTCGCCGAGCTCCTCGCCGTCCGTGAGCCCGTCGCCGTCGGTGTCCGCGCTGTAGGGGTCCGTCGTGATCAGGCCGGTTTCGGGCGTCACGACGCCGCGGCGCTCGACGGCGTCGGGGATGCCGTCGCCGTCAGTGTCCTGCGCGCCGACGTCCTCGGAGACCCGCGAGAACACCTCGGGGAGGTCCGCCGCGTCGTCGACGTAGGTGTAGTTCCCGCCCGTGATGTCGGCGATGTCCGAGAGCTTGTTCCCGTTCGCGCCGCCGAAGCCGATCGTGTAGATGGTCGTCCCGCGCTCGGCGGCCGTCCGCGCCTCGGCGCGCCCGCCGCCGCCCTGGCCGTCGGTCAGCAGGATTGCGACCTGCGAGCGCGAGTCGTTGCTCGCCGCCGCGAAGTGCTGGTTGGCTTTCCGGACGCCGTCGCCGATGTCGGTGCCGCCGCTGGCGTCGAGCTGCTCGATCGAGAGGTTGACTTTCCCGAAGTCGGTCGTCAGCTCCTGGGCGACGTGCGCGTCGCCGTCGAAGTCAATGACGCCGGCCCGATCGTCCTCCACGAGCGCGCCGACGAACTCCTTGGCGGCCTGCTTGCGGAACTCCTGTGGGTCGTTCCAACTCATCGAGCCCGACGAGTCGATGATCATCGTGACGTCGATGGGCTGGAGTTCCGACTCCGCCGGAGCGTCGTCGGGGCGCTCGGCGACGAAGTTCGATGCCCAGTTTTTCACGTCGAAGACGACAAATCGGGAGAACTGGTCGGTCTCGCCGGTGACTGTGTTCGTCTCCGGATCGACGGTCGTGTTCAGCGGTTCGAACACCCCGACCGACTCGTTGTACCGGAACACGACCAGATCGGACTCGTTCGTGTCGTCGAGCCGCGACTCGTCGTAGGTGAACGAGACGTTCGCCGAGTCGAACGAGCGCTCCGATTCGAGGTTGACGAACTCGGTCACCTGCGCGTCCGCGATTTGTTCGCGGTCGAACCGTTCCTGCGAGCCGTTCTCGATCGTGACGCCGTCGGCGACGTCGCCGGCGCCCGTCAGCGAGACGTTCACGCCGATCGATTCGTTGGCCGTGTGCGTCGTGTACGAGGCGTTGCCGTCGACGACGCCGTCACCGTCCGAGTCGGGCGACAGCGGGTCGGTGCCGAGGCGCAGTTCCTCGCCGTCAGGGATGCCGTCGTCGTCCGTGTCGGGATCCTGCGGGTCGGTCCCGACCTCGAGTTCGCGCCCGTCGTCGAGATCGTCGCGGTCCGCGTCGGCCACGACGGGGTTCGTCCCGGCCGCGAACTCCTCGCGGTTCGTCAGGCCGTCCTCGTCGGCGTCCCACTCGCCGTCGGGGACGCCGTCGTCGTTCGTGTCTGCGCTCGTCTGGTCGAGCTGCGAGTACTGAATCTCGAACCGATCGGGGAGTCCGTCGTCGTCGCTGTCGGCGGCGAACGGATCGGAGCCGAACCGGCCCTCGTGGTAGTTAGTGACGTTGTCGGCGTCGAAGTCCTCAAGACCGTCGATGACGCCGTTATCGCCGACGTCGGCCTCGACTTTCGGCGAGTCGCTGTCGGGGTCCTGCGGATCGGTGCCGAGCACTTCGGTCTCGAACGTGTCCGGCAGCCCGTCTCCGTCGAACAGGACCGTGTCGGTGTTGCTCGGAGCGTTCCGATCGTCGTCACGTTCATCATCGTCGTCCCATTCGTGCTCCTCGTCGCCCTCATCGTCGTCACGCTCGCGGTCATCCCGATCGTCGTCCGACCCCCACGGATTTCCGTCCTCGCCGCGCCTGTCCGGCGGGCCCGCGTGATCCGGCGGACCGGCGTGGTCGGGCGGACCGGCACTCGCGGCCGCGATTGCGGTCGCGGACGGGCCAACGAGTGACGGCGGACCCGCGTGGCCGGACGGACCGGCGTGCGACGGCGGCCCGCGGCGCTCGTCGTCGCCATCCTCGTCGTCTGCGTCTTCATCTGCTTCGTCGTCGTTTTCTTCCCAATCTTCACGGTCTTCGTCGTCGCGGTCTTCGTCACCACGCTCTTCGTTCCAACGTTCGTCGTCACCGTCTTCGCCAGCTTCCTCCTCATCATCTTCTCCCCAATCCTCTCTATCCTCGGCGTCGTCATCGTCGTCACGCGCCGACTCGTCCTCCTCGACCGTGACGGTCACCGACGTGATCCGCTCTTCGAGCGTGACGTTCACCGCGAAGCTGGCGTTCGCGCGACTGCCAGTCGCGTCGAGCGGCGTCGTCACCGTCCGGTTGTCACCGACGGTGACCGTGGCGTTCGTCAGTTCGTGCGGCCGGACGTCGAAGACGGTCCCGCGGATCTGTCCCTCGATCGGTTCGCTACCGTTCCGCTGTGGATCGCCCCGAGTCGTGATCGTCACCTCGGGCTTGGTAGCGGCGTCGACCGCGTCGAGCGCTTTCGTCGCCTGCTGCCAGGCGATCCGGAACTGCTGGACCGCTTTCGCGCGGGCTTCCAGATCGTCCGAGTCAGCGGCGTTCAGTCGCTCCCGACCGCGCTCGTAGGCGCGTTCCGCGTTCCGGAGGTGTGCTTCCGAGCTTCGCTGGGTGCCGGTGTGAAGCTCCTCGCGGGTGTGGTCGAGCGCCCAGCGTGCGTCGGCAATGCGCTGTTTTGCGGTGCCGTTGTCGGCCGACGCGATCAGCTCGGCCGACAGTACTGTCAGCTCGTCGGTCCGTGCGTCGTCGCCGAGCGAGAGCGCTTCGATCGCAGCGCGATCCCGCTCGAACGCCCGAATATCGGAGACGCGGTCGGGGCCCGCGGCGTACTTGAGCGACTCGTTGAGATGTTCGAGCGACCGCCGATAGTCACCGTCGCCTGTCGAGTGCGAAAGGTTCGCAACGAGTAGTCTGGCCCACGTTCGCTGGAGTGTCGGGCTGTCGTTGAGTAACGTCTCGGCCCGTTCGCTCCCGAGAACGGACTCGGCGTACTCGCGGTCGTCAATGCCGGACGATGCAAACAGCCCGGCGTCCGAACGAGACATACCGGCCGCCATCACCGGTGACACAGTTCCGGCTACCAGAAGAATCGCAAGAACGATCGCTACCACTTCGTTGCACGCGACGGTGACCTTCCACCGGTCACCTATTCGTCTTTTCATTGAATTAGTAACCAAACATATCCTATATTAATCCTATGATATAGAGTATAATTTAGAGACAGGATAAGAAATTCGACTGTCAAAGATTCCATCAAAATATTAGAAAATACCGATCACCATTGCAGATACCGAGGGGTCGTGGTCCGAAGCGGTGGCGTGACAGCAACTTGTCCGCCTGAGAAAAATCGATCCGAACCCGGAGGAAGCCTCAGTCCGAAAACAGACTCGTGTGGACGGGCGCGAACTCGGTGTCGTCGCGGGGGTCCTCGTCGGTGTCGGTGACGGCCTTGCCGTCGATGCCGGTCGAGAGGAAGTCCGCGAGCGGCGGGCCGACGTTGTCCGGTTCGACGAGGAAGGCGTCGTGGCCGTGGTCGGACTCGATCACGTGGTGAGCAGTCTGTACGTCGGCGTCCCGGAACCCGTCGGCAAGCGCCTCGGCCTGCTCGGTCGTGAAGTGCCAGTCGCCGGTGAAACTCGTCACCAGCGCCTCGCCGGTGAAGGCTGCCAGCGCGTCGGCGTCGTCCTCGTAGCCCGCCGCGAGGTCGTAGTTGTCCATCGCGCGAGTGAGGTAGAGGTAGCTGTTGGCGTCGAACCGGTCGACGAACTTCTCGGCCTGATAGTCGAGATACGACTCCACGTCCCGATAGGGGAAAAACGCCGCCGCGGCGTCGGCCGGGAACTGCTCGCCGCCGGTGTCTCTGCCCGCGGACCGGCGGCCGAACTTCTGGGACATCGACGCCTTCGAGAGGTACATCACGTGGCCGATCTGGCGGGCCAACGCCAGCCCTTCGGTGGGGGGTTCCTGCTCCTCTCCGTAGTAGTGACCCCCGTTCCAGTTCGGATCGGCGCGGATCGCCCGCCGGGCGATGGCGTCGAGCGCGAGACTCTGAGGATCGAGCCGGCCGGCGGTGGCGATCGCGGCGAGCCGGCGCACGTCGTCGGGGTAGCGCTTCGCCCAGTCGAGGGCGTTCATCCCGCCGACGCTGCCGCCGACGACGGCGTGAAGTCGACCGACACCGAGCGCGTCGAGCGCCCGGCGCTGGACGCGGGTCCAGTCGGCGACCGTCACGGGCGGGAACTCCGTGCCGTAGGGCTCGCCCGTCTCGGGGTTCTCGCTGGCCGGGCCCGTCGTTCCGTAGCACGAGCCGGGGATGTTGACACAGACCACGTAGTACTCCTTGGTGTCGATGGCCTTGCCCGGCCCGACGATGTCGGACCACCACGCGTAGGCCTGCCCGCCGGTGGGCTGGGCGTCGGCGGGCTCCTCGTCGAGTCGACGGTGGGCGACGTGGGCGCTGCCGGTCAGGGCGTGACAGACCAGCACCGCGTTGTCGCCGTCAAACTCGCCGTAGGCCTCGTAGGCGACATCGAGTCGGGGGATCGACTCGCCGCAGTCGAACTCGAACTCCCCCAGATCGAGGACGCCGGCGTCCGCGTTCATACAGGATCCCTCTCTTGCAGATACGTGAACGCGTCGCTCCGGCGTCGACGCGGCACTGAAGCTGGCCGTCCGCACATACGCTACGATTATTATTCTCGCACGCTATATAACCAACAGTTACGGTAATTTGTGCAGGGAGTCGGCGGGTAACACCGACTCCGGTCAGAGATCAGTCGCTCGAAATCCGAGATAGCCGGCAATCACCGGTACGACAACCCAGAAAAGGATGATTGCGAGTGCGAGCCACGCGCTCCAGTACCAAGGCTTGTCAGCGTGAAGCGCGAACAGGCCGGTATCAGGCCGCCAGACCAGTTCGAGCACGAGTCGCTCGTACGCTCCGGCCGGCCCGAGCATATCCAGCAGGACGAACCAGTCAGGATTTGGTTGTCCCACCGGTTCGCTCCCAACGAGCAGATCTCTCGCAACTTTCACCAACCCCGTGACGAGATCCCAGCCGGCAGCGAGTGCGAAGTAGAGTCCGAACGCACCAACTGTAGCCTCCCGATCCGAAGCAGCGAGCGACGACACTGCGAGTGACAAGCTAACGAACGACAGGGCAAACAGGACCGTGAGCGAGCTGAACAAAACGTACGACGTAGCAGAGAACTGATCGTGCCTGACGATAGCAACGATAGCCGCAGTACAAAGACCCAGAAACAGAGGGGCAAGCACGATAAGAGATCGACTGACGAACTTTCCGAAAACGACATCTCGCCGCGTGTGTGGCGATGTCAAGAGGAGTTTCAGACGACCCGAATCGCGCTCTCCGGCGATTGCCTTGTGAGCGACGACAACAGCGATCAAGGACGCCAACATCACCGTCGGCGTGATCATGTCATTGCCGAAAGCAGCCGTATCCGCGGCGAGGAGTGTAGGATTGCCCGAAAGACGGTTCGGGAGGGTCCAAGCAGCGGCCCCGCAAACAAGCACGAATAACACAGAGAGAATCCAAATCAACCACGACCTGACAGCGCCTTGAAAATCGAACCGAGCGACTGATCTGAGAGTCATCGGGAATCCTCCGCGGTGTACGACGCAAAGATATCTTCGAGCGACGTTTGGTCGGTCGAGAACGTCTCGACAGTGACACCGTTGTCTTGAAGCACGTTCAGGATCGTCGGCTTCGCCTCGTCTGCCGCCCGAACCGAGAGTTCTCCGTCAGCGGAGTCAGCGACGACTTCGCGCACACCCTCGATCTGTTCTACCCGAGCGGTCACACGCTCTGTCACTCGATCGACGCGTATCTGAAGTGTCGACTCACGACCAGCGGCATCTCTGAGCCCGTCGACGGTGTCGACCGCGGCGAGTTCGCCGTCCTGTAGAATTCCGACACGGTCACAGACGGCTTCAACCTGTGAGAGACTGTGACTCGAAAAGAAGACCGTTCGGCCGCGCTCGCTTTCTTCTCGGACGATCCGACGCAGTTCCCGCGTGCCGTTCGGGTCAAGCCCAGTCGACGGTTCGTCTAAAATCAGCAGTTCGGGGTCGCCGACTAGCGCCATTCCCAGAACGAGACGCTGGGCCATTCCCTTGGAGTACTCGCCCGCTTTCCGGTCGGCGGCATCAGCCAGCCCGACGCGTTCGAGGATCGCATCTGGGTCCTCGTCGACTTGTTCGGCATCGATTCGGTAGTCGACGTGCTGTCGGCCGGTGAGCCGCGAGTACACGTCGTAGCCGTCGGGAAGCACACCCGTCATTTCCCGGACCCGCTTGCTCTCGGTCTGGCAGTCGTGTCCGAATACGGTGGCCTCGCCGCCGGACGGTCTGACGAAGTCGAGGAGGATGTCGATCGTCGTCGACTTTCCAGCCCCGTTGGGGCCAAGAAAGCCGAAAATCTCGCCTTCCTCGACGGTGAGGTTCACCCTCTGAAGTGCAGAAAATCTCCAAACTGCTTAGAGATGTTATCGAGACGGATCGCAGTCATACATCATTCTGATCAGTTATCAATGGAATAGTTTTCTATATCATTCCAGAATATAAACGCCGTCTGACGTGCTCGATAATACTCTATTCGGAGCGCGCAAACCTCACTGCGCGGCCTCGATCGCCCGGTCGATATCCGCCAGAATGTCGGCGGGGTCCTCGATCCCCACGGAGAGCCGAACGAGATCTGGCGTCACGCCGGCTTCTTCCTGCTCCTCGGGCGTGAGCTGGCCGTGAGTCGTGCTGGCGGGGTGGATCACCAGCGTCTTGGCGTCGCCGATGTTGGCGAGGAAGCTGGCGAGGTCGGCCTCCTCGCAGAAGCGCTTGCCGGCCTCGTACCCGCCTTCCAGCCCGAACGCGATCATGCCGCCGTAGCCGCCGTCGAGATACCGGCTGGCGTGCTCGTGGGTTTCGTGGCTCTCCAGTCCCGGGTACGACACCCACGCCACCTCGTCGTGGTCGGCCATGTACTCCGCGACGATGGCGGCGTTCTCGCAGTGTTTCTCCATCCGGATCGGCAGCGTCTCGATGCCCTGCAGGGTCTGCCACGCGTCGAAGGGATGCTGTTGATTGCCGAGACTCCGGAGCGAGCGAAATCGTGCCGCCGCCGCGAACGGTGCGTCGGCGAAGTCCTCGCTGAAGTCGGTGTCGTGGTACGCCGGGTTCGGGCCGGCGACCTCCTCGTAGCCGCCCGCCGCCCAGTCGAAGTCGCCGCCGTCGACGAGGATGCCGCCGATCGTCGTTCCCGACCCGTGGATCCACTTGGTCGTCGAGTTCCACACCACGTCGGCGCCGTGCTCTAAGGGGTTACAGAGCGCGGGCGTCGCGAAGGTGTTGTCGACGACGACAGGAACCGATCGCTCGTGGGCGATCTCGGCGACCGCCTCGAAGTCCGGCGTCACCAGCGAGGGGTTGCCGATCGTTTCGAGGTGGACGTAGGCGGTGTCCTCGTCGATCGCCTCGGCGTAGGCGTCGAGATCCAGCGTCGGGACGAAGCGCGCCTCGATCCCGCGGCGCTTGGCGGTGTGAGAGAGATAGGCCGTCGTGCCGCCGTAGGTGTCCGTCGAGCAGACGACGTTGTCGCCGACGCTTGCGAGGACGAGCGTCGCGGCGTCGAGCGCGGCCATCCCGCTGCCGGTGGCGACGGCGCCGGCCCCGCCTTCGAGGTCGGTGAGGCGTTCCTCTAGCATCTGCACCGTGGGGTTGGTCATCCGCGAGTAGATGTGTCCCTCGGCCTCCAGCGCGTACAGGTCAGCGGCGTGGTCGGCGTCGTCGAAAACGTAGGACGTTGTCTGGTAGAGCGGCGGTGCCCGGGCACCCGTCGCCGGATCGGGCTCCTGGCCCGCGTGGAGACTCCGGGTCCGGAACTCCGGCTCGTCCGAGTCAGTCATGTGTACGACGCATATCTCTCGACTCGGAAATAACCGACAGTTACGGCAAGATTCGCAAATATTGCTATCTGCTAGCACGAAACGCGACCTGACCAGCCGATTCAGCAGTGGTTAACACGCTCGATGCCGAAGGACCAGTAACTGTGAGTACCCACCGCGACCGGCTCGCACTCGCCGCCGTCGTCGCCGCGGTCCTGCTCGCACAGGTCCTCCTCTACCCGGGAATCGGCGGGCTCGTGCAGGCGCTCGGTGCGACAACCGAGCTCGACGCCGGCATGTGGTTTCTCGCCGCCGAGTTCGGGGCGTTCGTCACCTTCGTCGGCGTCTGGGGCGCGCTGAGCGACGCCGCCGGCAAGCGCGTGCCCTTCATCGCCGTCGGCGCGCTCGGGGGCGCAGCGGGCTACGGCGTCCTCGGCGTCCTACCCGCGATCACCGACGTGTCGTTCGGCGTCGTGCTCGCACTGCGGGTCGTGCAGGGCGCCGCGACGATCGGCGCGTTCTCGCTGGCGATGACGATGCTGATGGATCTGGACGGCGGGCACGGCAAGAACATGGGCGCCGCCGGCATCGCCATCGGTTCGGGGACCGCCGTCGGGGCGCCGCTTGGCGGCCAGCTCTCGGAGGTCGACGCGCTCGCGCCGCTGTATCTCGCCTGCGCCCTGCTGGTCGTCGCGGGCGTGCTGGTCTGGTTCGTCGAGGACCGCGCTCCCTCGGGCGGGCGCAGCGCCCGGGCCGCGCTGGCGTCGATCCGCGCGACGCCGACGCTCTCGATCCCCTACGCCTTCGGCCTGATCGACCGGATGACTGCGGGCTTTTTCGCGCTCGTCGGGACGCTGTACTTTCAGGACGCGTTCGGCATCGGTCCCGGCGAGACGGGGCTGGTGCTGATGCTGTTTTTCGCCCCGTTCGCGCTGTTGCAGTACCCGATGGGAGCGCTTTCGGATCGGATCGGTCGGACGCTCCCGATCGTCGCCGGGTCGGCGCTGTACGGGCTGGGCGTGATCAGCGTCGGACTGGCGCCGACGCTGCGGCTGGCGGGCGTCGGGATGGTGGCCGTCGGCGTGCTCGGCGCGCTCGTCTCGCCGGCGACGATGGCGCTCGTGACCGACATCGCACGCGACGGCGACCGCGGCGTCGCCATGGGCGGGTTCAACATGTTCGGGAGCGTCGGCTTCCTGCTCGGCTTTCTCGTCGGCGGCACCGTCGCCGACGCGTACGGCTATCTGACCGCCTTCTTCGTCGCGGGCGGCATGGAAATACTGATCGCGCTCGTGACGATTCCGGCGTTCTTGCGACTGGACATCGGCGGCGTCCCGACCCTCGGCGAGCGGGCGAGCGAGGCCGACTGAGGCGGACGGACTGGGCGCCTCAGAGCCCGTACTGATCGCGCACGAGGTGGTCCATTCCGCGCTCCTCCAACTTCTCCATCGGCGCCAACATATCGAGCTGGACGACGCCGGGGAGCCGGCCGATCTGGACGCCGCCGGTGAACGTGCATCGGCCCCGGACCTCGCCCTCGGTCATGTCCAGCAGTTTGCCGGCCCGGTCGAACGCGTTCTCGGTGGCGTCGTTGATTGTCGCCCCCGAGCCGATCACCTGGATCGGTCCCATCTCCTCGGTCAGGTCGGTGTCGTACTGCTCGGCCAGTTCGCGGCCGTCGTCGAGTTCCTCGTCGCTGTAGGGCGCGCTGATGAAGGGCAGATCCTCCTCGTTGGGGAGCAGGATCGGGCCGTCGATATCGAGGCCTTTGATCACCTCCACGTCGACCTCGGTGCGCCCGCTCACGTCGGTCGTGTGCAAGGAGAGTTCGCCGTCGCCCTGATTCGCGTGGAGGTCGCCGACGTAGACGCCGGCGCCGTCGACCGCGACGGGACAGAGCAGCGTCGCGCCGGCCCGGACTTCGGAGATGTCCATGTGACCGTCGGTGCGTGCCGCCAGTTCATCCTCGTCTTCGAGTCCCCACTCGTGGTCGGCGCCGATCAGGAACTGGCCGAAGTCGCCGGCGTTGTGCGAGTCCGGCAGTTCGACCGGCGGCGTCGTGCCGATGTTGCCGGCGAAGGGGCGCAGGCGCCCGAGCGTCCCCGGCATCTCGTCGGGTTCGTACAGCAAGATCGGGTGCTGGCGGGAGTGCTCGGGGATCGCCATCGCCTCCTCGGCGCGCTCGGCCAGATCGTGCGCGCCGTCCTCGCCGACGGTGATGCCCACGGAGCGGTCGTCGTCGAACGCGACAGTGTAGCCGAACTCGAAGCCAAACGAGGAGGCGTTTTCGCCGCACTCGGCGCACTTGATGGCGTCCTCGCCCGTCCCCTCGACGACGCTCTCGGGCCACTCGGTGCCGCAGTTCGGACACCGATGGTCGACGAAGGGGTCGCTGTCGAACGCCCCCTCGCGCTCGCGCATCGACCCCGTGCTGGTTGCGACGCTTGTCACCTCGATGTCCCGGATTTTCAGCGCGACGGCATCGCCGACCTCGGCGTTTTCGACCCGGATCGGGCGAGTGACCTCGTGACCCCCGCGGAACTCGGGCGTGATCATCGGTCCCCAACACGCCGGCGGCGTGTGAGTCTTGATCGTCCCCCCGTCGGCGACCGTGCCGGCCCACTCCTGGTCGGGGCCGACCAGTCCGAGCGTGTACCGGTCGACCTCCAGTACGTCGCGTACTTCTTGCTGTGCCATAACATCACAACCTACGCAATCGATAATGATAAAGACGACGTGGTCGGCGACCGAGGTGTCGGAACCGGCGCCAGCAGGCACGAGCCTTTCAGTCGTCGGGACTGTATCACGCGTGAGGAACACATCGATGCCGCCAGACCCACCGGATCTCACGAACCACGTACAGCGCGGCCTCGAAACGGGGCTCGAAGCCTACTTCGCCACCGACACGATCAAGGACGTGCTGGAAGCTGTCGACGTGGAGGCGTTGCTGTCGGGCGAGGGGCTAGAAGAGCCGCCCGAATACGAGAAATTGGGCGAGATCGTCGGGCGCTCTGCGGGTCGTCTCGCCGTCCAGAACTCCGTCGGGAAGTACACGCCGGGCCAGACCGTCGAGCAGTTCGTCGGCTACGCGGTCGGCGGCGTCGTCGGCAAGCGCGTGGGCCAACAGCTCGACCGAAGCCAGATCGAGCGGGCGCTCCGGGACGCCGCCCGAAACGCCGAACTGCGCTCGACCAACTCCGGCTCGCAGGTGCTGTCGGACGTTCGCGGGCTGCTCCCCGGAGGGCGCCGCGGCGACGACGGCGTCGACACGGTCGAGATCGAGATCGACGCCGACGGCGAGTCGGCCGACAGCCGTCAGGACGACTCCGACATCGAGCCGAGCGACGAGCCAAACGACGAGTAGCGCCGGAACGACGCGGCGCACACATCAGTTTGGGACACAAACCACACGACGTAACAATTATCACCTGCGGGAAAATTCAATCGAGCACGCGATGCTCGGAATCTTCCCCGGCTGGCTAGAAGAGAAGCCCTTCGAACAGCAGGTCCTCATCTCGGCGCTCGTGCTCGACCCGATCGGGTTTCTCACAGGCTATCTGGTCGGGCCGCTGGTCGGCGTCGATCCGCTGTACGGCGGCGTTGGCGGACTGGTCGCCGCCAGTCTACCGCTTTCCCTGCTGGTGATGCAGGAAGCCCAAGAGCAGCAGTAACCGATCGACGCCGACGCGGAGACGCCGTCCCGTCGGTACTCGGCGCCGAGTTATTCTACCACCAGAGCGCCATCAAAAGTACCATACCGCCGCGCGACGCAGGAGGCAGTATCAGGTGACACCCGTGACCGAGAAACGCGAATACCGCGACGACTACGACGACAAGACGCTGTACATCCCCGGCCCGACCGAAGTCCGCGAGGACGTCATCGAGTCGATGTGCGAGCCGATGTTCGGCCACCGCATGGACCGGATGACCGACCTCTACACGACCATCGTCGAGGACACCAAGGAGTTCCTCGGCACGGACAACGAAGTCATCATCCTGACGGGCTCTGGCACCGAGTTCTGGGAGGCCTCGACGCTCAACCTCGTCGACGAGAACATCCTCGTGCCGACCTGCGGGAGCTTCAGCGAACGCCACGCCAACGTCGCCGAGCGACTGGGCAAGAACGTCGACCGGCTGGAGTACGAGTGGGGCGAGGCGATCAAGCCCGAGGACATCCGCGCCGAACTCGAAGCAAGCGACAAACACTACGACGTGGTCGCAACGGTGATGAACGAGTCCTCGACGGGCGTGCGCAATCCGATCGAGGAGATCGGCGACGTGGTCGCGGAGTACCCCGACACGTACTTTGTCGTCGACGCGGTCTCCGCGCTGGGTGGGGACTACGTCGACATCGACGAGCACAACATCGACGTGATCTTCGCGTCGAGCCAGAAGGCCTTCGCCATGCCGCCGGGGCTGGCGATCTGTGTCGTCAGCGACGAGGCCTACGAGCGCGAACTGGAGAAAGACTCCGCCTCGTGGTACGGCGGCTTCCAGCGCACGCTCGATTACTACGACCGGAAGGGCCAGACCCACTCGACGCCGGCGATCCCGATCATGCTGGCCTACCGCAAGCAGATGAAACACATGCTCGAAGAGGGCCACGAGGCCCGCGACCAGCGCCACCGCGAAATGGCCGAGTACACCCGCGAGTGGGCCGAAGAGCACTTCGCCATGTTCCCCGAGGAGGGCTACGAATCCCAGACGGTCGCCTGCATCGAGAACACCCAAGACATCGACGTGGCCGGGACGATCGAGACGATCAACGAAGAGTACGACATGGCGTTCTCGAACGGCTACGGCTCGACGCTGGGCGAGACGACGTTCCGAATCGGCCACATGGGCGAGCACGACGTCGAGAGCATCAAGGAGCTGACCGACGCCATCGAAGAGGTCGCCGGGCTGTAACGCGGCGTCCCGACGCGTTCGTTTCGCGCCGATAGCCAACGATATAACCCTTTGTTTCCAACGGTCGACCAACAGTGAGCGACGGCAACCGCGCGGGCGCTGGCGGCGACGCACACGGCGACGAGACGCCGGTCGCGCTGATCACCGGCGCGGCCTCGGGCATCGGCGCCGCGACGGCGACGGCGCTCGCCGATCGGGGCTGGCGGGTGTACGCGACTGACATCGAGATGCCGTTGCCCGAGGAGTTACGCGAGCGCTGTACCTGCCGGGAACTCGACGTGACCGACGCCGAGCAGTGCGAGCGCGTCGTCGAGGAGATCGTCGACGAAACGGGCCGCATCGACGCGCTCGTGAACAACGCCGGCTACGCCGTTCCGGGACCGATCGAAGATGTCGACCCCGAGGACGCCCGGCGCCAGTTCGACGTGCTCGTCCACGGCGTCGGGACGCTCTGTCGGGCGGTGCTACCCGAGATGCGGGCCGCTGGGCACGGCCGCATCGTCAACGTCTCCAGCGTGCTCGGGATGTCGACGGTCCCCGGCGTCGGCACCTACTGCGCCGGAAAAGCGGCGCTGGAATCGCTGACCGATGCGCTGCGGATCGAACTCCGCGACACCGGCGTCGACGTGAGCCTCGTCGAACCGGCGTGGGTCGACACCGGCTTCGCCGACGGCGCCCGCGAGCGCCTCGACGGCGACCGAACCGACGCCTACGGGGACACCTACGCGGCGCTCGACCGCGGGTGGGTGCTGGAAGGCGGTCCGTTAGCGGCCGATCCCGAGGCCGTCGCGGAGCGGATCGTCGCCGCGGCGACCACGGCGTCCCCGCGAGCCCGGTATCCCGTCGGCACGTTCGCCCACTTCGTCCGGTGGACCCACATACTTCCAGCCCGGTTGCAGGACCCGATCCAGCGGTGGTTCGGGCGGGTCAGCATCACGGCGAATCGGCTCTACCAGCGTCTCGGAGGGTTGCCGTGACCGAGGACGAGCGGACCGCCGTGCTGTCGACCGGCCACGAGGTCGCGCTCCCGCTGTCGACCGACGCGAGCATCGTCGCCGCGACATTCGGGGCGTCGCTCGACGGCGTCCGGACGTTGCTTCCCGAGGAGCTCGCGCCGATCCGCGTGACGCCGTCCCGGGCCGCGGCGACGCTCATGTGCGTCGAGTACGACCGGATCGGCCGCGGCGAGATCGAGCCCTACGCCGAGTTCGGCGTCCTGTTCGCCGCCGCGCCCGACGACGGGACCGCCCCGCCAGACGCTCGGACCGCGTCGCCGCTCTCGCTGCTCACCGGCGAGGGCGGAGGCTACGTCTGGACGCTCCCCGTGACGACCGAGCCGGCCCGCGCGCTCGGTGAGATCTGGTCGTATCCGAAGATCGTCGCCGGCATCGAGTTCGAGGACGAAGGTGCCACCCGGCGCACGACGGTCGATATCGACGGCGAACGACTCCTCTCGGTCGAGATTCGGCGTCCGCGAACGCTCAGCAGCGGCGTCACCACGCGCAGTTACACGGCGGGCGACGACGGCGTAGTCCGGGAGCCGCTGACACTTCGAGGTGATTTCGGGGCCGCACCGCTGAGCAGTCGCGTCGCGCTCTCGCTCGGCGACCATCCGCAGGCCGACCGGCTACGCGCGCTCGATCTGGGCTCACGGGCGCTGGCTCGGATCGCGTTCGAGGGCGAGTTCCGGATCGCGCCGCCCGAACCGCTCGGAGGGGACTGACGCGTGGAACGACACGCTGAGATCGACACCGTGGGTCGATTAGAAACCGACGCCTGCACCATCAAATCGTCTATTCTATCGTTCATTTTATACTGCAGTAGTGAAATTTGTAGTTTGAATGAACCCGACCATCCCGAATCGACAGCTCCGGGGACTGGTCGAGCTTGCGCGGCCGCTCCCTGTCGCCGGCGCCGGGACGCTCACGCTCGTGGGCGCGTTCGTCGCGGCGGGGACACGGGCCGTCGGGCCGGGCGTCGCCGCGGCGGCGCTCGTGGCGATGCTGGCGACCGCGGGCGGCAACGCGATCAACGACTACGTCGACCGGGACCTCGACGTGGTCGACAGCCCCGACCGGCCGATTCCCAGCGGCGCGGTCGACGCCGGGACAGCACTTGCACTGGGGACAGCGCTCCTCGCCGGCGCGCTGGCGGTGGCAGCCGTCCTGCCGGCGCCGGCGATCGCCATCGCGGCGGTCAACGTGCTGGCCGTCGCCGCCTACACGTCCGGACTGAAAGGGCGAGCGGGCGCTGGAAACGTTCTCGTGGCGCTGCTCAGCGGGAGCACGCTCCTGTTCGGCGGCGCCGCCGCCGGCGATGCGAGCGCGACCGCCGGACTCGCGACGCTCGCCACGCTGCCCGCGCTGGCCCGGGAGATTCTCCTCGACGTGAGGGACGTGCGCGGCGACCGGGCGGCAGGACTGACGACGCTCCCCGTCTGCCTCGGCGAGCGAAGCGCGCTGCTGGTCGCGGCCGCGACGCTCCTGCTGGCGGTGCTGGTGAGTCCCGTACCGTACTTGACCGGCACGCTCGGCGCGGTCTACCTGCTGGCGATGGTCGCCGCCGACGCGGCGTGGCTCTGGGCGGCCGTCAGAGTCGTCGATGCCGCCGAACGCGGCCACCCGCTGTTGCTCGTCGGGACGGCGCTGACGACACTCGCAATCGTCGCGGACGTGGCGGTGGTCGTGTGAGCCGTCGTCGCCGTCGCCGATTAGTTGTGATAGCGAGCAGACGCCGAAGCCGATCGGCTGCGACGGCGAACAGACGCCGATCCCGATCGCAGCCGCTGTCGACACCGCGGGGGCGAGGACGATGAGCGATATCGACCGCCGCGACGACGTACTCTCGACCGCTGATACCACCGACATCGACGTACTCCCCGACGAGGGCGCACTGGCTGGAGCGGCCGACGCCGACGGCCCGCTCTCGCATCTCGGCGACGCCGTGCGCGCCGAGGAGATTCCCGAGGACATCGCCGCGCTCGCGGCGTCGGAGGTCGACGATCCCGGCGAGGGATTCTTCGGGCCGGACTCGCTGGCCTGGCGAATCAACCGCGAGAACGTGCTGTACGTCGCCGGCGTGACGCCGATCTTGCTCCAGATCGCCCACCCCAGCGTCGCCGCCGGCCTCCGGGACCACAGCACGCTCCAGAGCGACTACCGGACCCGCCTCACGCACACGTTCGACATCGTCGATACGCTGTTTTTCGGCGACGTGGAATCGGCGATAACCGGCGCGGTGATCGTCCGTCGACTCCACGAGGGCGTCGCCGGGCGGGTCGACGACAGCGGCGTCGACGACGGGACGTACTACGCCAACGATCCGGAGTTGCTCTGGTGGGTCGCGGCGACGCTGTTCGACCTCTCGACGCGGGCCTACGAGACGCTGGTCGAGCCGCTGTCGCGCGCCGAAAAGCGTCGGTACTACCGCGAGCACACGATCTTCCAGCGCCTGATGGGGCTTCCGGAAGCAGCACTTCCCGACACGCTCGGGGCGTTCGAGGAGCGATACGCGTCGACCATCGACGACGACCTCGTGCTGGGCGAGACCGGACGGGCCGTGACGGCGGGCTTTCTCGACCAGTTCGGCCGCGCGCGCCCGGTCGCGGAGTTTCTCGGCGCCGCGTGGCTGCCCGCGTCGGCGCGGGAGCTGTTCGGCTTCGAGTGGGGCCCGTCCAGACAGCGGCGGTTCGACGCCGTCGGCCGCCTGTTCCGGTCGATGCCGCTGTGGGCCCTGCCCGACCGCGTTCGCTACCGCAAGCAGTACCGGGCGTTCGATCGGGTGTAGCTCGCGGCCATGGAGGATCTGTCGCGGCGTCCGGGACGGAAGGCTCACGTTTTATTGTCCGCCGGCCTCACCAGAGAGCATATGAACTATCGGGAGGTCACGACCACGGGCGAGTATCTCGCTCGCCTCGACACCGGCGCAGATTGGCGCGCCGAGATCGAGGCACTCGCCGCCGAGGTCGACGCCGACGCGGCGTGGTTCGCCGCGATGGGGGCCGTGCAGGACGCCGAACTCTGGTTCTACGATCAGGACAGTTGCGAGTACCAGTCGATGACCTTCGACGAACCGCTGGAGGTCGCCAGCTGCGTCGGGAACGTCGCCTATCTCGACGGAGAACGGTTCGCCCACACCCACGCCGTGCTCTCGCGGCCGAGCGGGCAGGCGCTCGCGGGCCATCTCGACTCCGGGACCGTGTGGGCCGGCGAAGTGTACCTGCGCGCGTTCGAGGACGAACTGGACCGGGAGTACGACGAGACCACCGAACTGGACCTCTGGTTATAGATGCGCGAGGCAGACGAGCGGTACTTCGAGCGACTCGAAAATCCCCTCGAAGACGCCTTCGAGGTGGCCCGCGAGGCAAAGCGCCGCGGCGGCGACCCCGAGCCGGAAGTCGAGATTCCGACCGCGCGCGACATGGCCGATCGGGTCGAGAACATCCTCGGGATCGACGGCGTCGCCGAGCGCGTCCGCGACCTCGAAGGCGAGATGAGCCGCGAGGAGGCCGCGCTCGAACTCGTGACCGACTTCGTCGACGGCGAGGTCGGCGACTACGAGAGCCGCGAGGGGAAAGTCGAGGGCGCGGTTCGGACGGCGGTCGCGCTGCTGACCGAGGGCGTCGTCGCGGCGCCGATCGAGGGGATCGACCGCGTCGAGATCAACGAGAACGACGACGGCACCGAGTTCGTCGCCGTCTACTACGCCGGGCCGATCCGCTCTGCGGGCGGGACCGCGCAGGCGCTCTCCGTCCTCGTCGCCGACTACGCCCGGTCGCTGCTCGGCGTCGACGAGTTCAAAGCCCGCGACGACGAGATCGAGCGCTACGCCGAGGAGGTGGGCCTCTACGACAAGGAGACGGGCCTCCAGTACTCGCCGAAGGACAAGGAGACGAAGTTCATCACGAAGAACTGCCCCATCATGCTCGACGGGGAGGCCACCGGCGACGAGGAGGTCTCTGGCTTCCGTGACTTAGAGCGGATCGACACCAACAGCGCCCGCGGCGGAATGTGTCTCGTGCTCGCGGAGGGGATCGCGCTCAAGGCGCCGAAGATCAAGCGCTACACCTCCCAGCTAGACGAGGTCGAGTGGCCGTGGCTCACCGACCTGATGGAGGGCACCATCGGGAAAGACGACGGCGAGGATGCCGACGATGCAGACGCCGAGGAGGAGGCGAGTGCCGACGACGGCGAGGCCGCCCCGGAGGACGCCGACGACGCCGGTGCGGACGCTGACGAGGAGGACGCCGAACCCGCGGGCCCACCGCGAGTCGACCCGAGCAAGAAGTTCCTCCGCGACCTGATCGCCGGCCGCCCCGTCTTTTCCCATCCCAGCGAGAGCGGCGGGTTCCGGCTTCGCTACGGGCGCTCGCGCAACCACGGCTTTGCGACGGCGGGGGTCCACCCCGCGACGATGCATCTGGTCGACGACTTCCTCGCGACGGGAACGCAGATCAAGACCGAGATGCCCGGCAAGGCCGCTGGCGTCGTCCCGGTCGACACCATCGAGGGGCCGACGGTCCGACTCGCCAACGGCGAAGTCCGTCGGATCGACGATCCCGAAACCGCGCTGGAACTGCGCAACGGCGTCGAGAAGATCCTCGATCTGGGCGAGTACCTCGTCAACTACGGCGAGTTCGTCGAGAACAACCACCCGCTCGCGCCGGCCTCCTACACCGTCGAGTGGTGGGTCCAAGAGTTCGCCGAGACCGACGCCGACGTGCAGGCGATGGAGGACTCGGTGCGCGTCGATCTCTCGAACCCCGACCCCAGCGAAGCGATCGAGTGGGCCCGCGAGTACGACGCCCCGCTCCATCCCGACTACACCTACCTCTGGCACGACATCGACGCCGAGCAGTTCGCTGCGCTGGCCGACGCCGTCGCCGCCGGTGCGGTCGAAACCGAGTCGATCGACCACGCCACCGCCGACGCCGACACCGACGACCACCTCGTGCTCGACCGCGACGAGACCGTCCGCGAGGCGATCGAGGCGCTGCTGGTCGGACACACCCAGACCGACGACCACCTCCGAATCCCGGTGTGGCGCCCGCTCGCGCTGACGCTCGGCTTCGAGATCGAGGCGGCAGCCGACCCGGCGATCGACGGAGAAGTCGCAAAGGCCGACGGCGGAACGGTATCGGCCGATTCGCCGACGCTCGAACGAACGTGGGACGACCTCTCGGAGGACGCCCGCGCGTGGCCCAACGCGATGGAGGCGATCCGCGAGGTCGCCCCCTTCGAGGTCCGCGAGCGGGCGCCGACCCGCGTCGGCAACCGGATGGGTCGGCCCGAGAAATCCGAGGAGCGAGAGTTGAGCCCGGCCGTCCACACGCTGTTCCCGATCGGCGAGGCCGGCGGCAGCCAGCGCGACGTCGCCGCCGCGGGCAAGCACGCCGACACGATGGAAGACACCCCCGGCATGATCGAGGTGGAAGTCGCCCGCCGCGAGTGTACGAGCTGCGGCGCCGAGACGTTCAAGGCGGCCTGCCCGGAGTGTGACAGCCAGACCGAACCGCACTACCAGTGTCCCGACTGCGAGACGCGCCTCGAACCCGACGAGTCCGGTCGAGTCTACTGCGAGCGCTGCGAGGTCGAGGGCACCTGCGTCGAACAGCGCGTGATCGACATCAACGAGGAGTACCGCGACGCGCTCGGGAGCGTCGGCGAACGCGAGAACGCCTTCGAGATGCTCAAAGGCGTCAAGGGGCTCACCTCGGCGACCAAGACGCCCGAACCGATCGAGAAGGGCATTCTCCGGGCGAAACACGACGTGTCGGCGTTCAAGGACGGCACCGTCCGCTACGACATGACCGACCTCCCCGTCACGTCGGTCCGGCCGTCCGAACTCGACGTGACGGCCGACCAGTTCCGCCAACTGGGCTACGAGGAGGACATCCACGGCGACCCGCTCCAGCACGACGATCAGCTCGTCGAGCTGAAAGTCCAAGACATCGTCCTCTCGGACGGCGCCGCCGAGCACATGCTCCAGACCGCCGACTTCGTCGACGACCTCCTCGATCAGTACTACGGGCTCGACCGGTACTACGAGGTCGAGGAACGCGACGATCTGGTGGGGAAATTGGTGTTCGGGATGGCACCCCACACGAGCGCGGCGGTCGTGGGGCGAGTGGTCGGGTTTACGAGTGCAGCCGTCGGCTACGCGCATCCGTTCTTCCACGCTTCGAAACGGCGGAACTGCTTCCATCCGGAGACCGAGATCAGATACCGGGAAGGTGGGAGGCGATCGATTTACGAGAGAGATCAGCTCGCAGAAGACGAACTACCGGCCGAAGAACAACCCCGAACGGCGACGATACGAACGTTTGTCGAGAATCGGCTCGATGACCCGGAAACGGACGATTTCGGCACACAGTACCAAGAACTCGACGAAGACGTCTGGACGCTGTCGTACAGCGGCGTCTGTCAGCCAAAGCGCGTCGACACAGTCTCGAAACATCCTGCACCGGATCACCTTCTCGACATCCGGACCAGAGGCGGTCGACGACTTCGAGTCACGCCGGACCATACGATGCTCCGGTACGACCAGGACGCGTCAGAGGAACTCCACCAGAACTACTGGAAAGCAGAGAAAGTTTCGGCTCAAGAACTATCCGTCGGCGACGACGTGCCCGTCCCTTCGCCACCAGAGGACGGGTCAATCGACGACTTCCTGTTCAGTCCCGTCAAGGACAAGAACGATCACCCACCAGCGGTCACGGACTGGGATACGATCGAAAGCGTCGAGATCGTCGGTTCAGATGTGGACTACGTCTACTGCCTCACAGTCGAGGATACCAACACGGTCTGTTCTAATGGAATCCTGACAGGTCAGTGCGACGGCGACGAGGATTGCGTGATGCTCCTGCTTGACGGCCTGCTGAACTTCAGCAAATCCTACCTCCCCGACCAGCGCGGCGGCCGCATGGACGCCCCGCTGGTGATGTCCTCGCGGATCGACCCCTCCGAGATCGACGACGAGGCCCACAACATGGACGTCGTCGACCGATATCCCTTGGAGTTCTACGAGGCGACTCGGGAACTCGCGGATCCGGGCGAGGTCGACGTCGAGATCGCCGAGGACACCCTCGGGACGGATCTGGAGTACACCGGCTTCCGGCACACCCACGACACCAGCAATATCGCGCTGGGGCCGGACCTCTCGGCGTACAAGACGCTCGGGTCGATGATGGACAAGATGGACGCCCAGCTCGAAATCTCCCGGAAGCTCCGGGCGGTCGACGAGACCGACGTGGCCGAGCGCGTCATCGAGTACCACTTCCTGCCGGACCTGATCGGGAACCTTCGGGCCTTTTCGCGGCAGGAGACGCGCTGTCTCGACTGCGGCGAGAAGTACCGCCGGATGCCCCTGACCGGCGAGTGCCGGGAGTGTGGCGGTCGGGTGAACCTCACCGTCCACCAAGGATCGGTCAACAAGTACATGGAGACCGCGATCCGCGTCGCCGAGGAGTTCGGCGCCCGGGATTACACGAAACAGCGCCTCGAAGTGCTCGAAAAGTCCTTGGAGAGCATCTTCGAGAACGACAAGAACAAGCAGACCGGTATCGCGGACTTCATGTAGGAAACGGGACGCCGTAGCGTCCCCGCCGTCAGCCCGCCTCAGACTCGCGCGCACTCTCTGATCGCGCGCTCGACCATCTGATCGAGCGGTGGGAGCCGATTCACGCGCGACCCGCTGAACGTCCGACTCACCGCGCGTTGGAGCCACTCGTGGCGTTTTTCGTCGTAACCGAGTGCCTCGCGGATCGCGCGCTTTTCGGCGGGATCGAGGTCGACGAGCAGGCGCACCGGCCCGGGCGAGGTCTCGGCGCGCTCGCGTAGGCGCTCGACCTCCTCCTGAGTGCGGTGTGCGAACAGGTCGTCCCGGTCGCTTAGACCGCCTTCGACCTCTCGGTCCAGTTCCCGCGCTGCCGCCGCTGGAATGGCGATCACGTCGCGGACCATAGGCGAGTGTCCAACGAACGGCATTGCCAATCTTTCGGTCCTGATCCGGAGTATCAGGCCGTCTGAGTGGTCTGTACGCTTACTCGTCGGGGGCGTCGACGATCGACGATTCGTCGTCGTTGGCCCGGCCGATGTCGACCGCGTGGCGCGTATGGCGGGCGTGGGTCTGGGCCCAGCGCCGGGCCGCCTCCTCGGAGAGTCGTTCGACCCCCTCGGGGCAGTGCCGGCAGTCCGCGAGCCACGGCGCGACGCCGTCGGGGTAATGGCCGGTGTGGCGCTTGTGATCCAGCGCGAACTGCTCGATCGCCTGATTGCCGATGCCGAGATCGTCGAGTTCGTAGCCCAGATCCCACTCCCGCCCGCACCGCGTACAGGCGATTGTGGGCGTGTCGTCGATTTCGGCGTCCGGATCCCGATGAGGCGAAGCCGAGTCGGGGCTCGACGAGCTCTGTTCGTCGGTGTCGAGCGGGTCGAACTCGTCCTCGTCGAAGCTGTCTGGCACGCACGGCGCTACGGCGCCATCGGATTTGAAGGTGGTCCTCCTGCCACGAGGAACGACCGACGGGAATTGATATAGCATATAGTAGTGTATCCCAAGTAGTTGCAAGCTGCGTCCGGTTGTGAATCGAGCGCCCAGATCGTCCGAAAAACGCGCCTGCGGCGTCGATCTGCGGCGAAACAAACCCGCAATCGAATTTATATCGCCGCCTGCTAGAGAGCAACACATGGCACGGAGCGAGCACGCCGACGTGAGTCTGGGGGTGCCGATCTACAACGACGACGGGACGAAACTCGGCACCGTCCGAGGGTTCGACGAGGACGGATTCTACGTCACCTTGGCCGACGACGCCGTCGCCGAGGAGAGCGAGCAGTTGCGGTCCGGGGGGCTCGCCGGCGAGCGAGACTTGATGTGGCGCTGCTGGCAGTGCGGCGAAGTCGGCCGGATCGCCGAAATTCCGGATGGCTGTCCGTCCTGTGGTGCCCCGAAAGAGGACATCTACTACTGGACCGAAGACTGAACCGACGTTTATACCGGAGTTCGTGGTAGCCACGCGTATGGTCGACTCCAACGAGCGGCCGGGCGACGCCGACCGGAACAAGCGACCGACCCTTGGGAGAGCAGTGTACGACGAGGAGGGCGAACGCCTCGGCACCATCCGTGGATTCGACGAGGACGGCTTCTACGTCACGATGCGGGAGGGGTACGAGGCGCTGTCGGTCGAACACGCCAGATCGGGCCAGAGCTTCGGCGAGGCGGAGTTGATGTGGCGCTGTACGGTCTGTGGCGAGATGGGCAAACTCGACGACACGTTCCCGGAGCAGTGTCCGAACTGCGACGCCCCGAAAGAGGACATCTACTACTGGACCGAGGATTAGCGCAGCCATTTTGCCGCCGGACGCCAGTTGACGGGCATGGAGATCGTCGTCTTCGGGGCGGGAAGTCTGGGTAGCCTGCTCGGCGGGCTTCTCGCGCGCGAACACGAAGTGACGCTAGTCGGGCGCGATCCGCACGTCCGGACAGTCGCCGAGTCAGGGCTGGTGCTGTCGAACCGCGTGGCGGACAGCGTCAACCCGGACGCCACGACCGACGGACGGGGGCTCGACGCCGATGTCGCCGTGGTAACGGTCAAATCCTATGACACCGAGCAGGCGGCCAGAACGCTCGAAACGGGATCGTTCGACGCCGTGCTATCACTGCAGAACGGACTGGGCAACGAAGAACGCCTTGCAGCCCATCTCGACTGTCCGGTGCTCGCGGGGACAGCGACCTACGGGGCACGGTTGGTCGATCCGGGACACGTGGAGTGTACCGGCGTCGGTGAGATCGTGCTCGGACCGACAGAAGGCGGCGCGTCGACGCTGGCCGACCACGTCGCCGAAGCGTTCGATGACGCCGGCATCCGGACGCGCGTAGCCGGAGATATGCCCCGACGGCTCTGGGAAAAGTTGGCCGTCAACGCCGGCATCAACCCCGTCACCGCACTCGCTCGCGTTCGAAACGGTGCGCTCGACGGCGGCCCGATCGGCGGCGTCGCTCGGAGCGCTGCTCGGGAAACGGCGCGAACCGCCCGTGCCGAGGGCGTGGAGTTGTCGGACGACGCCGCGCTCGAAGCGCTCGAAACAGTGATCGAAACGACCGCCGAGAACCGATCGTCGATGCGACAGGACATCGAGACGGGACGCCGTACCGAGGTCGACGCCGTCAGCGGGGCTGTCGTCGACCGCGCGGCCGATCACGGACTGGACGTGCCGACCAACGAGACGCTCGCGGGGCTGGTGCGAGGGTGGGAGCGAAGCCAAGGGCTCCGAGAGGAGAGTTACCAATAATCAAGCAGGTGCTGCGCCACTGGCATCGAAGAGAGAGGGGAGAAAACGCCGACGCGGCGCCGATCAGAACGGGGCCTGCGGGCCTTCGTCGGAGTCGGCGTCGTCCTCGGAAGATTCACCGGGGAACGACGGACTCATGCCGCCGCCACCGCCCATTCCACCGGACTCGCCGGTGTTGGCGTGGACCTGCTCGATCTCGGGGATCTCCTTGACCATGCGGCTCTTGATAGCCTGAATCGTCATCGGGGAGATGCCACAGCCGCTGCAAGCGCCGCCCAGCTGGATCGAGACTTCGCCGGTCTCGCGGTCGAGATCCTGAATCGCCGCGTTGCCGCCGTGCATCTGGATCTGGGGGAAGTTCCGGCGCAGGAAGTTCGCGACGCGATCTTCGAGGTCGTCGCCGTCGTCGGACGTGTCCGTGCTCATGCCCGGAGGTTGGTGGCGACCGGTCTTAGGCCTTTGGTCTCCGGTGTTGGTAGTGCGAGCAAGCCATCGAGAGTCACGAGGGCCACGCTTAGAGACAATGCAGAATATACGCGCTCATCCGGCTCTACGTCGCCTCACCTCGTGGTTCGTCGCTACGACTGGTCCTGCGTTCTCCCGGTGGGCAGCATGGGAAACGGCTGAGTCGCATACGCGGCAGCGGGGTTTTCGCTCACACTAGTGAAAGATAAAAATCATAAATTAATAACGCTTAATGATTATGTGTGGATCTTCGGTATGGTAACATGTATGTACGAGATGAACGGGGAGGAGATCTTCGTCATCGATGGGCACGTCCATCTGTGGGACGCCCGGACGGAGAACATCATTCACGAAGGGGGAGAGCAGTTCATCCAGTGCTTCCACGACTATCACACTGGATTCACACCGGAGGAGGAGCAATGGGAGATGGAGGAGTACCGCCATTACGGCGCCGACCGGATGACCCGAGATCTCTTCGGGAACGCCGCGGCCGATATGGCGATCTTCCAGCCGACGTATCTCTCCGAGTTCTACGACGAGGGGTTCAACACGACCGAGCAGAACGCGGAGCTGGCCGAGAAATATCCCGAGCGGTTCGTGCTCAACGGGAGTTTCGATCCACGTGACGGTGACGAGGGACTGGAGTACCTCGAACACCTCAGCGAGGAGTACGATATTCCGGGCGTGAAGCTATACACCGCAGAGTGGCGCGGCGACTCCAAGGGATGGCGTCTCGACAGCGACGAGGCCTTCGAGTTCTTAGAAAAGTGCGCGGAGCTCGGGATCGAGAACATCAACGCGCACAAAGGGCCGACCATCCGGCCGCTGAACCGCGACGCATTCGACGTCAAAGACGTCGACGATGCGGCGTCGTCGTTCCCCGAGCTCAACTTCATCGTCAATCACGTCGGATTGCCGCGTCTCGATGACTTTTGCTGGATCGCCGCACAGGAGCCCAACGTCTACGGCGGACTCGCGGTCGCCTCAGCGATGTCGACGAATCGCCCGCGGAAGTTCGGTGAGATCATGGGCGAACTGCTGTACTGGCTCGGGGAAGATCGCATCCTGTTCGGCTCCGACTACGCGCTGTGGAATCCCGACTGGCTCGTCGAGACAGTGATGAACGCCGAACTCACCGACGAGCAGAAAGACGAGTACGGCGTCGAACTCGACGCCGACGTGATGAAGAAGGTCATGGGCGAGAACGCCGCACGGCTCTACGACATCGATATCGAAGAGAAGAAACGACAGTTCCGTGACGATGCGATGACCGAACGATTCGATCTGGCCGACCACTACGCTGGCAGCGCGGGGGCAGCCGATTGATGTCCGGTGGACGAACCGACGACACCAGCGATTTGGCGGCCGGTTCGACCGCCAACGGCGTCAGCGATCCGGCTGACGGTTCGGCGCGAGTCTCGGCGGTGAGACGCCGACTCGACCGCGTCGAGGACCCGGAGTTGGCACGGTCGATCGTCGAACTCGATTACATCGACTCGATCGGGATCGACGACGATCGGGTCCACGTCCGGTTCACACTACCGACCGCGTGGTGCTCGCCGGCGTTCGCGTGGATGATGGCAGCGGACGCCCGCGACGAGGTCGAGGCCCTCGAATGGGTCGGGGAGAGCCACATCGAACTATGCGACCACATGCACGGCGAAGAGATCACCACGGGCGTGAACGACCGCGACACGTTCGACGAGACGTTTCCGGATGCTGACGGCGGCGTCGAAGCGGTCCGAACAGCGATCGCCGACAAAGCCCGGATGGCACGCCAGCGTGATGCGATCAAGACGTTGTTGGAGGCGGGACTCACCGTCGAGCAGATCGTTGCACTCGAGCGGTGTGATGTGGCATTGACAGGCGAAGAGGCCCACGTCGATCTCGGCGGGTTATCGGTCGTCACCGATCGGGAGCCGATTGCGGCCTACTTGCGACGTGCCCGCGATAGCGGCCACGTGACGGCTGTCGACGACACGCTGTTCCTGACGCCGGAGGGCGACCCGATCGCTGCCGACCGGCTCGACGTGGTCCAGAAGCGCTCACGGCTCGCCGACGTGAACATGGACGGGCAGGGAGCAGTGTGCGACGCGCTCAACCGTGCTCGTCACGGTGCGGACGGGCCGGAATAAGCGCGGCGGCGGCATCCTTTCTACGGCGACCGAGGAACGAATCTACTGGAGAGGCCCAAGACCGCGTAGTCCGCCACCGATAGCGCCTGTCGTTCCGTCTTCGGGCGGTTCGCCGTGGCCTTCTTTCTCTAATCCGTGGCGACCACGATCCGCCCACTCGTCGCAGCACCAGCCACAGTCGGGGCACGTGCCGTCGTCCCAGTCGAAGGGCTCGCCACAGCCGAGACAGGCGGTATCCGTGTTCATACGTCGGATTATGCACGAAATGCTAAAAAGTATGCATGGCACGGCATCCGTCGAAGCCCCGTGGACGGCGACAGTTCGGGCGACGAACAAGCTGTGAACCGCCTCGGGGTCAAGCCCCGAGACTTCCCGTGGTTTAGTCGGACACTCCCATCCGACCATCGGCCTGATAGCCTCGGGCGGTCGGGTGGGTCACGGTCGGGGCGTCCACGGCCCCCGATGCCCGCCGTCGCACCTTCTGAACTTGAGGAAGGCTGTTGAGAGCGGGCACATTCCACTTCTGATGCTTCTTGATGCTTTTCACGGCGATGTTGACGCTTGCACCACGGTCGCTGTGGCCTTGATGGGAACAGTCCTTGCACTTGAACCGCTTCTTGTTCCGATTCGCCCGTTCCGTATGCCCACATATCGGACACCGCTGACTCGTGTACTCAGGATTAATCCATCCTGTCGGAATGCCCTCGAACGATGCTTTGTACGACGTACAGAACTGAAGGGCGCGGAACGGGAGGTGATGCAAGCGTCGGTTCATCCGAGTGCCGTAGTCGATACTGTCGCGCATCTCTTTGAGGTCTTCAAAGACGATGCACGGCTTCTCGAACTGCTGGCTCCACTCCACGATGTGCCGAGATACCTTGTGGAGTCTGTCACGGACAAACCGTTCTTTGTGCCCTTCGAGCGTGTCGTGGGTACTGTCTTTCCCCGCGTTCTGGACGCGCTTCCGCATCGTGAAGTAGCGGTGGCGCTCGAACTTGATTTCAGGGAAGCCAATAACTAATGTGTCCTCGACACCATCCTCAGAGAGTGCAGTGAGAGCCACGTTGTCCTCGTTCACGTCCACGCCGACGACCGTTCGTGAGTCCAGCTTGCCTCGAACGGTCTGCTCGGTGTTGGTGACGTTGACGTGCAACTCGGCGTTGTCGTTGTGGAACAAGGCTTCTGCCGTCCCAATCTTCCACCCGTCGCTTTCGAGTGCGCTCTTGAGAATATCGAGGTGAACGTCACTCCCTTCGAGGACGCCCTTGACGTGGTTGTACGGTTTCGCGCTGATTCGGAACGCCACGTCGCCATCGTCGGTGAGCGACAGATTGTACCCCTCCTTGTAGTTCGCTCGGAGCGGGTACGCGCCGTCTTTGGTGTGGCTCGGCAGTCCGAAGTCGTCGTACTCGTAGTAGTTCTCCATCGCGCCGAGAGCCTTCGCAACGATGCGCTGAGTCGTGTTCTTCACGAGGTGGGCGTCGTCGGCCACGCGGTCAGGAATCGCGTTCCAGTCCACGCCTTCTTTGGCGAGACGGATGGTTTCGTTGTACACTCGGCGGGCTTCGAGCGTGGCGTCGTACAACAGGCTCTCGTTGTCACTCTGGATATTGAGTTGGAAGTCCAGCGTCTTGACGAGAGCCTGTGCGTCGGTCATTCTTCGTCTTGTTCGGTGGGTTCTGTGGTTCGGACGACTTTCACGTCGGCTCCACGCCAGCGTTTGGGGACGGTGACGTGGGCACTGTTCCCGAACGGTTTGACTTCACCGTCGAGAACTTCCTCGCCGTCGATTTCAAAGCGATTCGCCATATCTGAGTATATCCTTTGGATATACTTAACTGTGCTGGTGGAGTGGGTACGATATGGGCGAGAAGCGGTCGAACCACACGGTGTACAACGTCAACTACCACTTCGTGTGGTGTCCCAAGTACCGACACGGCATCCTCGAACCAATCGAGAACTCGTTGGAAGCGAGTTTCCGCGACGTGTGCGACAAGTACGGCTACGAGATACTGTCGTTGCACATCTCCCCCGACCACGTACATCTGTTCCTTTCTGCCCACCCGAAACACGCGCCAAGCGAGATTGCACGGACTGTCAAGAGCATTACGGCGCGAGAGATGTGGGGCCAGCACGAATCGTACTGAGAAGAATATCTGTGGGGTGGTGGATTCTGGGAGCAATCGTACTACATCGGAACGGCAGGACAGGTATCAAGCGAAACGATTGAACGGTATATCGAACGAACAGAACACGTCTAAGTGTCGGCTTCACCCTTCGGGGTCAAGCCCCGAGGCACTCGCCTTGTTTATCTGTAGACCGCGACTCGGCCACTGCCCCGGTCGCAGGAGTCACCACTCGCTGGGCACTCGGCGATTCGGTGCGGACATCGATCTACAGCCGGATTGCTGCGAAAGCTCGCCCTCGGCGAACGCATTCGGAGAAACGTCGGTGATTCTAGCTGCATCTCGGCTGTCGCTTGCTGGAACAGTGCTAGGCTACCGACGGTCGGCGGGACGTCAGTCCTCGAACTCGAAGACGCGCTGGAGTTCGGCCTCGATCTCGTCGACGTACCGATCCATCGTCGCCTCGAACTTCTCGCGGTCGACCAGAACCGCGGTCAGCCGGTCGTAGGGGTCCTCGGGGAGTTCGATCCGAAACTGGCCGTCCCCTTCGTAGAACGGCTCGCTCTCGTTGAGCACCTGCTGGTCGATGCCGTGAATCAACTGGGAGTCGTACTCGTCGTTCATCGTCTCGAACGCGTTCTTGTAGGCGCGCTGGAGTTCGGGGAAGTAGTTCGCGTACTTGTCCTCGAACTGCTCGGCGTCGAACTCGGTCATGGTCGGCCGAACGGGAGAGACACACAAAAGTCAGCCGAATAGCGATCGTGACAACGGCGTCCAGTCAGGAACTGCATCTGTCGGGACAAACGGGTGCAGACAAGTAATAAATCACATAGCGCGATATAAAACTGTGCCAAGTAGGGTTGGGACTACAACGAGTGCAGCGGGGCTGTGATGTGTAGTTCGGACAAATAAGACTCTGACCTGCGTTTTCGACGCAGACGAACTCAAGGCGAAGGTGGTCGAGAATTCGAGAGATGATGACTTCGGGAAGTCCTATCGTCAGTCGTCTTCAGCGGGCGTGTTGGCGGGCGCGGTGCCGAGCTTCCCGGTTGTAGCACCAGTCCAGTCGAACTCGCGCTGGAAGTACAGGGCGACATTGACCAGCGCAAGAAGCACCGGTACTTCGATAAGCGGGCCGACGACGGTTGTGAACGCGACGCCGGAACCGACGCCGAACACCGCAACAGCGACCGCGATTGCGAGTTCGAAGTTGTTCGAGGCGGCGGTGAAGCCGATGGCCGTCGTCGTCGAGTAGTCCGCGCCGATACCTTTGCCCATCCCGAAGCTCACGAGGAACATCACGACGAAGTAGATCGTCAGCGGAACGGCGATCAGGAGCACGTCACCGGGCGAGGCGACGATATTCTCGCCTTGCGTGGCGAACATCACGACGACCGTAAACAGTAACGCGACGAGCGTGAGTGGGTCGATCTTTGGGACCAACTTCTCGTCATACCATTCCTCGCTCTTGGCTCGCGTGCCGACGTACCGGGTCAGGAACCCGCCGGCAAAGGGGATCCCAAGGAAGATAACGATCGCTTGGAACACCTGCATCGGCGTCACGTCGAATGTCTCGATGCCGGCGACGAGCGTCTCCATACCGAGCAGCGGCGGGAGGAATAGCCCGAAGAACCAGACGTACACCCCGTAGGTGATGATCTGAAAGAGACTGTTGAACGCGACCAAGCCGGTGACGTACTCGGTCGATCCTTCCGCGAGTTCGTTCCAGACGAGGACCATCGCGACACACCGGGCCATCCCGATGAACACGAGACCAAGGAAAAACTCAGGGCGGGCAGGCAGTCCGGGCACGAGCCCGCTGAAGAAGATCACAGCGAGCCCGAACATGAGCGTCGGGCCGATCAACCAGTTCTGAATGAGGCTCACTCCGAGGACACGCCAGTTGCTGAACACCGCGCGAAGCTGTGAGTAATCAGCTTTCGCCAGCGGAGGATACATCATTGCGACGAGGCCGATTTCGACGAGATGGAAGTCCTGAATCGGTTGGGTTACCGACGGAGCAACGAACCCGAGTCCCACACCGACAGCCATCGCACCGAGGATCCAGACAGTGAGATACTTGTCGAGGAAGTCCATCGACCGCGGGTCACCACAACTCTCGCAGCCACAGTCGGGGCCGTGGTCGTGGGCGTCGACGTTACTCATCGGCGACCCTCGGTTTTCGAGCAGCAAGGAGAACAGACTCCGTCGAGGAGTCGCTCGTTTTAATCACTCGTGGTCACCGCTTGTTCGATGTCGTCGAAAAGCGCACTCACACGATCTCGGATCTCATCGCCGATTTCTCGAACCCGGGCGGGTTCTTTCCCGTCGGGATCGTCCAGCGCCCAATCTCGGATATCGACCTCGGAGTCGTCCGCATCGAGTTCGAGTGTCGAACAGCCCATCGTAGCGACGTAGTCACACGACTCGAGTTCGTCGGTGGAAATCCGTCGCGGCGTCCGATCAGAGAGATCGAACCCCTCCTCACGCATCACCTCGACGACGGCTTCGTGCACGTGCTCAGCAGGATGGGTGCCGCCGGTGAGAATTTCGATGGCGTCATCGAGACCGCGACGCCCCCGCTCGCGTTCGGCGAATGCGGTCGACATCTGTGATCGCCCGGCGTTCTGGACGCATATGAACGCGACACGAACCGGTGTTTCAGTCATCGATCACCCTCTCGCGTCTCGTCGAGAGCAGTCAGAAGCGCTTCGGCCCGGCCGGTCGTCTCGTAGTATCGCCAAGTACCGTCTTTTCGTCGCGTGACGAGCCCGGCGTCGTAGAGGTCCGAAAGGGCGTGACTGATCGCACTGTCACTGACATCGACGATCGGGTTGATCTCGCAGACGCACAGCTCCCGATCTGCGGCCTTCAGCAATCGGACGATATTGTATCGTGTATCGTTCCCCAATGTCTTGAGTGCGGTGAGGTCGGCGTCGGGGTCGGTGTGTGCCTCCGATTGATACGAGCGTAACGAATCGAGCCGTTGCTCTAAGTCGGCTTCGCAGCAGTCGCCGCTTTCCTCGGAGATGAGCCGTTCGAGTCGGTCCGTTTGCGATCCCATAGATGATTGATTGAGCAATCGTTCATATAACTGTACCGAGATCGAGAGGGCGGTGCAGTGTAGCGCTAAACAACCCTAAGGAACTTGCCGTAACACGCGGTGGGGCAATCAGTCTCAGCGACCGGGGACCGGGATTCTGTATAGCAATATGCGATACACAACGATGGAGGACAGTACAGTCTGACCTAGTCCGAAAACCGGCGACGGCGCGTGCTACGGTCGAAAAAAGGCGGCAGAGCCATTGCGAAAATGGCTCCCGAGAAGAGTAGAAAGTTCAGCTAGGCGTCGTCTTCGTCCTCACCGCGACGCCGCGCCGCGAGCGCACCGCCGGCCGCACCGACGAGACCGACGCCGAGACCGAAGCCGGGGAGGCCGCTATCGGAACTCCCGTCGTCGGAGCTCCCGTCGTTGTCCGAGCTGCTTTCGGAGCCGCTGTCGTCGGAGCTGCCGTCATCCGAACCGCCGTCGTCGGAACTGCCGTCGTCACTGGATCCTCCGTCATCCGAGCCACTGCCATCATCGGAGCTACCGTCGTCAGAACCGCCGTCGTCCGAACTGCCGCCGTCGGAGCTGCCGTCATCCGAGCCGCCATCGGAGCTACCCCCGTCGGAACTCCCGCCGATCGAGAGGTACGGGACGGACGCTTTGGCGTCGCTGGAGTACGACAGCGCGTCGCTCTGGCTGGTGCCTTCGGGCGTGACGAGGTCGATAATTACGGGCGCGTTGTCGTTTTTGGCGCCGCCGAACGACCACTCGCCAGCGCTCTCCTTGAGCGCGCGGATACCGCCGGTGCCGTAGCCGTCCCAGCCGGCGACGATCGGGACGAGGCTAGCACTCTCGAGATAGCCGATCACGGACTGGGGAATCGACACCCGGATCGTACTGGCGTCGGTCGTCGAGATGGACACGTCCTCGCTGACGACGTTGCCGCTTGCATCCTCGACGACGGCAGGAACCTCGCTCGGGAACGGCGTCACCATCAAGCGGTGGTGGTAGTTGGACTCGAGCGTCGCGTTGATGCCCTTCCGCATCTCGGTCGAACCGCCGCTGCCGTCTGGGTTCTTGAAGTACACTTGGAGCACTTGGTGAGAGAACCCGTTCGCGCCGTCCCAGTTGTTCGTGAGTTCGCTGTGGAACGAGAAGTCGAACGTGTATCGGTCGCCGTCGGTGCCGATGGTGAACGACGCCAAGTCGAGTTCGCCTTCGGGAATCTCGCTGCTCGTCGGGTACGTGTAGTTCCCGGGTCCGGCGTCGTCGCCCTGGGGATCTTCCCAAGACGCGATCGCACTCGACTGTGCGGCCGTCGTGGAGACGCCCGTAACCGCCAGTCCGCCCGCTGCAACCAGCCCGCTCAGGTACTGTCTTCGGTCCATGATACCACACTCCCAAGATGAGCATAAAAATATTATGAATTATTTCGACACAGATGCAGCAGCAACGCCGGTGAGCACGGAAGACAGGTGCGGGTCAGGACTCGGTGCTGTCGTCGCCGGTGACGGCAGCGAGGCCGTCCTCGGCGTCGAACTCGCGGGCGTCGTCGGAGTCGCCGGCGTCAAGTTCGGGACCGGTTGCGGGCGGCTCGTCGGCTTCGAGAACGGCCACCGTTTCGACCTCGAACTCGATCAGTCCGTCGTCGCGTTCGGTCGGCGAGAGCTCGGCGTCGGTCAGCAGATCGGTCGTCTCGACGTACGAGCCGAGGCGCACGGTGCGAGAGCCCTCCGCGAAGTTGAGGACGACGACGACGCGCTGATCGTCGGCGACCCGCGAGAACGCGAGCACGCGATCGGACTCGGAGTAAAACGGGACGCGCTCGATGCCGGCGTCACTGCCAAGCGCCGGAATCGACTTGCGTGCGTCGACGAGCGAGCGGTAGAAGTCGTACAGCTCCTCGTCGAACTCGCCCCAGTTCATCGGATCGCGGTAGCCCTCCAGACCGGTTTCCTGCCCGTAGTACAGCATCGGGTTGCCGGGGAGCGTGAACGTCGCGGCGCCGGCGGCCATCTGGGCTGCCCGGCCGTGCTCGGCGAGGAAGCGATCGAGGTCGTGGTTCTCGGCGTACTGGAGGAAGGGTCGATACGAGGGGACGCCGACGTTCGCGCGGCGTTCGACGGCGTCGAGCACGGCGTCGGCGTCGCCATCGGCAGCCATGCCGAGCGCCTCGTGGAGGCGGTCGTCGTGATGGATGTGGAACTCGCCTTCCGAGAAGTCCGCGAAGTACGGCACCGACTCGTCGAGCATCAGGAAGTCCTCGTCGACCGACTGGACGCGATCGTACACTTCCTTCCAGAACGAGTGCTGGACGCCCCACGCCACGTCGCAGCGGAACCCGTCGACCTTGTCGACCCAGAAGTCGACGATCGACAGGACGAACTCCCGGACCTCGGGATTCTCGTAGTTGAGGTTCGGGATGTTGCTCCAGCCGAAGTACGTGTCCGGAACGAGTTCGTCCTCGTCTTCCCAGCGGTACCAGTCGCGGTAGCGCTCGTGGTCCTCGTGGTCGGGGTCAGAAGCGGCTTGGAAGAACTCGTGGCGGATCGACGTGTGGTTGACCACGAGATCGAACACGACCTTGATGTCGCGTTCGTGGCAGGCGTCGACGAAGGCCTCGAAGTCGGCCATCGTCCCGAGTTCGGGATCGACCGAGAAGTAATCGAGCGCGTCGTACCCGTGGGGGCCGCCCATGTCGTCGTCGGTGCCGAAACTGCTGTAGGCGTCGACGAAGGGCGTCAGCCAGAGCGCGTCGACGCCCAGTTCGTCGAGGTGATCGAGATGCTCGGCCATCTGGTCGAACGTCGGATCGTCCTGATCGGGGAACCGGCGGGTGAAGATCTCGTAGAAGACGGCGTCGTCGAGCCACGACGGCGGGTCGTAGGGACGTTCGACTGACACCGAGTCGCCGTCGGGAACCAGCCGGATCGAGTCGGCGACGCTGTACCGGCGGCCGGCGGCGACGGCGTGGATCCGAACCGGCTCGTCGATCTCGGCGGCCGAGAGGACGCTGCCGGCGTCGGTCAGCGCGTCCCGGTCGCGGTCGTCGACGTACAGCTCCACGTCGATGTCGGGATCGAGCTGGGAGTTGGCCGGCGGCGTCGTTGCGGTGGCAGTGAGCACGACCTGCTCGCCGACCACGTCGGCGTCAAGTTCGACGCGAGGTCGCGGGTCGTCCTCATTTTCGGGGGGAAACACCCGGACGGTCAGTTCGTGGCGCCCGTCGTCGGCGTCCAGCGCGAGCGTGTACTCGCCGGGAACGTCGGGATCGAAGCCGACGATCGGGTCGTCACCGACGGTCGCCTCGCTGTCGGCGGGCGCGTCGACGACGGACCACGAGTAGGTCGCGTCGGCGACAGGGTTCCGCGGCGCCAGCGCGTCGCGGTCTTCCTGATCGTTGCCGTTGGGATCCTCGATCGTCTCGTTGACGGCCACGAACTGCGGCGGTCCGGGATGTGAGGACGGCGTTGCGTCGTCGACGGTCGCCTCGTCGGCGTCGGGACGCCGCCGACCACCGTCGGCGATCGGCACGTCGACGAGCGAGTCGAGCGTGGCGACGTGCGTACTACGTCTCATGTCCTCACACCACCTATCTGAGTATAAAACATTCACGAAGTATTATTTCTTCTAATTTTAGACAGATTCCAATGGGATCGGCGTCGCTACCGGACGACGGCGGCGAGACAGGAACGGAGACAGCGTCGAGACGCGTCCGGGGAACATAGGTGGGTCGGGCCCGAACCCGGACCCATGACCGACGAGCAGACCGACGACGACGCCGAATCGACGGTTCGATGCTGGCTGGTCGAGCGCTCGTTCGACCAGCGAAACCTCGTCACGCTGGTGTACGCGACGCCCGACGGCGAGCGCTACCAGCAGCGCGAGCTATCGGCCCACGCACTCTCCCAGATCGACGTGACCGCCGCCAAAGCGGTGCCAGAGGGCGACCTCGAATCCGTGGAGGACGACGACCAACGCGAGCGCTACGCCGCCGAGGTCGCCACGATGGCCGAGGAGCACGAACCGGACGAAGAGCTGTGATCGGCCGACGAAGGACATAAGCGTCGATGCCCTGAACCCGAAGCCATGGCAGCGATCGAACTGGACGGCGTGACCAAGCGCTACGGCGCCGTCACGGCGCTGTCGGGGCTCGATCTCGCCGTCGAGGAGGGCGAGATCTTCGGCTTTCTCGGGCCCAACGGCGCCGGAAAGTCGACGACGATCAACGTGTTACTCGACTTCGCGCGCCCGACCGAGGGCGTCGCGCGAGTGTTCGGGCGCGACTGTCAGGCCGAGCCGGTGGCCGTCCGCGAGCGCGTCGGCGTCCTGCCCGACGGCCTCAGCGTGTGGGACCGGCTCACCGGCCGTCAGCACGTCGCGTTCGCCTGCGAGTCCCGCGAGAGCGACGCCGACCCGGGCGCGATCTTAGAGCGGGTCGGCCTCGCTGATGCCGCCGACCGGCCGGCCGGCGACTACTCGAAAGGGATGGCCCAGCGCCTCGCGCTCGGGATGGCGCTGGTCGGCGAGCCCGACCTACTGATCCTCGACGAACCGACGACCGGGCTCGATCCCAACGGCGCGCGTCGACTGCGCGAGGTGCTCCGGGAGGAGCGCGATCGGGGCGCGACGATCTTCTTTTCGAGCCACGACCTCGGGCAGGTCGAAGCGATCTGCGACCGGGTCGCCATCCTGCACGGCGGCGAGCTCGTCGCCGAGGACACGGTCGAAGGGCTGGGCGACGCCGCCGGCCGGGGCGCTCGACTCCGAGTCACGGTCGATCGAGCCGACGACGACGCGGTGACAGCCGTCGAATCGGTCGACGGCGTCGCCGCGGTCGACCGCGACGGCGACGCGCTCGTGGTGCGCTGTGACGCCGATGCGAAACAGGCCGTGATACGGACGCTCGAAGACCACGGCGTCGCAGTGGCAGACTTTCGGACCGAAGAAGCATCGCTCGAAGCGCTGTTCCGACAGTACACGGAGGGCGAGGCGTGAGCTGGCGCGTCGTCGCACGCAAGGAGGTCAAAGACGCCGCGCGATCACGCGTTCTGCAGGGGCTCTCGGGCGCGATGGCGCTGATCGCGCTCGCGCTGATGGGTGTCTACATCGCGGCGCCGCGGCTGCTCGGCGCGCCGGCCGGCAGTGCGTCGTTCCAGACCTTCGTCGCCGTGCTCGGCCCGGCGTCGGCGTTCGTGCCGATCATCGCCGCGATGCTCGGCTACAAATCGATCGCCGGCGAGCGCGCGAGCGGGAGCCTCGCGCTGTTGCTCTCCCAGCCCCACAGCCGGGACGACGTGGTCGTCGGCAAGTTCGTCGGCCGGACGGTCGTGCTCGCAGTACCGGTCGTGCTGGCCTTCGCCGCCGGGTTCGGCGTCGTCGTGGTCGCGTTCGACGCCTACTCCATCGTCGGCTATCTGGGCTTTCTGGGCGCGCTGTTGCTCGTCGGGATCGCCTACGTCAGCGTCGCCGTCGCCGTGTCGGCCGCGACCGCGTCGCCGACGTGGGCGGCCGTCGGCGTGCTGGCGTACTATCTGGTGTTCAAACTGCTGTGGGGGGCGCTCGTGCTGGCGTCGAACGCGATCGCAAATCGGCTGACGACCGGCGAGTGGGTGCTTCAGGTCGGCGGGTTTCCGGAGTGGGTCAACATTCTGTTCATGCTCAGCCCGCACAACGCCTACCAGCTCGTGCTCCGTGACCTCGTGCTGACCGAGTATCCGCCGGTCTGGTACGCCGAGCCGTACATGACCGCGTGGACCGGCGCGATCGTGCTGGCGCTGTGGACCGTCGCGCCGCTGACGATCGGGCTCTGGCGGTTCGACGCCGTCGATCTGTAGGGGCGCCGAGCAGCTGGACAGTCCGGTGACGCCGTTACTCGATGTCGATACCACGCTCTTCGAGCAACTCCTCGAACTCGGCTTCGTCGATGACCGGGACACCCTCGTCGTCGGCGTCCGATCGCTTCGACTGCCCCGGATTCTCCCCGGCGACGAGGTAGTCGGTGTTGCCCGAGACGCTGCTGGTCGCCGAACCGCCGTGGTCCTCGACGAGTGCTTGGGCCTCGCTGCGGGTGTGCTCGGAGAGGCTGCCGGTGAACACGACCGTGAGTCCGGCGAGTTCGTCTCCGCCCTCCACGTCGGCGTCCTGCGGGTCGACGCCGTGGTCGCGCAGGTCCGCGACGACCGCTCGGTTCGCCGCCGAGTCGAAAAAGTCGCGGATCTGTCCGGCGACGACCGACCCGACATCGGGCACGGCTTCCAGCGCCTCGGCGTCGGCGTCGATCACGGCGTCGAGCGTGCCGAACTCGCGGGCCAGTTCGCGGGCCGTCGCGGCGCCGACGTGGGGGATGCCAAGCGCGGCCAGAAAGTCCGCGAGCGGGGGCTCTTTGGTCGCGTCGAGTTCCGCCAGCAGGTTCTCGGCGCTGCGCTCGCCCCAGCCCTCCAGCGCGACCAGTTCGTCGGCGTCGATCTCGTAGAGATCCGCGACGCTGTCGGTGAGCAGGCCTTCGTCGATGAACTGGCGGACCGTGCGCTCGCCGAGCCCCTCGATGTCGAGGCCGTCGTCGCCGCCGTAGTGGACGACCGACTCGCGCAACTGAGCAGTACAAGCTAGCCCGCCCGTACAGTAGGCCATCGGGCCGTCGCGCTCGATCGGACTCGAACAGACCGGGCAGGTCTCGGGAAACTCGAAGTGGGACTCGCCGTGTACCTCGTCCTCGACGACCTCGGCGACCTGCGGGATCACGTCGCCAGCGCGCTCGACGCGGACTTTGTCGCCGACATCGACGCCGAGATCGGCGATCTCCTCGGGGTTGTGCAGGCTGGCCCGCGAGACGGTGACGCCTCCCACGTCGACGGGGTCGAGCAGAGCGACCGGGGTCAACCGGCCGGTACGGCCGACCTGCACAGCGATTTCCCGAACGGTCGTCACCTCGGTGCGGGCGGGGAACTTGTAGGCGAAGGCCCACCGGTAGTGGCGGGCGGTGGCGCCCAGTCGCTCGCGCTTGTCGGCGTCGTCGACCTTGATCACGATGCCGTCGATCTCGTAGTTCAACTCGTCACGACGCTCTAGCATCTCCTCGCGGTACGCGAGGGCGTCCTCGATCCCATCGACGCGCTCGGTGTGCTCGTTTACTTTGAGGCCGTACTCCGGCAGCGCCTGATCCTCTTCCCAGCGGGTCGCCCAGCCGTCGCTCGAATCGAGCACCTCGAAGAAGAAACAGTCAAGCGGTCGGTCGGCGACGACGGCGGGGTCGTGCTGGCGGATCGTCCCCGCGGTCGCGTTTCGGGGGTTTGCGAAGGGGTCCTCGCCCCGCTCGACGCGCTCGCGGTTGTACGCTTGAAACGCGTCGCGGGGCATGAACACCTCTCCGCGGACCGCGAGGAACTCGGGGGGATCGCCGGACAAGACCTGCGGGATCGACCGGATCGTCCGGACGTTCCGGGTGACGTCGTCGCCCTCCTGCCCGTCCCCGCGCGTTGCGGCCCGGATCAGCCGGCCGTCCTCGTAGACGACCTCGATCGAGACGCCGTCGAACTTCGGCTCGCAGACGTATTCGACGGGACCGACCTCGCCGCGGACGCGCTCGTCGAACTCGTAGACCTCTTCGGCGTCACCGCTCTGGTCGATCGAGAGCATCGGCGCGACGTGCTCGACGGTATCGAACTCCTCGACCGGCTCGCCGCCGACCCGCCGGGTCGGACTGTCCTCGTCGTCGAGGTCGAACGCCGCTTCGAGCGCTTCGAGCCGGGACAGCAACGCGTCGTAGGTCCGATCGGCGATCACCGGGTCGGACTCGACGTAGTAGCGCCGGTCGTGGTGCCGAATGGCTTCGCGGAGCTGTTCGGCCTGCTCGCGGGCCGCAGTTGCCGAGAGCTCCTCGACCGACTCGAAGTCGGTCGGCGGCTCTCGCAGAAACGGGTTCTCGTCGAGGTCGGACGCCATTTGGCGGCCGTACTCGCGCGGCGTCAAAAAATCCGGTCATCCGTCGGTAACGGCTCGGTTGCCGCCGCGTTCGGATTACTGGTGTGAGCCGGGCGAGTGTAGAGGTAAATTAGATAGCGCTATATCGAATCGGGCGCAGCGGCGTCAGCGGCGTCCCAATCGGCCAGCGCCTCGGGGCGATCGTTCGGCGTTATCTGTCCGATTAGATACCACAAAATTGTTTATTTAGTTCTAATCCGTTAAATATAAATTTAATTTGTGTGCAGAATATATTGAAATCATGTTCGGGAGAGGAGAAAAAAGCACGACAGGAGCCGGTTATAAGCGACTGCTTCGGCACGGCCTTGGAAAGGCCGGAAGGTACCACAGCGACAGAAACCGAGCGGGGATCAGCGGATGCTGAACCGGAACGGGCAGCTTCTGCACGACTGCTACAACCTGTTCGTCAGTTGCAGCCTGTACCTAGTCGTCAACTCGGCGCTCATTCTGGCTATTTCGGCCATCGCACTGGGGGAGCCCCCGACAGCGGCGGGCGTGGGGTTCGTGACGATGGGGGCGCTGACCGCGTTCGTGTACATCGTCGACCGGCTGCTCATTACGGACGAGGACCGGATCAACAACCCCGACAGGACCGCGCTGGTCGAAGCGTACGAGCGAGAGTTGCTGGGCGCCGCGGCGGCGGCGTTGCTCCTGTTCGAGCTCTCGCTGTTCGTCGCGGCGCCGCCGGTCGACGCTGCCAGGTTGGCGACCGTCTTACTCGGCCACGTCCCGCTGGCCGTACTGGCTCTCTACGACGAGATCAAGACGGTCTCGGTGCCGCTGGACTCGTGTGCGGTCGCGTTCGCGTGGGCGTACCAGATCGTGTTTATCTTCGGTCGGATCGCGTCGTACCCGCTCGGACGCCGAGAGGGCGCAGTGCTGTTTTGCTGCTGGTTCCTGATCGTCTTCGCGGGACTGGAGATGCGAAACGCGAAAGACATCGAAGGCGACCGGGAGGCGGGCAAGCAGACGCTCGCCTGTCTCGTCGGGAAGCGGTCGACGAAGCGCCTCGGCATCACGCTGAAAGCGCTCGGCGCTCTCGTGCTCGCCGCCGTCTCGGGGAGCCTACTGGTCGTGGCGCTGCTGCTGGCTCATCTGGCGTCGCTGCAGTTCTACGGGACGCTGGAGACGGATTTTCGGTCGAGAAGCGGCGACGTGAGCGCCGGATAGTCCACCGCCGAGGGCAGACGAACGTCCCGGCGAGGGCGGTGACGAGGTCAGTCGTCGGTCGATGCCGCGCGAGCCGATGCGTACGAGCCAAGCGCCGCGAGCGCGGCCGCCTGCGTGGTCGCGTCGGTGCTGTAGCCGGGGCCACCGAAGTTGTACATCACGCGGTCCGGCGTCCACGCGCCGGTCGAGTCTTGCATCCGAAGCAGATAGTCGATCCCGTCCTGAATCGCGGGATTGTCCGGCGAAATGCCGGCGTACAGCAACGCCTGCAGCGCCCAGCCGGTCTGGGTCGGCGTCGAGTCGGCAGACTGGTACGGAACGTTCCCCGGCGTCGATCTGGCGGGGTCGTATCTGGTGGCTTCTCCCCAGCCGCCGTCGTCGTTTTGCTGCTCGATCAGCGACTGGGCTGCCGCTTGGACGTACTCCCGGCTCGGATCGACGCCGACGCGTCGCAGGCCACCGAGCACGCGGGCCGTCCCGTAGGTGAACCCCTGCGCCCAGACGCCGAGCCACAGGTCGTTGTCCGCGGTGGCGTCCGTGAGATAATCGACGGCATCACGCACCGCCTCGCTGTCGCGAACCGTGTGCCCGCGTTTACCGAGCGCGGCGAGCGCACCGCCGGTCACGTCGGGCGAGGGAACGTACCCGAAAAAGACTCGGTAGAGCCCATCTCCGACCCGCGAGCGGATCGTCTCGGCAGCGGCGTCGTCGAACGGCTCGTAGTCGGTCGTGTACGCCGACCAGCTTCCATCCCGGTTCTGTACGTCGAGCAGGAACGCCGTCTGTTCGTCCAGCGCCGGACCGGCGAACGCCGACAGCGCACTGATGGCGAGGCCGGTGTCGTCCCAGTCCGAAAAGGCGTGTGGCATGTAGCCCCATCCGTCGCCGTGGTGACGCCGGAACGGCGCGGGCGAGCGATCCAGTTCGGCGTCGACCGGATTCACGTCCACCTGCGGCGTGCGCGCCCGGTAGAGCCACCGGGCTGCGTCCCGAAGGAGGGGATCCGACGGCGACAGCCCCGATTCGAGCAGCGCCTCGATCACGAGGCCGGTGTCCCAGACGGGCAGACGCCAGATCTCGACGCGTCCGGCCTCAGTCACGCGGTTGTCGGCGAGCCAATCGACGGGAAGCCGGACCTCGTCGTCCGAGAGATCGAATCCGCGTTCGGCGAGGGCCAGAGCGCCGAAGATCGTCGTCGGCGACGTGTTCCAAGCGCCGTTGGGCAGTCGGCGGCTCCGAAGCACGTTCTCGAACGCGTCTGCGAGCACCTGCTCGTCTTCCCCGAGCGGGTCGTCCCGCGCCGCGGCGCCGAGCAGGAAGTACGCCGAGAGCGGGCCGATGTGGATGGGCCGGCTCATGTTCTCCCGAGCCGAAATCGCCGTCCCGTCGAACGCCGGGGTCAGCGACAGCAGGCGACCGATTTCGACCGGCCGGTCGGCCGGGAACAGCTCGTCGTAGGCGTAGCGATCGGACAACAGCGCGTAGCAGAGGCGGACGCGGAACCGCTCTGACACCCGCACGCCGGCGTCGTCTCGGTCGTCGGACGGAAGCAGCGAGTGGCCCAGCCGGTCGATTTCGTCTTGGATGTCCTCGATCACAGCGGCGTGGTCGGCGTCGTCGATCAGTTCGAAGAGCAAGAGCGCGCTGAAGTTGGTTACGGCGTCGCCCCAACCGCCGTCCGCGGAGCGGCGGTCGAGCAGATGGCCGATACACCGGTCCCTGATCGCCTCGCGCGCGCCGACTCGTTCCAGCAAGAGGGCGTAGTAGGCCGTGTATCGCAGGTCGCCGTACTCGCCGTAGCCGACCGTCGTATCCCAGTGGGCAAAATCGCCGTCGGTCGCGGCGTCGCGGAGATACGACCGGGAGCGTTCGATGGCCTGCCGAACGGCGTCGTCGACCGCCGACTGTTGTCCGGCCGCGGGTGTCGTTACGAACGGTGCGGCGGTCAAGCTACCGAGAAACGATCTCCGGCCATGATTCCAGTCCATGATGCGTGCAAATATCTCTGCAACAAATAGACCTATCGAAACTGCCCGGAGTCACAGTCGTGCCAGAGACGCTGGAAGTGCTGAAGGGACCGCATCTGAGCATCCAGTTATTTATTCTCCATCATAAGATTAAATAGAATAATAGCAAAATAAAACCTCATGTCGGATGCAAAATCAGTCCATACGCCGGCACGAACACCGGTGTTCGGCCACGGGATCGAGTACGCGCGCGACCCGATCAGCGCGATCGAAAAGTGGGGACAGCAGGACGACATCGTCAGGTTGGAGTACCCCGGCCAATCGTTCTATCTCGTCACCGGACCGGCCCAGATACAGGAGATACTGGTGAAAAAACACGGGCAGTTCACGATCGGCCCCGCCCAGCGCGCGAGTTTTCAGGGGATCACCGACCACGCGGTGAACATGTCGACCGGCGACGACTGGCAGCGACGCCGGAGAGCGATCAACCCGGCGTTCACCGGCGACACCGTCGAAGCGTATCGAGAGCGGATGATCGCGGAAGTAACCGCGTCCATCGACGCTTGGGACGACGGCGAGCAGTTCGACCTACACAAAGAGATGCGCGTCTCGACGATGCGGATGCTCGCCGACACGCTCCTCGGAATCGACGTGCGCGGCGACGAGGACGTGATCATCGCCGCCTCGGATTCGCTCATCGATCGCGCGAACTTCCGCCGCCTTGGTCGATATCTCCCCGACTGGATCCCGACGCCGACGGACCGGCGCTTCGAGAAAAAGGTGCGGGCGCTGAACGACTACGTCGGCGAGTGCATCGAGAAGCGACGCCAAGGCGAGTCCGGCGAGGACGTGTGTTCGCTCCTGCTGGAGGCCAGCGACAAGGGCGTGCTCTCGGAGCAAGAAGTCAGGCACAATCTGGTCGGGTTGTTACTCGCGGGCACCTCGTCGCCGGGCGGGTCGCTCACCCATGCTTGGCGCCTGCTGGACGAGCATCCGTCGGTTCGCCGGTCGCTCGAAGCCGAGTACGAGGCGGTCGCCGGCGATGACGGGCTCGATCCCGAAGACATCGACGAACTGGTCCAAACGCGAAACGTGATCACAGAGACGCTCAGGCTATACCCGCCGACGGTCGGCGTCAATCGAGAGGCCACGGAGCCGGTCACCATCGGCGGGTACGAGTTCCCCGAGGGAACGCAGTTCATCATGCCACAGTGGGTGCCCCAGCGCGACGAGCGGTTCTGGGACGACCCCGAGGCGTTCGATCCCGGTCGGTGGGAGCGCGACGCCGACAGGCCGCAGTTCGCGTACTTCCCCTTCAGCGGCGGGCCGCGGTTCTGCCCCGGAAAGAAAGTCGCTCGACAGGAGATGATCATCGCGCTGGCCGAGATGGTCGGCAACGTCACCCTCGACGTCGAGGTCGACGGCGAGATCGAGTTCACGCCGTCGATGACGCTCCGCCCGAAGACGAAACACCGCGCGACCGTTCGACGGTAGATCGAACGAGTCGCCTATTTTTGTCGTCCGAACGCTGACAGCACAGCGACGCCGCGACGGCGTCGCCGCAGATCAGTCGTTCCCGACGGGCATCGACGACGCCGTCGCGTCGTGGGTGCCGGCAACGTACCGATCCCAGAGCATCAGCAGGCTCGGCTGCACGTACAGAGCGCCGAGGAACGAGTAGACGACGCCGAGTGCGAGGACGAACCCAAAGTGACGGAGCGCGGGCAGCAGCGCGAACGATAGGACGCCGAACCCGATCGCCGTCGTGACGGCGCTGCTCAACAGCGCGCTGCCACTGCCAGTGACCGTCCGGACGAGTGCCTCGGCCGGCGAGGCGTCAGCCCGCTCCTGCCAGTAGCGCTCGCTGACGTGGATGGCGTAGTCGACGCCGATCCCCACTGTCACGCTGCCGACCATCGCCGTGATGAGGCTGATGGGGATGCCGAGCGTGGCCATCGTGCCGAACAACCACGTGACGCTGAGGATCACCGGGACGAGCGTGATCGCGCCGAGTGAGAACGATCCCGCCGTCAGCCGGAAGACGGCCATCAGGATCAGCAGAATGGCGACGATCGTCAGCGACAGGCTCTCGATCAGCGTCGTCGAGAGCCGGTCGTTGAGCTGTTGCTCGATGACGAAGCTCCCGGTGGCGACGGCCTCCAAGTCGTCGTTGTCGTCGACCTCGGCAGCGGCATCCGACACCGCAGCGACGGCTTCGGACCGGTCGACGCTGCCGTCCGTGCTGATCCGAACTTGCATGGCCGCGTAGCTGCCGTCGTCGGCGCGGTCGAGCGTCCGGGCCGCGCGATCCGGCGCGGCGGCGTGGAACTCGTCGTAGAGCGATTCGAGATCCCGGTCGGGGACGCCGTTCCCGGAGCTATCGGCGGCTTGGAACGTGGCGTTGAACGACTGGTTCTCCCGGGCGACCGAACGCATCTCCGACAGCGGGGAGAGGATCGCCGGCCCGCCGCGCGGGGCTTCGTACACCGTTCCCGACTCCACCGCGGCGTGGTGGGCGTCGGCGACGCGTTCGAGCGTCTCCGGGGTAGTCACGTCTCCGGTCACGAAGACGTACCCCTGCCGGTCGGGCGACTGGAACGTCGAGTAGATGTACTGGCGGTCCTCTTTGAGCGAGTAGTCGCTCGGCTCGATGGCGTCCGGGAGATTCTCGGTGAACTCCGGCGGATCGTCGCCCATGAATAGGTCCTGCTGGGCGGACATCTGGAGGCCGGTCGCGCCGTAGGCGGCGGCGCCGGTGAACAGTCCAGTCACGACCAGCAAGACGAGCGGCGCGCGGGTGGCGATCGTCGCGCCGGTGTCGAGCAGGCGTCGTAGCCGGCCACCGGTACCCGGGAGCGAGGGCGTCCGGTCCCAGCCCCGGCGCGCGAGTAGCGGTGTGATCTCGACTTTGAGCGCGGGGATCAGCCCGCCGAAGACGACCAGCGTCGCGGTGATGCCGATTGCAGTGACGAGGCCGAACGTCCGGAGATCGGCCATCGGACTGGTGTAGTTCGACAGGAAGCCGATGACCGTCGTCGCGGTGATCAGTGCGAGGGCGGGGCCGAGGTCTGCGAGCGCTTCGCGCATCGCCGAGCGCACGCCGGCGTCCGAGCGGTGGCGCACCTCGCGGTAGCGCATCGTGACGTGGAGCGCGAAGTCGACCGAGAGGCCGATCAGGATGATCGGCGCGGCGATCATCAGCGGGTTGAACATGATGCCGAGCCAGCCCATCGCTCCCATCGTCCAGATCAGCGCCACGGCGATGCCGACGACGCCGAGCAGCACGTCGACCGGGTCGCGGTAGGCCAGCGACAGCGCGACGAGGACGAACAGCACGGCCAACGGACCGAGGATGCCGAAGCTATCCTGAATGACGGTATCCTGTTCGTAGTTCACCAGTCCGGCGCCGTAGAAGTAGTAGCGCTCGTCGTCCGCTCGATCGGTCGCCAGCGATCGAGCGACGCCCAGCGCCTCGGAGATGTCTCCTGAGAGTCCCGCGGCCGAGCTGACCTGCCCGTCGGTCGCCTGCGTCAGCACCATCATGCGGGCGTCAGCCGTGGTCGCGCCGGCCCGGTAGCTCTCGGGGAGCAACTGGTACGCCCGGCGAGTCGCTTCCGAGGAGCTCTCGGGGTCGAGGATGCGCCCGACGACAGCGGAGACCTCCGACGCGTTCATCGACTCCAGTTGCTCGATCTGGTCGTCGATCGTGGGGTCAGGCCAGTCGTCGGAGCCGTTCGCGGCGGTCAGCCCCTCGGACTCGTTCCAGCCCTGAAGATCCGTCTGCGTGACGGTACCCCGACGCTCGGCCTGAATCGCGGCTCGGGCGACGATATTTTCGATGCCGACCACGGGCGAGTCCTCGACGAGAGTCGCGTTGACCGTCCGATTGTCGTGTAACGTTTGCTGGTATCGCAGCGTCCGCAACAGCGAGTCACGCGAGAGGACGTTGTCGTCCTCGTTGCGGACTGCGATCACGGTCGTCGTCGACGGTACGTCCCGTTCGTCGAATCGTTCCCTGATCTCGGCGTTGGCCTCGGCGGCCTCGCTATCGCCCGAGAGCCCCGAGACCGCCCCGGCCTGCTCGATTCCGACCAGTCCCGGGGCCAGCGCGGCAGTGACGAGCAACAGCGCGAGGACGAGTACGCGACTGTGCTCCGTAACGGCCGCTGTAACGCGGTCGATCCGCGACATCAGGCCGCCACCGTCCCGTCCGGGTCAGGGCGACGGACAGCCACGAAGGAGTTTCGAGCGGGCGGTTCAGTGCGACGATCGGTCCGCCGGCAGGCGGAGGCGCGGCAGGGAGGACCGGCCACAGTCACAACGATCATCGGAGGAAACTATCTCCAAGACAAGAGTTAAAACTGTTGTATCTTCTCCAAATATAATTAGTTGAAGTGAGTAAATAATATGCGTGCGGCGAGCTTCCGCGAGGAACGCAGACAGTCGGTACGGGTGCAATCGAACGCGGCGTCGATCACCCGAGCGGCGTGAGTGCGAGAACGGTCAGCACCGAGATGCTTCCCAGCGTCAGTCCGACTGTCGTCTCGAGAGGCGAGAGATCTTCGATCGTGAGCGCGACGGGCACGCGGATCGCAAGCACCACCAGTAGCGGGGCGAGCCGGAGATCCTGTAGCGTCAGAAACACGAACAGAGCCGTCGGGAAGATGACGCCACCCGAGAGGTTGAGGACGCGTCTCGCCGGGAGCCACAGCGCCACGGCGACGCCGGAGACGAGACCGAACCCTTGCACGACCGCCGGCCAAGCGTTGTAGCTCCAGACGCCGTAGATCACCGCGGCGACGACGAACAACAGGCCGCCCTGAATCTCGTTGATCGTTCCGTCTTCGAGCGGGACGAACGGCTGGTACTCCACGGCCATCGCGCCGAACCACCCGCCGAGTGCGATGCCCAGCGCCGCGAGCAACTGCGCCGACAGCGACGCCGACGAGTCCATCGTCCACCCGAGATAGACGATGAACGGAAACGCCGTCGGAAGAAGAAAGCGAGGCTGAGTCATCAGGTCGAGTGCTTTGAGTGGCGATACCTCCGAGAGAGAGCCGGCAGAACTGTTTTCTGTAACCATCGGTTTGGACACCGTGCAAGAATATTCCGAGTAGATAACTTATAATTTAAGCGGTTTACAGACAGATGTAGATGCGCAGGTGTCCGCCGAGCCGACGGATCGAAACACTTTCTTGCTGAGAATATAGAAAGAAAATATGAGCCACGGCGTGGGAACGGCAGGAGAAGAGCGTGTCACAGAGGCGATCGGTGCCGTCCTACCGACGACGATCGACGAGCAGTACCTCGCAGAGACGTTCGGAGCGGCGACGTACGAGTACGATACGGAAGCCGTCCAGCGATCGCTATCGGACCCGGTCTGGGAACTACTGGACCGCGGCGGAAAGCGGTGGCGCGCGACGGTGTTCAGAACGCTGGTCGAAGGGTTTAGAGCGGATCCCGAGCCGTACGCGCCCTACGCCGCCGTGCCGGAACTGCTCCACACGGGAACGTTACTCGTCGACGACGTCGAAGACGGGGCGTCGATGCGCCGCGGCGAACCGGCGATCCACGAGCAGTACGGAGTCGACATCGCGCTGAACGCCGGCAACGCCCTGTACTTCCTGCCGATGACGATTCTGCGCCGGAACCCCGGCGACGTGGACGGCGACACTCGACTGGCTGCCTACGAGATGATCATCGACGAGCTCAACCGAGCGCATCTGGGCCAGAGCCTCGACATCCACTGGCACAACGAGCGGGAGATCCGGATCGACGAAGCCCGGTATCTGGAGATGTGTTCGTGCAAGACGGGCAGCCTCGGCCGACTCGCCGCCCGGCTCGCCGCGATCCTTACCGAACAGCCGCCGGCGGCCGAACGTGCCGTCTCGAACTGGGCACGAGACCTGTCGCTGGCGTTCCAGATCAGCGACGACGTGCTCGACATCGAGAGCACGCGCGGGGCAGTCGAGGGGTTCGGCAAAGAGGCGGGCAACGACATCCGGGAAGGCAAGAAGACGTTGCTGGTCATCCACGCCGCCGAACACGCGCCCCCCGAAGACGTTGCGAGACTGGAAGCGATTCTCGACGCGGGGGACACCGACCGCCGAGAAATCGAGGAGTGTATCGACATTCTGGACGAATCCGGGAGCATCGACTACGCTCGCCAGCGGGCCCGCGAACTAAAAAATCGCGCACTCGATCATCTCGACGCCGTCGATCTCGACGCCGACGCCGCGCGCGAACTGGCCGCGTTCACCGAGTTCGCCGTCGAGCGGGAGGTGTAGTGCGGTGGAGATCGAGAGCCGACCCGCGGCGTCGAACAGCGGGATCCGACTCCCAACAACCGACAGCGACAGCAGGTCCGCGTGAGTTCACATGCGTGAGACAATCGAGCGCGTGTTCTACGAGTACCTGTACGGTGACTGGGAGTCGCTGACGCGCTGGGGCTGGCTCTACGCGCACGCGTCGATCCTGCTGGCGACCGCGCTGGTGGGGTACACCTACGCGCACGAGCGCTACGTCCTGACGCTCCTGCTGGTGCCGGTGCCGATGGTCTACTTCTACAAGCGCTACGAGAAAGCGAGGACCTACACAGTCCACGCAGAGACGGACAGCCACGAGGAGTGACGGCGTCGAAACAGCTACCGCGAGGACGGAAGCGACGGCGCGTCGTCTACCGACATCGAGATCCAAGCGCCGTCGGCCGTGATGTCGGCGATGACGAACCGCTCGTCCTCGCCCTCACCGTCGACCGAGCCGACGATTTCGCTCGCGCCGTGCGACGTGTCGCTGTAACCTGCCGTCGACATATACATAATTATCTTTCACACATGTATAAACCCGTCGGATTCAATTGTGCCTGTAGATAGACCGATATCGCCCGTAGATCCCATGCAACAGCCGTCAGACGCAAGCACGTCGAGAGCGACAGCGGTGTAGCGGCCTCGGTCAGCGGTGACGAAGCGGGCGCGAGACGCCGACGCCACAGGGAGTGAGCCCGACCCACGAAGCACGGCCTTTATGACGGATTTGGACGTACCGCGTGGTATGAATGTGTCCGACGCGATGACGCCGCGGTCCGAGCTCGTCACGGTCGAGCTGCCCGGTAGCCGCGACGACGCCCTGGAGTACCTGCAGGACCGCGAGTTCTCCTCCGTGCCGGTCGTCAAACCCGGCGACGACGGCGAGGAGTACCGCGGACTGATCTCCCGAGAGAGCCTGATCGAACAGCCCGACGAGGACCAGCTCGCGCTGCTGATGGACGAAGTGCCGACGGTGACCCGCGACGCCGCCATCGAAGAGCTGGCCGCGCTGATGGTCGAGGAAGGCGCTCGACGCGTCCCCGTCGTCGATGGCGAACTCGAAGGGATCGTCACGATCACCGACGTGATCCGAGCGATCGCAACCGGCGATGTCGACACCGACGCCGAGGTCGGGGCGCTTGCAACTCGAGACGTCAACACGACCTTCGCCGGCGCGCCGCTGGTCGTCGCCATGCGCGAGCTCTACTACGCCGGCGTGCCCTACGCTGTCGCGCTCGACGAGGAGGGCGAGCCGGCCGGTATGCTGACCGAGGTCGACGTGCTCGACGTGGCCGAGATCGTCGAGGACGAAGAGCAGACCGGCAACAGCTTCGCCGATCAGGACGACGACTGGATGTGGGAGGGCATCAAGGGCGTGGGCAGCCGGTCGATGACCGTCCGGAACGTCGAACTACCCGAGGGAACGGTTGCCGAGTTCATGACCGAGGACCTCGTGACCGTCTCGGAGGGCAAGTCCGCGCAGGACGCCGCCCAGCTGATGATCACCGACGACATCGAGCAGATCCCGCTGGTCTCGGGCGGCGACCTCGTCGGCATCGTCCGGGACATGGATCTGCTGGAGGCGCTGTATGAGTGAGAGCACGGCCGAGAAGCTCGTCGAACTCGCCAAGCGACGGGGCTATTTCTTCCCGTCGGCCGGCGCGTACGGCGGCGTCGCCGGCTTCTACACGTTCGGTCCGCAGGGCGCCGCGCTCAAGCAGAACGTCGAAGACGCGTGGCGCGAGCGCTTTGCGGTCCGAGAGGGCCACCAAGAGATCGACGCGCCGACGGTGATGCCAGAGCCCGTCTTCGAGGCCTCGGGCCACCTCGACGGCTTCGACGACATGCTCGTCGAGTGCGCCGAGTGCGCCGAGAGCCACCGCGCCGACCACCTCATCGAGGACAACACCGACATCGAGGAAGCCGAATCGGTCCCGATCGAAGAGGTCGAAGACCTGATCGCGGAGCACGATCTCGTGTGTCCGTCCTGCGGCGCCGAGCTGGCGGGCGAGCCGGTCGAGGACTTCAACCTCATGTTCGGCACGAACATCGGCCCGGGCTCGTCGTCGCCGGGCTACCTGCGTCCCGAGACGGCACAGGGTATCTTCGTCGAGTTCCCGCTGCTGTCGGAGTACGCCCGCAACCAGTTGCCCTTCGGCGTCACGCAGATCGGTAAGGCCTACCGAAACGAGATCAGCCCGCGCAAGTCCGTCATCCGGACCCGGGAGTTCACACAGGCCGAACTCGAACTGTTCGTCGACCCCGAGGGCGAGGGCCCCGACCTCTCGCGCGTCGAGGACGTCGAGGTGCGCCTGTACCCGATCGGCGAGCAGGAAGACGAGGGGGGCGAGCTGATCGAGACGACGATCGGCGAGGCCGTCGACGACGGCACGCTCGCCAGCCCGTGGATCGCCTACTATCTGGGCGTCGCACAGGAGTGGTACGAGCGCGTCGGCGTCGACGCCGATCGGTTCCGGTTCCGTCAGCACCTCGCGGGCGAGCGCGCCCACTACGCCAGCGACTGCTGGGACGCCGAAGCCGAACTCGACGGCGACTGGATCGAGCTGGCCGGCTTCGCCTACCGCGGCGACTACGACCTCTCGAAACACGCCGAACACTCCGACGAGGACTTCACCGTCTTCCAGCAGTACGACGAGCCGGTCACCGTCGAGCGCGCGACGGTCGATCCGGACATGAGCTACCTCGGCCCCGAGTTCGGCGGCCAAGCGCAGGACGTTGCCGACGCGCTGGCCGATTTGGCCGAGGCCGATCGGTCGGCGTTCGAGGACGAGGAGGTTTCCGTCAGGGTCGACGGCGAGGAGGTCTCCGTCCCCGTCGAGAAGACGAACTTCTCGGTCGACGAAGTGACCGAGTCGGGCGAGCACGTCACGCCCCACGTCGTCGAGCCCTCGTTCGGCGTCGATCGGCTGCTGTACACCGTCCTCGATCACGCCTACGCCGAGGACGAGGTCGGCGGCGAGGAGCGCACCTACCTCGCGCTCGACGCCGAAGTCGCGCCGACGACCGTCGGCGTGTTCCCCCTGATGGACAAGGAAGGCCTCGGCGAGCGCGCCCGCGACCTCGCGGCGGACCTGCGCGCGGCCGGCCTGTCGGTCAACTACGACGACTCCGGCGCGATCGGCCGGCGCTACCGCCGACAGGACGAGATCGGCACGCCGTTCTGTGTCACCGTCGACTACGAGACCCTCGAAGACGGCACCGTCACGGTGCGCGAGCGGGACTCGACCGAGCAGCTTCGAGTGCCGGTCGACGATCTCGACGAGACGCTAACCGCACTGCAGGACGGCGACATAACGTTCGACGAGGTCGACGGCGAGCCGGTCGAGGAGGACTAACGAGCGATGGCCGACGAGATCAAGCGACGCCTCGTACACATCAGCGGGACGGGGATGCCCGCGTTCTACCTCGCCGGCATCTTCAGCTGGCAGGACCTCCAGTTGTTCTTGCTGATCGGCAGCGGCGTCGCCGCCGTGCTGGAGGTGATCCGCCTTTCGTTCGGGCTGGACTGGTGGATATACGACAAGCTCACCCGCGAGTACGAGCAGGACAACCCCGCGGGCTACGCGCTGTACATGTTCAGCCTGACGGTCGTCGTCATGCTGTTAGAGCCCGACATCGCCATCCCCGCGATGTTGATGCTGACGCTCGGCGACCCGATCAGCGGCGTGCTCGGCAGCGACGAACTCCGCGCGATCAAGCGCCCGCGCGTGCTCGTGACGATGTTCGGCATCTGTCTACTGGTCGCGCTGCCGTTCCTGACGCTGTCGGCGGCGCTGTTGGCCGCCGCGGCGGCGACGGTGGCCGACGGCGTCAAGCCCCGCATCGCCGGCTTCGTCATCGACGACAATCTCTCGATCCCGCTGGCGGCCGGACTCGTCGGCTGGTTCGGCGTGACGTTCCTGCCCGCGCTGGCCTGACGCCGGGCACAGGGTTCGGAAGAAAACGCGGTGTAACTGCCGACCGTTCGACCTTCTGTCGCTGAAACGGAAATTGTTGCCTTGAATAGCACGTTTAGTGCGTTCGGCGGTCGAATCCTTCATGAATGAAAAAACAATTACTCGTGACCGACTTCCTCGACAGAGCCAGAACGTACTACGGCGATTACGAGGCCGTCGTGGGTACCGACGGCGAGCGCTTCACGTACGACGAGTTCGGCGAGCGCGTCGACCGGTTCTCGGCGGCGCTGCAGGCCCGCGGCGTCGAGAAGGGCGACCGCGTCGCGGTGCTGGACCCGAACACGCACTATCACCTCGAAGCGGCGTTCGGGGCGATGCAGTGTGGCGCTGTCCACGTCCCGCTGAACTACCGCCTCGAACCCTCTGACTACGAGTACCTCCTCTCGGACTCGGGGGCCAGCGTCGTCTACGCCGACTACGAGTACGCCAGCAAGATCGAGGCGATCCGCGACGAGATTCCCGCCGAGGTCTTCGTGACGAACGACCCGGCGCCGGTCGAGGGCGACTGGATCGACTTCGAGTCGTTCCTCGCGGACGACCCCGACGGTTACGAGCGCCCGGAGATGTCCGAGGACGAGATCATCACCATCAACTACACCTCGGGAACGACCGGCGATCCGAAAGGCGTCTGCCGGACCCATCGAACGGAGTCGCTGCACGCCCAGCTGGTGACGATCCACCACCACCTCACCGACGACGACGTGTACCTGTGGACGCTGCCGATGTTCCACGTCAACGGCTGGGGCCACATCTACGCCGTCACCGGCCGCGGCGCGAAACACGTCTGCACGCGCGGCGTCGACGCCGAAGCCGTCTTCGATGCGATCGACGGCGAGGACGTGTCCTTCCTCTGTTGTGCGCCGACCGTGCTGACGATCCTCGGCGAGTACGCCGACGAGCACGACCCGGCGTTCAGCGGCGACAACCCGGTCCGCGTGACCGCCGCCGGCAGCGCCCCGCCGAGCGCGACGATCCGAGAGGTCGAAACCGAGTTCGGCTGGGAGTTCACCCAACTGTACGGCGCGACCGAAACCGGGCCGCTGATCGCCACCTCCGACGCCAACCGGCTGATCCCCGACGAGGGCGGGCTCCGCTTCTCGCTGAAACAACGCCAAGGCGTCGCCCCACTGGGAACCGAACTCCGTGTGGTCGACGACGACGGGGAGCGGGTTCCACGCGACGACACCACCATCGGCGAGGTGGTCGTCCGGGGCAATCAGGTCATGGAAGAGTATTGGGAGAAGCCCGACGAGACCCACGCGGCGTTCAACGACCGCCTCGAAGGCTGGTACCACACTGGCGACCTCGCCGTCGTCAACGAGGACGGCATGATCTCGATCAAGGACCGCAAGAAAGACATCATCATCTCCGGCGGCGAGAACATCTCCTCGGTCGAATTGGAGGACACGCTGTTCGACCACGAGGCCGTCGGCGACGTGGCGGTCATCCCCGCGCCGTCCGAGAAGTGGGGCGAGACGCCGAAGGCGTTCGTCGTCCCGGACAACGGCGATCCCGAAAATCCCGGCGTGACCGCCGACGAGTTGACCGCGTACACCCGCGAGCAACTGGCCGACTACAAGATCGTCCACAGAATCGAGTTCGTCGACGAAATCCCGAAGACTGCGACCGGGAAGATCCAGAAGTACGAACTGCGAAAGCGCGAGTGGGACGACGAGGACCAGATGGTCGGGAAAGGGTAGCGAGTCCGGGCGCAGCGTTCAGTGAGACGCACGTGACGGGTGTCCCGTCTCATCGCCCACTTTTTACGAGGTTGACGAGCGTACGCGCAAGGCCGCCCAGCGTGAACTCCTCCGGCGCGACGCCGAGTTGTTGGAGCATCCCGAACTGGTCGATGTTCTCCCACGTTTCCACTGCTCGTCCGTCCTCGTCGTAACGGGTGAGGAAGGTTCCGGACACGCGCACCGTTCGGCCGGTCGGCTTGAGCCCGACGAACTCCCCTGTGTGCGTTCCGGTCATCACCCAGTGACCAGCGACAGCATCTCCCTCGACGATAACCGGTCCGAAGGTGAATTCGGCGTCCGGGAAGCCGTTGATAAGTTCCCGTTGCATGTCTTTGTACTCGGCGTTCGTCAGGTCCGTCCCGTCAAAGTGACCGACCCAGTCGGATGCGTGGTAGTCGTCGATGAACGCGAGATTGTGCTTTTCGTGGACCTCGTCGGCCCAGCGTTGTGGAAGCCGTCGGCGCTCTTCGATCGTATCTGTCCGTTCTGCGGTCATTGGCACTCCTCCCCTCTGCTAATAAGACGTGGTAGGATCTAAGAAGCGCCTTGCCAGAATCTAACGGACGTAATTAGTCCTGTTTTGCTTCGAGTTCTTCTACTCGCTGTTTCAGTTCCTCTACCTGCTCTTCAGTGTCGTCCCCCGTATCGCGGTTGATGAGGGCTACGAGACCGAGGAATACAGGGACGGTACCGATCACGAGGAGGAGGAAGAAAAACCACATTTCAATTCTCGCGCGAAAATAGTTGTATATTTAACTTATTTCTTTTGCTTAGTACGGACGTGTACTGATCAGTTGGACAGTCAGAACGACCCGAAAATCCGGCAGCCCAAGCGCAACCGCCAGCCCTCACTCCGCGGCGTCGGCGAGATACGGCTCGGCGATCGACCAGAGCCGATCGGCGTACTGCATCAGCACGGTGCCGAGAATGCTCATGACGAGCACGTAGCCGACCGTGAGATCCGGGATCGTCTCGGTCATCACGGTCCCGGTGCCGGCGGCGGCGATCGTCGCCGCGATGATCAGCGAGAACTCCCCGCGAGTGACCATGCTGGCGCCGACCCGGAGCGACCGGCGTTCGTCGAGGTCGTAGACGCGACCGCCGAGATAGCCGCTGACGAGTTTCGTCGGCGTCGTCACGAGGACTGCGAGGACGAGCACGGCGACCAGCATGGGATCGGCAAAGACGCTCGGATCGGTTCCGATGCCGACCCAGAAGAAGAAGACGGCCGCAAAGAGGTCCCGGACGGGCATCAACAACTCTTCGATCTCGTGGACGTGATCGGTCGAGGAAAAGCCCATCCCGACGAAGAAGGCCGCGACGGCCTCGCTGACATCCAACAGGAGCGCGAGGCCGGCGACGAAGACGACCAGCGCCACGGTGCGAAGCACCGTCGCTTCTTGGGAGTCGACCGCCAGAAAGCGCTGGAACAGGTCCGAGCCGTAGAAGACGCCGCCCAGCAGCACACAGAGGAAGCCGACGGCGACGCCGATGTCGATCGCCGCGTCGGCGACGCTGCCGCTCCCGACCACGATGGCCGAGACGATCGCCAGATACAGCGCGATAAACAGGTCCTCGAAGACGAGCGTTCCGAGGATCGGGTTGCTCTCGTCGTTGGCGATCCAGCCCAGATCGATCAGCGATTTGGTGATCACCGCGCTGGAGGAGATGTAGACGATCCCGCCCAGCAGGACGGCTTCGATGGGCGACCAGCCGATCGCAAGCCCCAGGAGGACGCCGACGGGGAAGTTGATCCCGAGGTCGATCGCGCCGGCGGTGCTGATCCGCTCGCGGCTGGCGAGCAGGCGGTCGATGCTGAACTCCAGTCCGAGGAAAAACAGCAAGAAGACGATCCCGAGCTCGGCGCCGAGTTCGACGAAGACGCTCTCGGCGACGTAGGGCTGGCCGATCGTCAGCGAGCGCTCGCCGACAGCGAGAGTCAGCGGGGCGAGCCGCCCGAGGACGTGCTCGCCGACGAGCATCCCCCCGACGATATAAAAGGGGATGACCGACTGGCCAAGCCGGTCGGCGATCGTCCCGGCGAGCGCGAGCGTGACGAACAGCGCGCCGATCTCGATCAGCGGCGTCGCCGCCATTAGGCTCCGTCGGCGTCAGACCGCTCGTCGTCCGACGCGATCCCGGCATCGGCATCGTCGAGCGCCGCGTCGCCGGCCGCGAGCCGTTCGAGTTCGGTATGACTCTCCCGGTCGCCGATCGAGACGAGCGTGTCGTCGACCCGGAACTCCACGTCCGGCGGCGGGTTCTGGATCGTCTCGTCGCCGCGCTGGACGGCGATAATCGAGGCGCCAGTGCGCTGGCGGACGCCCGATTCGGCGAGCGTCGCTCCGACCAAATCGGACTCGTCGGTGACTTTCGCCCACTCGATCAGCGTGTCGTCGTCGAGGACGGTGCTGATCTCGTCGTCCCGGATCGGCTGGAAGTACGCCCCCTCCATGATCGTCCCGACCTGCCTGGCGAGCTTGTCCGACAGCTCGAATAGCTTCTCCGAGTCGGCGTCGGGCGCCTCGCGGACGAACAGCTCGCGCTTGCCGGTGTTGTGAATCACGATCACGAGCTGTGCCTCCCCGTCGAGGTCGACCTCGAACTTCTTGCCGACCCCAGGGAGGTCGCTCTCGTAGATTGCCATACCGGCACATGGGTGTAACTCGGCAAAAGAGTCGTGGTCCGGCGCTCACTCGACGCCGTCGCGCGGGCGAGACTCACGGCTCGTCGAGTCGGACTCGGACGAAGATAGATCGTCGCCGAACGTCAGCGTCCGCTGGGGGAACGGGATCTCGATGTCGGCGTCGGCGAGCGTCCGATGGATGCGCTCGTTGAGTGCGTCGCGGGCGGGCGCTTCGCGCGCCGGGTGGTGGATGAAGGCGCGGCACTCGAACTGCAGCGCCGAGTCGCCGAACTCGCGGAAGTGAACGCGCGGGCGGGGGTTGTCGAGCACTTCCTCCTCCGAGCGCATCGCGTCGAGCAGTGCCGCCTCGACGCGGTCGAGATCGCTGTCGTAGGCGACGCCGACGGGCACTCTGATGCGCTTGTAGCGCTGGGGCGCCGACTCGTTGGTGACGTGGGTCGAGTTCAACACGGCGTTGGGAATCGTCACCTCGACCCGGTCCAGCGTCACGATGGTAGTCGCCCTGAGTCCGATGTCTGTGACGGTCCCTTTCTCGCCGGAGTCGAGCACGACGAAGTCGCCCGGTTTGTACGTGTCGTCGGCAAAGAGCGCGAGCCCGCCGACGAAGTTGGCGATGGCATCCTGAGCGGCCAGTCCGATGACGATGCCGACGACGCTCGCCGACGCCAGAAGGGGCGTCACGTCGACGCGCCAGACGTTAAGCAGTGAGAAGAGGGCGACAAGAACGACGACCGCGGACCAAACGTTCGACAGTACGGGCGCGACCTCCGAACCGGGCGCATCCTCGCTCAGCCGATGGAGCAGTCGGTGACCGAGCCGAACCGCGGCGACGCCCCAGACGACGACGAGCGCGGAGAGCAACGCGCCTTCGAGATAGAAGCCAAGCATCGGAAGTTCCGCAATCCGGACGGCGACGTAGACGCCGCCGAGAACGAGCGTGCGCGCGATCGGCGTCGACAGCACGTCGAACAGCAGCGCCGGGAGCGATGCGCCGGTCTCGTCGACGTACCAAGCGACGACCGATGCGAGCAGTTTGAGCGCGATCGCCGCAGCAGTCGTGGCCGCAATGACCAGCAGTATCAGTGGAACTGAGCCCAGACTTGCGAGGGCCTCGGGAAGCGCGAGCGCGAAGGCGGTATCGGCGGCGATTGCGGCTGGCGATTGCACGTCCCGTATTTCCACGCTGGAGTACTAATTCACCAGTCCCGGTCCGGTGACATACCAGCCAACGATCGGGCCCGTTCCGGCCCCGCGACCACTTTCACCGCGCTGGGCGAATCCTTAACCGGCCCGGTCCCGAACCGCCTCCAATGGCCGCCACGGACGACGAACCCGCCCACGTGGACCACCCCCTGCTCGCGCCGGCGTTTCTCGAACGGCGCCTCTACCAGCTCCAGCTCGCCGGGACCGCGACGGACGATCACACGCTCGTCTGCCTGCCGACCGGACTCGGTAAGACGACGGTAAGCCTGCTCGTGACCGCCAACAGACTGGAAAGCGTCGGCGGCAAGTCGCTGTTTCTCGCGCCGACGAAGCCGCTCGTCCAGCAACACGCCGACTTCTACCGCGAAGCGCTGGAGATCCCAGACGAGGAGATCGTCGTGTTCACCGGCGAGGTCAGTCCCGACGACCGTTCGGCGCTCTGGGAGGAGGCGACGATCGTCATTGCGACGCCACAGGTCGTCGAGAACGATCTGGTCGGCGGGCGCGTGAGTCTCCGGGACGTGACGCATCTCACCTTCGACGAGTGCCACCGCGCGACCGGCGATTACGCGTACAACTACATCGCCGAGCGGTACCACGCCGACGCCGCCGATCCCCTCGTCACGGGGATGTCGGCGTCGCCCGGCGGCGACGAGGAGGAGATTCTCGAAGTCTGCGAAAATCTCGGCATCGAGGACGTGGAGGTGATGACCGAGGAGGACGCCGACGTGGCCGAGTACACCCACGACACCGAAGTCGAGTGGGAGCGCATCGACCTGCCCGAGACGATCACCGACATCCGGGACGCGCTGAACGACGTGATCGAAGACAGGCTGGAGAAGCTCAAGGAACTCGGCGTGACCAACAAGCGCAGCGCCGACCTCTCGGAGAACGACCTCCAGTCGATGCGCGCCGAGTTGCAGAAGCTGATGAACAACGACCAGTCGGAGGGGTACAAGGGGATGTCCGTCCACGCCGAGATCCGGAAGCTCCGGACGGCCGTCACCTACGTCGAGACTCAAAGCGTCGAAGCCCTAGAGCGGTACTTCGAGCGTCTGCGCAACGCCGCCCGTTCTTCGGGCGCGTCGAAGGCCGACCAGCGTCTCGTCTCCGATCCGCGAGTCCGGACGGCGATGCAAGACTGCGCGTCCTACGACGATCTGCACCCGAAGTTCTCCCGAACCCGCGTCCTGCTGGCTCAGACGCTCGGCATCGAGGACGGCGAGCGCGTGATCGTGTTCACCGAGTCGAGAGACACCGCCGAGATCCTCACCGAGTTTCTCTCGGAGAGCTTCGACGCCCGGCGGTTCGTCGGGCAGGGCGACCGCGAGGGCAGCGACGGGATGACACAGAAACAGCAACAGGAAACCCTCGACGCGTTCCGGAACGGGGAGTTCGAGGTGCTCGTCTCCACGTCGGTCGCCGAGGAGGGGTTGGACGTGCCGGAGGTCGACCTCGTGCTGTTCTACGAACCCGTTCCGACGGCGATCCGGTCGATCCAGCGGAAAGGACGAACGGGCCGGCAGGACGAGGGCCGCGTCGTCGTCCTGCTGGCCGAGGACACCCGCGACGAGGCGTACTTCTGGATCTCGCGCCGGCGCGAGCAACAGATGGAAGACGAACTCCGCGAGCTCAAAGGGATCACCGACGATATCGAGGAGGAACTCGACGACAGCCAGCAACAGCTCGGCGACTACGCAGGCGAGTCGGGAGGCGGTGGATCGACGAACGCCGGTGAATCAGCCGCCGACGGCGGGAGCGACCAGCCCGGTCTGGCGGACTTTACGGGTGCAGACAGCAGTTCGGACAGCGACGAGAGCGGCGACGACGCCGCGGCGTCATCGGCGTCCGACAGCGATTCGACAGCGGCGTCCAGCAGCGGTTCGGCGTCCAGCGGCGACGCCGAAGCGGCCGAACCCGACGAAGACGCCACAGTCGCAACTGCCGAACCGGACGACGACGGCACGATCGAGATCGTCGCCGACCAGCGCGAACTCGACGCCAACATCGCCCGCGAACTCTCGAAGCGCGAGGACGTCCAGACGAGACTGGAGACGCTGGAAGTCGGGGACTACGTGCTCTCCGATCGGGTCGCCGTCGAGCGCAAGGCCGTCGACGACTTCCTCGATACCCTCACCGGCGGCGATCGGTCGCTGTTCGAGCAGGTCGGGGACATGAGCCGGCACTACTCCCGGCCGGTCGTCGTGCTGGAGGGGGAGGGCCTCTACGAGAAACGGGACGTACACCCGAACGCGATCCGGGGCGCGCTGTCGAGTCTCGTCGTCGACTTCGGCGTCAGCGTACTCCGAACCGAAGACGAGGACGACACCCGCGAGCTGTTGGCGGTGATCGCCGGGCGCGAGCAGGAAAACGAGGACCGAGAGGTGTCGATCCACGGCGAGAAGCAGTCGAAGACGCTGGCCGAGCAACAAGAGTACGTCGTGGCGTCGATCGCGGACGTTGGGCCGGTGACGGCCAGATCCTTGCTCTCGGAGTTCGGTACCGTCGAGGCGGTGATGACCGCCCGGAAAGACGATCTGCTGGAAGCCGAAGGCGTCGGGGACGTGACAGCAGATCGGATTCGGGACGTGATCGGCAGCGAGTACGTCCCCGACGGGCGATAGCTGGACCGTTCCGTCCCGACTCAGCAGGTTTCGGCGCCGTTGCCCGAGTACAGGATTTCGAGAAACTCGTCGGGCGTGACCGCGACGGTGACTAAGTGACAGGTCTCGGGATGCGGTTCGTCGAACACGACCGTCTCCGGGCCGCCGCCGTCGATCGCCGCCTCGACCGTGTACTGGTCGACCTCGGCGGGCCAGTCGCGGGCGATATCGACGCCGGTTGCCCCCTCGTCGTCCGCCCCGTCGAGCGTTCTGGTGGTGGTGAAGACCGTCTCGCCGTCTGCCTGCAGGTCGACTGCGATCTCGTGGGACTCACCGTGGCCGTTTCGCAGCCGCATCGCACCGATCGTCACCGGATCTTCGGCTTCGGCATCGGCCTCCGGCGAGAGACAGCCGGCGGTGACGAGGCCGATTCCGACGCCGAGGAGTTCTCGTCGATCCATCTGTTCGAGCCGAACACAGCAGCACACAAAAAATGTAGCGAGGCTCAAAAGGGCAGAGTCGGGTCGTCATCACACGCGACAGCACCGTTGGTAACCGCTGGGGCAAACACCCTTATCTCCGCACGACATAGTGTGAAGGTAACATGCAACGCTCCGCGTCCGGCCGCGGCGCCCCGCCCGGTCCCGACGGCATCCCGCTACTGGGCAACACCCGTGAGTACGTACAGGACCCGCTGGCCTTTTTCGAGGATCTGGCCCGCGAGTACGGCCCGGTTGCGGCGTACGAGATCGGCGGCGAGCAGTTCGTGCAGGTGAGCGATCCCGAACTGGTCCGGCGCGTGCTCGTCGACGACAACGACGCGTTCGTCAAGGGCGAGCAGTTTATGGAGACGCTCAAACCGGTGCTGGGCGACGGTCTCCTGACCAGCGAGGGCGAGCTCTGGCGCTCGCAGCGCCACACCGTCGAGCCGTCCTTTTACCCCGAGATGCTGGCGTCGTACGCGACTGAGATGACCGATGCGACCGAGCGCGCGCTGGCCGACTGGACGCCCGGCGAGCAGCGAGATATCCACGAGGACATGATGAGCCTCACCGTCGAGATCGCCGCGCAGGCGCTGTTCGATGTGGACATCCGGGCACAGGAAGAAGCGATCGGAGAGGCGTTAGAGACGGTGATGGACCGGGCCTCGTCGTCGATCCGGCGGCCGGTCGACGTGCCGCGGTGGGTGCCGACGCCCGGAAACCGGCGGTTCAACGCGGCGCTGGACGACTTGCACGCCGTGGCCGAGCGCATCATCGAGAAGCACGAACGGGCTGGCGGCGACGCGAGCGATGTCGTCTCGCTCCTGCTGGCCAGCGACGACGACCTGCCGCGCGAGCGCATCCGCGACGAAGTGATCACGATCCTGCTCGCGGGCCACGAGACGACCGCGCTGGCGCTGACCTACGCCCTGCACCTGCTCTCGGAGAATCCCGGAACACGCGACCGACTGCAGGCCGAACTCGACGACGTGCTCGGCGGCCGGCCGCCGACGGTCGAGGATCTCGACGACCTGCCCTACACCGAGCGCGTCATCGAGGAAACGATGCGGGTCTACCCGCCCGTCTACGACCTCCTCCGCGAGGCGACCGAGGACATCGAGATGGCGGGCTACCGGATCCCCGAGGGCCGGACCGTCACGTTCCAGCAGTGGGTGCTCCACCGCGATCCTCGGTTCTACGACGACCCCGAGCAGTTCCGCCCGGAGCGCTGGACCGACGAGTTCCGCGAGGACCTGCCGGCGTTCGCGTACTTCCCCTTCGGCGGCGGGCCGCGGCGCTGCATCGGCGACCGGTTTGCGATGCTGGAGGCGCGGCTGGTGCTGGCGACGATCTGTCAGGAGTGGACGGTCGAATCGGCCGTCGCAAATCTCGGCTTCAGGCCGTCGATCACGCTGCGGCCGGACGGGCCGGTCGAGATGGTGCCCGAGCGACGGTAGACGACACGTCGGCGACGACCCAGCAACGCCGGATACCGGCTGATTCCGTCCTGACCCAGCCATTCAAACCCGTCGGGCGCCTACCGTAGGACATGACCGAACAACTCGAACACGCGACGTTCGGCGGAGGCTGCTTCTGGTGTGTCGAGGCCGCGCTGAAGCCGCTCGACGGCGTCGAGGCCGTCACGTCGGGCTACGCCGGCGGCCACGCGGATAATCCGAGCTACAAGCAAGTCTGTCGGGGAACGACCGGCCACGCCGAGGTGGTGCAGGTCGCGTACGATCCCGACGAAATCAGCTATCCGGACCTGCTGGAGGTCTTTTTCACGATCCACGACCCGACCACCGAGGACCGCGAGGGGCCCGACGTGGGCTCGCAGTATCGGTCGATCGTCCTCTATCACGACGACGAACAGCGTGAACTCGTCGAGACCTTTGTCGTCGAACTCGAAGAGTCGGGCGCCTACGACGACTCGATCGTCACCGACATCGAGCCACTGGAGACGTTCTACGAGGCCGAAGAGCACCATCAGGACTACTTCGAGAAGAATCCACAGGACGCCTACTGCCGGATGCACGCCGCGCCGAAAGTCGAGAAGGTCCGCGAGCAGTTCACCGGTCGAGTAGCGAAGTAGCCAAGCAGTCGCCGCTGCCCGGTTATCGCCGCAGTGCGTCGAGCGCTTCGGCAGCTTCGCGGGCGGCTTCGAGATGCTCTTTCGCGCGGCGCGGATCGTCGGTCGTCGCCGCCGCGCCGGCGAACCGGTTCAAGGCAGTGACGAGCGCCGCGTCCGCGTCGGCGAGGTCGCCGGCCGACGCCGGGGACTGGTCGGCGCCGCGTGACGCCGCCGTCGAGCCGTCCGACGCATCCGCGGGGGCCGGTGACGATCCTGTGTTGGCGTCGGCCTCACGTCGGCCGGCGTCGACCGCACGGCGTCCCGACGCCGCGGCGCGGTTGGGCTGGGTGTCGGCATCAGTGGGCTGACGCTCGGTTGCTGTAGGCTGGGCGTCAGCGGCCCGAGCGTCGGCGGCCGATTGCTGGGCGTCAGCATCGGCGGATTGTGCGTCTACGCCAGCGGACTGTGCGTCCGCAGCAAGAGTCGAACCGTTGGCAGCACCGGTGGTGGCAGCGTTGGCGTTAGCAGCACCGGCGTCGGCGGCGTTGGCGTCATCTCCGTTCCCCGCCTCTGCCCCGTTCCCCACCTCCGCCTCGCGCTGGGCCGCCGCGTTGCAGGTCGGGCAGAACTCTTGGCCGTTCTGCCGGAAGATCGGGTCGCCACAGCGGTCGCAGTGCTGGTTCGTCATCGTCGCGCCCTGCAGGAGCAACTGACTCATGCGCTGGGTGTCCTCGCGGTCGGCGTCGTCCTCGCCGTACTTCTCGCGGAGCTTCTCGCGCTCGGCTTCCTTGTCGAACTCGCTCATATCCGGTAGGAGGGGTCGCGCGGACTAAAAAACCAGCAAGTTCGCAGGTCAGTCACGGGTGAGCGCGTACGCCAGCGCGACCGGCAGTGCGTAGACGACGTGACCGACGAGCGTGATCAGCGTCCCCGGAATTGCGAGGTTCGGGAACGGCGGCGCCATCGGGAACCCGACGGCCTGCAGCCATAGCGGCATCACGATCACCGGAAGCAGCGTCGTCAGGACGCCGTAGCCGACGCCGAGCGATGCGGCGCCGCGCAGCGTGTGAGCGTAGTCGTCGAGTCCGGCGGCGCCGACGAGCACGACGAACGCCACGCCGAGGACGACGCCGTGGAACTGGTGGAACGCCCAGCCGACCGCCGGAGCCGGCCCCGAGAACCCGTACATCGCCGGGATCGCCATTGCTAGGATCGGATCCGGAATCACGTACTGCATGATCAGTCCGAACAGGATGCTACCGACGAACCCGCCGACGGCACCCGCGGCCAGCCGGGTCGTCGTCACGTTCGGGAGCGGTGCGATCGTTGGTGTGGTATCTGTTGCCATACCTACGTGGAGAGTCGCCGTCGAGTCGCAAGAACCCGTCTCGGTCGTGTGGCTTGGTCACACGATAGGGAGAGAGTTATATCGTCGAGAGGCGAATGTCGAGAGACAGAATGCGGCAAGATAGCACGCCCCGTCCGAAGCTTTAACCGGCGTCGCGCGGCCAGTTTAGGGTGTATGACCAAAGTTAGCGTTGTCGGTGCGGCCGGAACGGTCGGCGCCGCGGCGGGGTACAACATCGCGCTCCGGGACGTGGCCGACGAAATCGTCTTCGTCGACATCCCCGATAAGGAGGCCGACACCGTCGGGCAGGCCGCCGACGCGAACCACGGCGTCGCCTACGACTCGAACACGACGATCCGGCAGGGCGGCTACGAGGACACCGCCGGCTCCGATGTCGTCGTCATCACGGCCGGAATCCCGCGCCAGCCCGGCCAGACACGAATCGATCTGGCGGGCGACAACGCGCCGATCATGGAGGACATCGGTTCGTCGCTGGCCGAGCACAACGACGACTTCGTGACGATCACGACCTCGAACCCGGTCGACCTGCTGAACCGCCACCTCTACGAGACGGGCGAGCGCGCCCGCGAGAAGGTGATCGGCTTCGGCGGCCGGCTCGACTCCGCGCGCTTCCGATACGTGCTCGCAGAGCGCTTCGACACGCCGGTCCAGAACGTCGAGGCGACGATTCTGGGCGAGCACGGCGACGCGCAGGTCCCCGTGTTCTCGAAGGTCCGCGTCGACGGCGCCGATCCCGAATTTAGCGACGAGGAGAAAGACGAGATTCTCGAGGAACTCCAAGAGAGCGCGATGAACGTCATCGAGAAGAAAGGCGCGACCGAGTGGGGACCGGCGACCGGCGTCGGCCACATGGTCGAGGCCGTGCTTCGGGACACAGGCGAGGTACTGCCCGGATCGATCGCGCTCGACGGCGAGTTCGGCCACTCGGACGTGGCGATGGGCGTCCCCGTCAAACTCGGCAGCGACGGCGTCGAGGAGGTCGTCGAGTGGGACCTCGACAGCTTCGAGCGCGAGCAGCTCGGCGAGGCCGCCGACAAGCTCTCCGAGCAGTACGAGAAGATCGAGTAAGACGCCACACGGCGCTCTCGACGTAGTTCGGAACGGCGGTGCGCACTACTGGACCGAGATCACTGTTCGCGTCGGAGCGGGCGGTCCCGATCGACTGACGGCGTCGACTCGGACACGTCGGCGTCGACGAACTCCGCCCACTCGGTGACGTGGGTTCGCTTTCGGCTCATGGGCTTCACCTATGCGAGGGTGCAACACGATTTGTTATAATCTTTTTGTCGGTGTTCCTATGATTTGGCGTGCTCAAGGAATCAGCTGTTCGCCGTCGTCGTCGTACACGACGATAGCGTCGACCGGACACGAGCGGGCGGCGAACTTCGCGTCGAGTTCGGCGTCGTCGGGCACTTCGCGGACGAACACGTCGTCGTCGGTCTCCTCGCTGTCCGCGAGATTGGCCTTGCCGGCGTCCTCGTCTTTCTCGAAGGCGTCCCATTCGGCGACGCACTGGAACATCCCGATGCAGGTGTCGCGGTCGAACTCGACTTTCATACCGCGTGGTTGGCGCGAGGGAACCAAATGGATGACGGAGCGCGAGACGGGATCAGTCGGCGGCGACGCCGACGACCCATCGGCGCCGTGCCGTCGTGACGCCGAAGCCAGCCTGCCGCCAGCCGACCCCACGACGGAAGTTTAAACCACAGGAGGGGCCAACGGAGGGGTAATGGAGACTGCGGAGCTAGAGCGCGTCCCGCCGGGCTTCGTCGAGTACCTGCAGGCCCAGGGGATCGAGGAGCTGTACCCGCCCCAAGCCGAGGCCGTCGAGGCGGGCGTCACGACGGGCGAGAACGTCGTGGCGAGCGTGCCGACCGCCAGCGGGAAGACGCTGATCGCCCAGCTCGGGATGCTCTCGGCGATCGATCGGGGCGGCAGAGCCCTGTACATCGTCCCGCTGCGCGCGCTGGCCAGCGAGAAGAAGGCCGAGTTCGAGGCGTTCGAGGACTTCGGCGTCTCGGTCGGCGTCTCGACGGGCAACTACGAGGCCTCCGGCGAATGGCTCGCCGAGAAGGACATCGTCGTGGCGACCAGCGAGAAGGTCGACTCGCTGGTGCGAAACGGTGCCGGCTGGATCGAGGACATCGACTGCGTCGTCAGCGACGAGGTCCACCTGATCGACGACGCCTCACGGGGGCCCACGCTGGAGGTGACGCTGGCGAAACTCCGCCAGCTCAACCCGAATTTGCAGACGGTCGCGCTGTCGGCGACAGTCGGCAACGCCGACGAGATCGCCGACTGGCTCGACGCCGAACTGGTCGACTCGACGTGGCGCCCGATCGACCTCAAAAAGGGCGTCCACTTCGGCAACGCCCTCCACCTCGACGACGGCACCCAGCGCGAGCTGCCGACCCGGAAGTCCGAGAAGCAAAGCGCCGCTATCGTCCGGGACACTTTAGAGGACGGCGGCTCCTCGCTCGTGTTCGTCAACTCCCGGCGGAACGCCGAGGTCGCCGCCCGACGGCTTTCCGATGTCGTCGAGCCGAGCCTCTCGCCCGAGGAGCGCGAGCAACTCGAATCGGTCGCCGCCGAGATCCGGGACGTGTCCGACACCGAGACGAGCGACGACCTCGCGGCGGCCGTCGAGCGCGGCGGCGCGTTCCACCACGCCGGTCTCGCGGCAGAACACCGCTCGCTCGTCGAGGACGCCTTCCGCGATCGACTGCTGAAAGTCGTCAGCGCGACGCCGACGCTCGCGGCCGGCGTCAACACCCCGAGCCGTCGGGTGATCGTCCGGGACTGGCGCCGCTACGACGGCACCGCCGGTGGGATGCAGCCGCTGGACGTGCTGGAAGTCCACCAGATGATGGGCCGGGCCGGCCGGCCGGGGCGGGATCCCTACGGCGAGGCCGTCCTGCTCGCCAGCAACCACGACGAACTCGACGAGCTGTTCGACCGGTACGTGTACGCCGAGCCCGAGCCAGTGCGCTCGAAGCTCGCCGCCGAGCCCGCCCTTCGGACCCACGTGCTGGCGACGATAGCAAGCGGGTTCGCACGCTCTCGGGACGCGCTACTGGGCTTTCTCTCGGAGACGCTCCACGCCAGCCAGACCGACGACGCCGACCAGTTGGAAGCGGTCGCCGACAGCGTGATCGAGTATCTCGAACGCAACGAGTTCATCGAGCGCGGAGAGAGCGCGAGCGAGGACGTGGAACTCTCCGCGACCGGCCTCGGCCACACCGTCTCGCGGCTGTATCTCGATCCGATGAGCGCCGCCGAGATCGTCGACGGCCTGCGCGACGCCGCCGAAAACGACCGGACGCCGACGCCGATGGGCCTCTATCACCTCGTTGCGCGGACGCCGGACATGTACGAGCTATACCTCAAATCCGGCGACCGCGAGGAGTACACCGAACTGGCCTACGAGCGCGAAAGCGAATTCCTCGGCGCGATGCCGAGCGAGTTCGAGGACGTGCGCTTCGAGGACTGGCTCGCCGCGCTCAAGACCGCGGATATGCTCGAAGACTGGGCCGAGGAGGTCGACGAGGATCGGATCACCGAGCGGTTCGGAATCGGCCCAGGCGACGTGCGCGGGAAGGTCGACACCGCCGAGTGGCTGCTCAACGCGGCCGAGCAGCTCGCCGCCGACCTCGATCTCGGCGTCTCGCCGGCGATCCGCGAGGCGCGCAAGCGCGTCGCGGACGGCATCAAAGAGGAGCTGCTCGAACTCGCCGGCGTCCGAAACGTCGGCCGCAAGCGCGCTCGGAGGCTGTTCGACGCCGGTATCGAGACCCGCGCCGATCTGCGAGAGGCCGACAAGTCGGTCGTGCTCGGGGCGTTGCGCGGCCGTCGGAAGACCGCCGAGACGATCCTCGAAAACGCCGGCCGGCGCGATCCCACACTGGAGGACGTAACGGCCGATCAAGACGCACGGGCCGCGGTGGAGCGTTCCGACGACGGCGGCTCAGGAGCAGGCGAGGACGACGCGAGCGCGGACGCCGACCAAGCGAGTTTGGGTGATTTCTGATGGAGGAAGCGTACTGATGTATCTGCTCGAAGGACAGGCGACGATCGAGGATGTGGACGACACCGTTGCCGAATTAGCGGCTATCGGGGACGAGCACGACTGTACGGTACAGGCGTTCGACGCGCGCTATCTCGCCGGACGCGAGCACCTCGAACGCGCGGTCGAACTGGCCGACCGGGCGATCGAGCGCGGCGAGAACGTCGCGCGGGACCGAGGCGTCGAGATCCTGCTGTACGCGGCGGGCCGACGCCAGATCGACGACGCGCTGGCGATGGGCGTCGACGCGGGCGAGACCGACGTTGCGGTAGTGATCGACGGCGTCGCCGAGGACGGCGAGCGCGACGACAGGACGATCAGCGCGAACGACGCCGACGCGACGGCGCGCGAAGCCGACGCCGCCGCGGCGGTCCGCGAGACACTGGCGATCGAGGAGCACTCGACCATCGGCGTCGAGCACGCCGACGAGGCGCTCGTGCGGGAGTTTTTCGAGATCACCGAGGCCGAACTGTCGGCGACCGGTGCCGACCTCGCCGATGTGGTTCGAGAGCGGGTCGCGCTACTCGATGTCGAAAAATAAGCAGGCAGTGGCTGGGGGCAGTCAACTAGTCAGGTCGCCGCCTTGGCGTCGTCGAGCCAAGTGGGCTGTTCGACCGTCACGGAGCCGTACTCGAAGTCGAAGTCGGCCGAGACATCGGCGCCCTGATCGATCGATAGCGAGTGGATGCGGCCCTCCGTATCGACGACCAGTTCGATCGAGACATCGCCGCTACCCTCGATGGAGCCGTCGCCCGTGTAGGTCAGCAGCGTCGCCGACCCGTCCTGCGAGACCGACGTGGCGGTGAGGTTGGTCGCCGAGAGCGTCGACTCGAACTGCGCGATCGACACCTGCGCGTACGCGTCGGGACGGCTGGCGACGTACTGGACGTTCGAACCGTCGTCGATCCGGGTGTACGTCGAGCCGTTGGCGGTGCGATACACCTCGACCGAGCCCGCGAGTTCGAGTCTGGAGAACTCGGTGCCGGCGTCGTTGTCGACGGTCGAGTTCAACACGAGTTCTTGGGTTTCGTCGCCGGCGTCGACCCGGATCGACGCCGACGCTTGGTAGCCTGCGGCGTCCGCGATCGCGGCGTCGTGGGTCGCCAGCGCTTGGCTCGCGTTGGTGAGACCGGTCTGGGCGTAGCCGTCGGGGTACGCGACTGTTTCGAGCGTCGGTGCCTGCTCGGCGTCGTTCGGATCGTCGCTCGTCGAACTGTCGTCGCCCGGCATCGCGCCGCTACAGCCCGCCAGCGCGACGAGGACGACGACCGCGACGATCGCAAGGTGACGGCGCATAGACGACAAAAGGGTACCGGCGCGACAAACGCTTTTGGGCCGATAGCACGCAGTGAGAGACGATGGCACGGCTCGAAGCCCCAGTCGGGATCGGCGATCGGACGCTCCAAAATCGGCTCTACCGGGCGCCGCTGCTGGAGTGTGCGGGCAACGGGCCCGAGGCCGTCGACGCGCTGATCGAGGACTTGGAGCCGGCGGCCGCTTCTGGCGCGGGGCTGCTCTGTCAGGGCGCAACGATCGTCCGAGGCGAGGGCGGGTGTGCGGCCCCGGGGATGACGCGCGTCCACGATCCCGAGTTCGTCGAGCAGTTAGCGCGGCTCACAGAGCGGGTCCACGACCACGGAGCGAAGATAGCGATCCAGCTCGAACACGGCGGGCTGCGGAGCATGGAGGTCTGGCACGCCGGCTATCGACAGTCCCATTCCGGCCTAGAGCAGTTGGCCGTCTCGCGTCCGCCGTGGCAACTCCGAGCGCTCGACCGGCTCGGACTGGTCTCGTTCGACCCGCACGTGCTCGACACCGCCGAGGTGTACGGGCTGGCTGCCGACTTCGGCAAAGCCGCCGCCCGGGCGGTCGACGCGGGCTACGACGCGATCCACCTCGCCGGCGCGAACATGGGCGTCGTCCAGCAGTTTCTCTCCCCGTTTTACAATCGGCGGGACGACGAGTTCGGCGGCTCCCGGCGCGAGCGCGTGCGGTTTCTCGAACTCGTCCACGACGAGATTCGCGCCCGGGCGGGCGACGTACCCCTGCTGACGAAAGTTCCAGCCGAAACGGCGGCGCCGCGACTGGTGCAACGGCATCTCGATCTCGACGACGGCGTCTGGATTGCCGAACACCTCGCAGACTACGGCTACGACGCCGTGGCGCCGGTCCGCGCGAACGTGACGTGGGACATGAGCATCGTGCGCGGCGAGTATCCCGGCCGCGCGTGGGAGCGCGAGGAGTTCGCCGACGGCTACGCCGACGCCTTCGGCAGTCGCTATCGGGCCCGCGCGGTGGCGGCGCTCAATCGACTGCAAGCGCGTCGATTCGAGTTCGAACCGGCGTGGAACGAGTCGTTCTGTCGGCGGGTGCGCCGCCGTGTCGACGTGCCGGTCATGCTGGAGGGCGGCGTCCGCGAGCGCGGCCAAATGGACCGCCTGCTCGGCGCGACGGGCGAGGAGCCGGCCTGCGATCTGGTCGGGATGGCCCGGCCGTTCTACGCCGAGCCGCGGCTTCCCGCGCGGCTGCTGGACGCCGAAGCGCACAGCGCTTCGAGCCCTCGTTCGCAAGCTCACGAGGACGCCGAAGAACAGTACTCTTCGAGCCCTCGTTCGCAAGCTCACGAGGACGCCGAAACGCGAGCCGTCTGCGAGAGCTGTAACAACTGCACCGTTCCGCAAGTCACCGGCGCACCCGGCGTCTGTCGGACGCCGTCGGTCCTTCGGCGTCGCGGCGAACTGGAGAAGCAAGGAGCGTACGAGCGGGACGCCGACGATTGAGCGTCGAACCCGTGCGTGACGCCACAGCCGCGCCGAGCGACCGCGCTGCACCCGAAACGCTTGTGCTGTCGGCCCGAATCCGGACGAGCATGCGCGTCAGCGTCGTCGGCGGCGGAGCGGTCGACGAGTCGGAGTACGAGCAGGCCCGCGAGGTCGGTCGAGTGCTCGCGGAACGGGGCCACACGGTCGTCTGTGGCGGCCGAACCGGCGTGATGGAGGCGGCCTGTCGGGGCGCCCGTGACGTTGGGGGTGAGACCATCGGCATCCTCCCCGGCGAGGATCGGCGAGTTGCGAACGAGTACGTCACGACGCCGATCGCCACCGGGCTGGGCAACGCCCGGAACGTGCTCGTCGTGCTCAACGGCGACGCCGCGATCGCAATCGACGGCTCGACGGGCACGCTCTCGGAGATCGCCCACGCGCTCGATACGGGGCGGCCGGTCGCCGGGCTCGGAACGCACGACGTGCCGGGCGTCGAGGCCGTCGAGACGCCGGAGCGAGCGGTCGAGTACGTCGAATCGTCAGTCTGAGGGCGGGCGTCGGATGATGCCGACGCCGCCGCGGCGTCTGTCGCCGGAGCCGGCAGTTTCTACACCCCTCGGTCTGAACCGCTACGACGATGGAGACTCGCCACCGGATCGTGGTCGGGGACGCCCGGTCGATGAGCGATCTCGACGACGATTCGGTCGAGCTCGTCGTGACCTCGCCGCCCTACCCGATGATCGAGATGTGGGACGGACTGTTCGCGGAGCTATCGCCTAGCGTCGGCGAGGCGCTCGACGAGGGCGACGGACGCGAGGCCTACGAGTTGATGCACGAGGCCCTCGACGCCGTCTGGACCGAGATTGAGCGCGTACTGGTCGAAGGGGGCATCGCCTGCATCAACGTCGGCGACGCGACCAGAACCGTAGACGGGAGTTTTCGCGTCTACCAGAACCACGCGCGAGTGATCGAGGCCTTCGAGGAACTCGGATTCGAGCCGCTGCCGGACGTGCTTTGGCGCAAGCCGGCCAACAGCGCCGCGAAGTTCATGGGGTCGGGGATGGTGCCGCCCAACGCCTACGTCACGCTCGAACACGAGTACATCCTCGTGTTCCGGAACGGCGCCGAAAGCCGGAGCTTCGATCCCGGCGCAAAGCGCCGGTACGAGGCGGCGTACTTCTGGGAGGAGCGCAACCGCTGGTTCACTGACGTGTGGGAGGACGTTCGCGGCGAGCACCAAGCGCTCGCAGGCGAGGAGTTACGGGACCGATCGGCGGCCTATCCCTTCGAGATTCCCTACCGGCTCGTGAACATGTACTCGGCGTACGGCGACACCGTGCTCGACCCGTTCTGGGGGACCGGCACGACGACGCTGGCCGCGATGGTCGCCGGCCGGAACTCCGTCGGCGTCGAGATCGAACCCGAGTTCGCCAGCGCCTTCGAAGAGCGGGTCGCCGCGGCGCCGACGATCTCCGAGCGCGTTGCGAGCGATCGACTTGCCGCACACCGCGAGTTCGTCGAGCGCGAACGGGCCGACGGCGGCACGTTCGACTACGAGGCGACCCACTACGACGTGCCGGTGCGCACCAAACAAGAACGAGACATTCTCTTGCGGGCCGTCGACGACGTGACCGCTACCGAGGAGGGGTATCGGGCGTCTCACGTCGCCGTCGAAGGGGAGTAGGCGGTCCGCACTTAGCCTGCAACGGGCCGTAGTCAGCCTGCAGCGATCCACAGCCAGCCCGCAGCAGCCCGCACCGGCAACCAGTCTGCAACCAACGCATTTTGTCGCCGTCGACGTACCGACCGTATGGACGCACAGAGTCGGCCGTCGCGCCGTCGGGTGCTCGCGCTGGTCGGCGTCGGGACGGCCGGCGTGGCGGGCTGTCTGAGTGACGGCGGCGCGACGGCGTACGGCCCGCAAACCGCCGTCGATCTGACGGGCAACGGGAGCCTCGACAACGCATCGACCGCGAGCACCCAACAGGCGTTCGCCTCGACGACGCCGAACTCGGCTGCGATGCGCGTCGACGGGCTGGAGCTGCTCGACCACGAGCCGGTCGCGGCCGGCGGATACAAGGGATTGACAGTGCGAGGCCGGGTTCGCAACACGAGACAGCGCCCGATCGGATACGTCGAGGTTCGGACGCGCTTTTACGACGCCGACGGCACCCAACTTGGGACGTACCTCGCATCGACGAGCGATCTGGCCGCCGACACTGAGTGGGCCTTCGAGGTGGTGGTGCTGGAGTCGCCGGCCGACGTGGCGTCCTACGACGCCGGCGCGTTCGGCGTCCCGCCGTGACTCGAAGCTATTTGAGCCTCCCGCCGCTAGAGGAGAGCAGATTGATGCGTGAGACAGCCGAGCAGCCGTCGGACCGGGACGACATCGAGACCGCGATCGACGCGGACGACCTGCAGGTGACCTACGCCGACGGCACCGAAGCCGTTCGGAGCGTCTCGCTGACGATCCCGCGCGGCGAGTTCTTCGGCTTCCTCGGGCCGAACGGCGCCGGCAAGACGACGACGATCAAGGTGCTGGCGACGCTGCTCGACGCCACCGGCGGCGGGGTTCGGGTCAACGGCTTCGACGCCGCCGAGAGCTCGCGAGCGATCCGCGAGTCGATCGGCTACATGGCCCAAGAGACCAGCGTCGACGAGGAACTCACCGCCCGCGAAAATCTCAAGTTCGCCTGCGAGGCCTACGGCGTCCCGCGGGGCGAGCGGGCGGACAGGATCGACGAACTGCTCGATCTCGTGGACCTCGCGGAGGTGGCCGACAAGCGGTCGGAAGACTTCTCCGGCGGGATGAAAAAGCGTCTCGACGTTGCGACGGCGCTGGTCCACCAGCCGCCGCTGGTCTTTCTCGACGAGCCGACGACCGGGCTCGATCCGAAGGCACGCAACAAGCTCTGGGAGTACTTCCGGGCGATCAACGACCGGGGAACGACGATCTTCCTGACGACCCAGTACCTCGAAGAGGCCGACCAGCTCTGCGACCGGCTGGCCGTGATCGCCGATGGCGAGATCGTGGCGACGGGCGAGCCGGCCGAACTCAAGCGCCGCGTCGGCGGCGAGATCCTCGACATCGAGCTAGCCGATAGTCAAGACGCCGCCGACGCAGAGGAGGCCGCTGCAGTCGTCCGCGAGGCCGACCTGCTCGGCGCCGACGCGACGATCGACCCGACCGAGGAGGGGCTGCAGATCACGTCGCGGCAGGCCCGCTCGCGCGGGACGGACGTGCTGGTCGCGCTGCGGGACGCAGGCATCGGCGTCACGGGATTCAACGTCCGGGCGCCGACGCTCGACGACGTGTTCCTCGCGATTACCGGGGAGACAACTGGCGAGGGCGAGGACGCGGCGGCCGCAACCGCTCCCGACGACCCGGTCGCAGGCGAGGTGAGCGACGAATGAGCGACGCCGACAGCAGGACGGACGGGGGAACACAGCCCGAAAGCAGCGTCGAGGCGGCGACGCCGGCGCCGATCGCGCGCTCGGGCAACTCGTTTCTGGGTGACGCGTGGACGAACTTCAAGCGCTGGAACCTGAAAGCGGTCCGCAACCCGTTCGTGCTGGTCGTCTCGCTGGTCCAGCCGATCATCTTTCTGATCCTGTTCACGCAGGTGTTCGGCGGCGTCGCGACGCAGGCGATCGGCCGGGGCGGGGCGTCGATCACCTACGAGACGTACCTCGTGCCGGCAATCGCGATCCAAGTCGCGCTCGCGGCGGCCGCGACATCGGGCGTCGGGCTGGTCAACGACATCGAGAGCGGGATGTTCGAGAAGGTGCTGGCGACGCCGATGAACCGGACCGCCGTGTTCCTCGGCAAGACCGCCGCCGAGGTGCTCCGCATCGCCGTCCAGATCGGGATCATTCTCGGACTGGGAACGCTTCTGGGCGCCGAAATCGCGACCGGCATTGCGGGGGCGCTCGGCATCATGGCCGTCGGCGTCCTCTTTTCGCTGTGGTTCGTCTCGCTGTCGAACGCGCTTGCCGTCGTCACGAAGGATCAAGAGTCGACGATCATCGGCGCGAACCTGCTGCAGTTTCCGCTTTTGTTCGTCTCCAGCGCCTTCCTCCCGCTCGACTCGCTCCCGGATTGGATCCAGCTCGTCGCGACGTACAACCCGGTGACCTACGGCGTCGACGCCGCACGGGCGATCATGCTCGATCGGGACGTGATGACGGTGATCGAAGTGACTCGGTTCGGCGGTATCTGGGACACGCTGGTTCCTGGGCTGGCCGTCCTGCTGGCGCTCGATCTGCTGCTCGGCGGTCTCGCGGTGTACCTACTCGGGCGGGCGTCGAGTTCGTCCGTGCGCTGAACGCCGGTGTCGGGCCACCCTCTCGACTGCCCACCCCTCACGTACATACGTAGGAGTGTTGCCATATCACACGTCGCATGAAGTTCACACGAGAGGAATCACTCACGCGACTGGAGGAATCGGTCGAAGACGGCGACCCGATCGTCGGCGCGGGTGCGGGAACCGGCATCTCGGCGAAGTTCGCCGAGCGCGGCGGCGTCGACCTGCTGATCATCTACAACTCCGGGCGCTACCGGATGAACGGGCGCGGATCGCTCGCGGGGCTGTTGCCCTACGGTGACGCCAACGAGATCGTCGTGGAGATGGGCCACGAGGTGCTCCCGGTCGTCGAGGACACGCCCGTGCTCGCGGGGGTCAACGGCACCGACCCGTTCCGGGACATGGCGGTGTTCATCGAGGATCTTCGACGCCGCGGCTTTTCCGGCGTGCAGAACTTCCCGACAGTGGGGTTGATCGACGAGGACAGCCAGTTCCGGCAGAACTTAGAGGAGACCGGAATGGGCTACGACGCCGAAGTCGAGATGATCCGGGAGGCCAGCGAGCAGGGGATGCTCACCTGCCCGTACGTCTTCAGCGAGGACGACGCCAGAGCGATGGCCGAGGCCGGCGCCGACGTGATCGTCTCGCACATGGGGCTGACGACCTCGGGCGACATCGGCGCCGAGACTGCACTCGACCTCGACGACGCCGCCGAGCGGGTGCAGGCCCACCACGACGCCGCGAAGGAGGTGAACGAGGACGTCATAGTGATCTGTCACGGCGGGCCGATCGCGTGGCCCGACGACGCCCGGCACGTCCTCCAGAACACGGAGGGCGTGGTGGGCTTCTTCGGCGCCTCCAGCATCGAGCGCCTGCCGACCGAGGACGCGATCGAGAATCAGGCCCGCGAGTTCAAGGAGATCGATCTCGAATGAGCGAGACCGACTCCGGGCGCTTCGTCGCGCCGGAAGACGTAGAGAGTCAGGTGTTCGACTGGGGCGTCCTGAAGTGGCTGAGCACGCCCGAGGTGACCGACGGCGAGCGATTCAGCGCCGGCGTCGTTCGGCTCGAACCCGGCAAAGGCCACGAACGGCACACCCACCCCGACAGCGACGAGATTCTCTACGTCATCAGCGGGTCGGGCGAGCAGGAACTGGGCGACGAGACGCGCGAGATCGAGGCGGGCGAACTGGTGTTCGTCCCCGAGGGCGTCGAGCACGGCACGGTCAACACGGGCTGGGAGACGCTCGTCCTGCTGGCGGTGTACGCGCCGCCCGGCCCCGAGGACGTGCTTCGGGACCTGCCGGACTGCGAGATCGTTCCGCCGGGAGAGTTGCCGGCGCGGAACCGCCGGGAAACGGACGGCGGGGAGTCGGTGGGCAGCGAAGCCGAGGGCGGGGGTGACCGACCGTGAGCGTCGTGATCGTCGGGACGCTCGACACCAAAAGCGAGGAGATCGGCTTCGCCCGGGACGTGCTCGAAGAACAGGGCCTCGACGTGCACGTCGTCGACGCCGGCGTGATGGGCGAGCCGGAGTTCGAGCCGGACACGAGCGCCGCCGAGGTCGCCGCGGCAGCCGGCACCGACCTCGAAACGCTGCGCGAGGACGCCGACCGCGGGGAGGCGACCGCGGCGATGGGCGAGGGCGCGGCGGCAGTCGCCCAAGAACTCCACGACGAGGGCGTCCTCGACGGCGTGCTCGGTCTCGGCGGCTCGGGTAACACCTCGATCGCCACCGCAGCGATGCGCGCGCTGCCCTACGGCGTCCCGAAGCTGATGGTCTCGACGATGGCATCCGGAGACATCGAGCCCTACGTCGAGGCCCGCGACGTGACGATGATGTACTCCGTGGCCGACGTGGAGGGGCTGAACCAGCTCACCCGACGGATCATCTCGAACGCGGCGCTGGCGATCGTCGGGATGGTCGCAAACGAACCGGAGATCGAGACCGAGGAGAAGCCGACCGTCGGCATCACGATGTTCGGCGTCACGACGCCGGGCGTGCAGGCGGCCCGCGAGCGCCTCGAAGACCGTGGCTACGAGACGATCGTGTTCCACGCCACGGGGACCGGCGGGCAGGCGATGGAGAACTTGGTCGAGCAGGGCGTCATCGACGCGGTGCTGGACGTGACGACGACCGAGTGGGCCGACGAACTCGTCGGCGGCGTCCTGTCGGCGGGGCCAGAGCGTCTCGACGCCGCTGCCGAGACCGGGACGCCACAGGTCGTCTCGGTCGGCGCGCTCGACATGGTGAACTTCGGGCCCGAGGACTCGGTGCCAGAAGAATTCCACGATCGGAATCTCCACGTCCACAACCCGCAGGTGACGCTGATGCGCACGACGCCCGCCGAATGCGCCGAGCTCGGCGAGATCATCGCCGAGAAACTCAACGCCGCGACCGGGCCGACGGCGCTCGCGCTCCCCCTGAACGGCGTCTCGATGCTCAGCGTCGAGGGCGAGGACTTCTACGATCCGGAAGCCGACGCGGCGCTGTTCGACGCGCTCCGCGAGAGCCTCGACGACCACGTCGAACTGATCGAGGTCGAGGCCGACATCAACGACGAGGCGTTCGTCGATGCCATCGTCGATCGGCTGGACGAGTACGTCACAGCGCAAAACACGGGGGAGTGAGCACGAAGGACCGGTACGTTCCGGTCCGAGCCGTGTCTTTCGAGGTCAGAAGGCCTAAGTTTAGCCACGTCTAATTCACGAGCAACGAACGACTCCTATGGAGCAGTCGTGCCTCTCTTCTGTCGGCCTCGAAGTCGACTCGATCGCTCGGGACGCTCGCTCGCGAGGGGTGAGATTCTCGTGAGCGACGCCGCGTGGCTGCAGGTGCTCGCCGTCGCCTTCGTCGCCCAACTGGCGGTGCTGCCCGGCGAGAAGGTCCAGTTCATCATCGCCGGTCTCTCGACGCGGTATCACCCGCTGTTGGTCGTCGCCGCCGCCGGATCCGCATTCGCGGGCTGGACCGCGCTGGAGGTCTGGCTCGGCGGCGCGATAACCGGAGCGGTCCCAGGAATCTACATCGACGCCCTGACAGCGGTGATGTTCGCGGCCTTCGCGGTCATGCTCGTCCGGACGGCACCCGAGGAGGATGCCGACGATGCCGCGGCGACCAGCACGCTCACCGACGGCGGCGAGTTAGACGTACGCGTCCCGGTCCTCGGCTGGACGGTTCCGAACGTGCTCGGCGGCTTTCTCCCCATCTTTGCGATGATGGCCTTCGGCGAGTTCGGGGACAAGACCCAACTGGTCACGATCACGCTGGCCACCCAGTACCCGAGTGCGCCGACGGCGATCTGGGCCGGCGAGATGCTCGCTATCATCCCGATCAGCCTGCTCAACGCCTACGTGTTCCACCGCTTTTCCCACCGGTTCGATCTCCGTAAGGCGCACTTCGTCGGGGCCGCGCTGTTTGCGTTTTTCGCCGCGGACTTCGTGATGAAAGTCGCCTTCGACGTGTCGGTCTGGGAGTCGACGATCGGCACGATCGCGGCCGCTATTCCGGCCTGAGGCGTTTGGGGCGACACCAAAGTTGCTTGTCGGGGTCGCATTCAGTCATCAACAAAAGAAGCGACTCACGATGTAGTTCGTCGCAAAAGTAGTCCATCCTGGATTCGACCGAAGCGAGACGGTCGCTCACTAGGTTCGCGCTGCGACTCGCAGGGTTCGAATCCACTCGTCGACGTAGTTACGACTCACGATGTAGTTCGTCGCAAAAGTAGTCCATCCTGGATTCGAACCAGGGTCGAAGCCCCCAGAAGGCTTCAGGATTGGCCACTACCCTAATGGACTTGACACGTTTGCCAGTGTCCGCGTTACCGACGCTTCACTCACCTGTACTCCGTGTCCGTATTTGAGCGTTTCGAACTCGACTGCCAGATCGAACCGGACAGGCAACGAGAGATACACACTACACTCCAGTGTCGTCGCGTTGCCGATCAGTGTCGTCCGGGGTAGTTCGACCCGATCTGGTCGGAAGTTGATAGTGCTCCTTGCGATGGCAGTTCGCGCAGAGCACGACGCACTTTTCGATTTCTTCTCTGAGTTTGTCCTTGCCGTAGCCGTAGGTGATCATCTTGCCGACGGCCATCTCCTTGTCGGTCTCGTCGACGTGGTGGAAATCGAGACACGCCGGATCGTCTTCGTCACAGCGAGCGCAACCACCGCGCTCGCGCTGGAGACGATTCGCCCACAGCCGATGGGCGTCGCGTCGACGTAGGGAACGCTCGGTGTTCCACTCCACGTGCCGGTAGTGCCACCGCTGGTCGGCCGACAGCTCGGACCACTCGACGCCGTCAGGCAACTCCACGTCGTCCGGCTTCGGGTCGAGACGGGGACCGCGCGAGCTGGCGGTTTCCAGCCCGGCCCGCTCCTTGGCCTCGTTCCACCCGCCAAGATGGCGCAAGATCGTCGACGAGGACGGCGTCACGTCGAGCCGTTCGTACTGGGCTTTCGAGGGCGACTCGCCGAGCCGATCGGCGGCCTCCCGGAGCGCGTCGAGACACTCGCGTTCGGTCGTCACGTCGGTCGTCGCCGCCCGATCGCAGTTGAACGTTCGGCGGGACGCCGTTGGCGCCGCGTCTTCGACGCGCGTGCACATTTCGACACCTACTTTACCGCGAACTATGCACTGTCGTGTATGTACGTCGGACGCTTCGTGATCATCGGACCGTCAGTGGCCGCCTACCGAGTGTCGTCCCGGTCGTTCCCCAACCGGAAGATCATCGAGCGCGACGGCGCGCTGACAGTCGTCCCGACCGAGGAGGCCGCAGAGACCGACAACCCCTACGTCTCCTACAACTGCGTGCGGACGGCCGACGATCAGGTCGTCGTGGGCAACGGCTCGCACGTCGACCCGATCACCGAGAAGCTGGAGCTGGGTTACCCCGCCCGCGACGCGCTGGCCGAGAGCCTGCTGGCGCTGGACTACGAGAAGGACGACTACGACACGCCACGGATCGCGGGCGTCCTCGCGAGCGGAGCGAGTGAGGGCTCGTCAGAGCGCAGCTCTGACGGTGTCGTCGGCGAGGAGAGCTACATCGGAACCGTCCGGAAGGACGCTCTGTTGGTCGAACAGGTCGACGAGCCGACGCTCGTGGCGACCTACGAGAAGGACAGCCCCGAATCGTTCGCGTTCGACGCCGACGACGCCCCAGCAGCGGCGGCAGCGGCGCTCGATCTCGACTTCGAGCACGCGGTCTGTGCGGCGGGCGTCGAGCGCACCGACGAAGACGTTCGACTGGCGATCGAAAACGGCGAGTAGAAACGGGGGGTTTTCTCACAATTCCGGGGAACGATGAAGGGCGACGAGCGCGTCGTATCAGACATGCAGGTTGGACTGCTCTCTGACATTCACGGGAACCGCGTCGCGCTCGAAGCCGTGCTCGCCGACATGCCGGCCGTCGACGCGCTGGCCTGTGCCGGCGACGTGGTGGGGTACAACCCGTGGCCGGGCGACTGCGTCGACGCCATGATCGACCCGACCCCGCTGTACGATGCCGTCGGGCGGGACGACCTGCCGGTCGACGAGGTGCCGACCGTGATGGGGAACCACGATCGGGCGGTCGCCAACGAGACGACGTTTCGGTTCAACGGGATGGCCGCCGCGGGCGTCGAGCACGCGGAAGAAGAACTCGACGACGAGCAACTGGCGTGGCTCGCCGAGCTTCCCGACGAGCGCACCGAGTTCGACGGGCGAGTGAAACTGGTTCACGGCCATCCCGACGATCCGGACCGGTACACCTACCCCGAGGAGTTCAGCCCGCGAATGCTCGGCGACGAGGACGTGTTAGTGCTGGGCCACACCCACGTCCAGCACGTCGAGCGCTACGGCGACGGCATCGTCGTCAATCCCGGGAGCGTCGGCCAGCCGCGGGATCGGGACCCGAAAGCGGCCTACGCGGTCGTCGATCTGGACGCGCTCACCGTCGAGACACACCGGGTCGAGTACGACATCGACGCCGTCAGAGCGGCCGTCGAGGACGCTGGGCTACCCGAGAAGATCGGCTCTCGACTTAAAATGGGACGCTGACAGAAGCGTAGCAAAGAGCGGCTACAGCCGATTCAGAACCGGTTCTGCAGAATTTCCAGTGCGGCCTCGCGGTCGTCCCACTCGACGAAGACGGCGACGCTGGTCGCGCTGGTGATCACGTCGAGCATGTTGATCTCGGCGGCGGTGAGCGGATCGACGATCTCGGAGAGAACGCCCGGCTGGTTCGGGAGTTCGCCGCCGGTGATCCGGATGACGGCGACCCCGTCGTCGACCGTCACGCTGGAGAGCGGTTCCTGATCGACGACTTCGCGGTGGAGCACCGCCTCGGCGTCTTCGGCTTCCGACTCGTCGATGTAGAACGTGACCGAGTCCATCCCCGAGGCGACGGCATCGACGTTGATCTCGGCTTCGCCCAGCGCGGTCGTCAGCTCTTGGAGGACGCCCGGACTGTTGCGGATCGCGCGGCCGGCGACGGTCATGCAGGCAAGCGGCTGATCGCGCATGTCGACGAGGCTGGAGAACTGCCCCTCGATCTGCGTGCCGCCGGTCAGCAGGTCGCCGTGCTGGTAGTGGACGACGCGGACGGACATGTTCCCGCTCTTGTACGCCAGCGCGGAGGGCGCGACGACCTCGGCGCCGCGGAACGAGAGATTGCGCAGCTCGTCGACAGTGATCTCGCCGACGTTGCGCGCGCCCTCGACGACGCGGGGGTCGCCGGTCATGACGCCCTCCACGTCGGTGACGATCACGACCTCGTCGGCCTTCATGTACTGGCCGAGCATGACGGCGGTGGTGTCGCTGCCGCCCCGACCGAGCGTGGTGACGCTGCCGTCGTGGGCTTCTGCGAGGAACCCGGTGATGACTGGGACGACGCCGTCCATCTGATCGGCGACTTCGAGCGCGCGCTCGCGGCTGGCCTCGACATCGACCTCGCCGTCGGCGTCGGTCAGCACCGGCCAGAGGTCGCTGCCGGGTTCGAGAAACATCGCGTCGACGCCGCGGGCCGCCAGCGCCGCCTTGAGCATCCGGACGCTCGTGCGCTCGCCCATGCTGACGATCTCGGCGCGGTCGGCCGGCTCGGTCTCGAAAGAGATCTCGTCGAGCAACTCGTCGGTCGTCGATCCCATCGCGCTGGCGACGACGGCGATCTCGTGACCCGCCTCGACGGCCTTGGCGATCGAGTCGGCGGCCCGGTCGATCCGGTCGCCGCTGCCCAGACTGGTGCCCCCGAACTTTGCAACTACGCGCATCGTACCACCCATCGGTTCGTGCGACTGTGGCTCATGGGGTTCGATAACCAAGGGTAGCAGATAACTGTGTCCATCCGAATCGGTCACTACAGGTCGTTCGTTAAGGATTCGCGGCAAATATCGGGCGGTTCTGGACGAACGTTAAGGATCGGCACCGGACAGGGACGCACTGCTCGGAGTCGTCGGAGGACGCGAACAGTTTATCCGTGCGCGGCGTTACCACACGAGTGATGGAGATCCGGGACGCTGTCGAGGCTGACGCCGACGATCTGGCGGCCATCGCCGACTCGCCGGTCGACGTGATGCGCAACCTCGTCCACGATCGGACGGTCCGGGTAGCCGAACCCGACGGGACCGCCGACGGCCCGAACGCCGACGCCGACGACGCCGACGAGAACTTGCTCGGCTTCGTCAGTTTCGACGCGAAGGCAAACACCGTCCACGTGACCCAGCTAGACGGCACCGGCGACGCCTGCAAGCAGTTGCTCGGCGAGCCGATCCGATTCGCGCGTCAGGAGTCGATGAGCGTCGAATTGCTGGCACCGGATTCGGAGCCGTCCGTCGCCGACGCCGCCGAGGAGCTCGGTTTCCAGGAGCGAGGGCGTGGCCCGCGATTCGACGGGACGCCGACGGTACGGTATCAACTGGAGCCGTAGCTCCAGTCGAAACACGGGGGTCGGTGGCACGAAACGATCCAGCGCAGTCTGCACTGTCGGGAGCCAGCGCGGGGCTCAATCGAATTTCCGAATCGTCACGTCGAGCGTGTCCAGATCGACGACCGGTGCGTAGGCCGTGTCGGGGTCGATGTTGACGCTCTTCTGGAACTCGGTCTGGGCCTGCCAGCAGCCCGAGTTGATCGCGAGCACGTTGTGGTACTTGCCGTAGCCGAGCTTGTGGACGTGGCCTGTGTGGAAGATGTCGGGCACCTCGTCGATCACGAGATAGTCTTTCTCCTCGGGAGCCAGCCGCATGTGGCCGCCGTACTGCGGGGCGACGTGGCGTTTTTTGAGGAGGTGGTACATCGGCTTTTGTGGATCGTCGTAGGTGGCCTTGTCGTCGGGAAACTCCGCGATGATCTCGTCGAGCGAGACGCCGTGGTACATCAGCACCGAGACGCCCTCGATGGTGACGGTCGATGGGTTGCCCGTGATCCGGGCGTCGTGGGCCGACATGATCTCCCGGAGCTCCTCGTCGAAGCCGGGTTGGGGTTCAGCGAGGCGGACGGCGTCGTGGTTGCCGGGGATCATCACGATCTCGATGTCGCCGGGCACCTGCTTGAGATGCTCAGAGAACGCCTCGTACTGCTCGTAGATGTCGACGATGTCTAGCTCGTCGTCCTGATCGGGGTAGACGCCGACGCCCTCGACCATGTCGCCGGCGATCAGGAGGTACTCGATGTTCTCGGCCTCGGCAGTGTGGAGCCAGTCGGCAAAGCGCTCCCACGCGTCGGCCATGAACTCTTGGCTGCCGACGTGAACGTCGCTGATCAGCGCCGCCTGCACGTGACGGTCGGCCGTCGAGGGCTCGAAGGTTCGGGGAACGTCGGGGAAGTACATGCTGTCGACGAAGAGGATGCCGCCGTCGTCGGCGAGCGTCCCCTCGACGGCGATCACCTCGTCGCAGAGCAGTTCGTCGACCTGATCTGCGAAACGGCGATCCTTCATCACCAGACACGGGAACACGCCGGAGGTGTCTTCGAGTTCAATCAGCCAGTGCCCACTGGCGGTCGAGCGGATGTCGTTGACCATCCCGACGATGGCGGCGTCGCTCCCGCCGCCCATCGCTTCGAGCGTGTCGGTCGGCCGGTGGTTCACGCGCCCGCGGAGTTTTCCGCTCAGGCGCTCGAAGCGGTCCCGAAAGACGGTGACGAAGTCGTCGTACTCGCCGGTGCCCGTCGATCGGCCGGTGATGTCGTTGGCGATATCGAGCGAGCGCTGGGAGTCATCGCGCTGTGCGAGTTCCGGGCCGTCGGTGTGGGCCGCCGGGCGGTCGTTGCCGGACGACGCCGTCACGGAATCGCCGGATCCAACCCCCATTGCTTCAGCTGGAGAACCAGCTGACTCGTCGGGGGGATTTTCGGTATGGTCTCCAGTTGAAACGGAGGAGTTGGATGTCGAAGCGTCCGCCGCGACGCCGCCGTCGAGCACCGTCCGGACGTGCTCGGCGGTGATCGTCAGGGCGTCCTCGGGCGCGGCCTCGACGGCGGCCTCCAGCGCGCGACCGGGGTCGTCGGCCGATGCGATGAGCGTCACGGCTTCCCGATCGGCGTTGAACCCGCGGGTCGCAAGCGCACGGACGATTCTGGCGGGCGCTTCGAGCGGCACGTCACCTACAAATCACGCTGGCGCTCAAAAGCGTGCCGGAACGGTGGTACGAGAGAGTGGACTCGCGGCACTGCCGCGTCGTCGGCGTCGCCGAGCGCAGCCAGCGGCGGCCGGAGTGCCGTGGGAGCAGAAAGTTGATCACAGGCGGGGAGCTACTGAGCGCCAATGACCGACAGCCACGACGGCGACGGATCGGACTCCGATCCACCGCCGTCAGGGAGTCGCCGCGAGGAGCGAGCTGCGGGTCCCGCTGCGGAACCGGACGACGCCGCTCCCGAAGCGCAATCGGACGATTCGAGTCCGACGGCGGCCGACTCTGACGGCGACGAGGGGGCGCCCGACAGCGGGATCGACGAGTCGCCGGCGACCGGCGCCGAGGATCCCCCCGCCTCGGACGATGCGTCCGCTGCCGACGGCGAAGCGGCGTCGCCCGCGCCGACGCCGGAGTCTGGCACCCACGCAGATCAGTCCGTTCCGGCGCCGAGCGAGGATCCGATCGGATGGTTTCGCCAGACCGACAGCGAGGCCGTCATCGTCTTCAAAGACGTGGCCAGCAGCGTCGGCATCGTCCTCGTGATCGGCCTGCTGCTGTTCGGGATCAGCGGCGTCTGGCCGCCGCTGGTCGCCATCGAGAGCGGGAGCATGAACCCGCACATGCAGAAGGGAGATCTCGTATTCATTATGCAGGAAGACCGCCTGACGCCCGACGCCGCGGTCGAGGGGACCGGCATCGTGACCTACCAGCAGGGCAAAGAAACGGGCTACAGCACCTTCGGCTCCTACGGCGACGTGATCGTGTTCCAGCCCAACGGACAGGATCGGACGCCGATCATCCATCGGGCGATGTTCTACGTCGAGGAGGGCGAAAACTGGTACGAGAAGGCCAACGAGAGCCACATCGAGGCCGACAGCTGCGAGGAGATCAACGCCTGTAGCGCCCCGCACTCGGGCTTCGTAACGAAGGGAGACAACCCACAAACGAACCAGCAGTACGATCAGGTCAACCAGTACCAGATCGTCAAGCCCGAGTGGATTCAGGGCACCGCCGAGGTACGCATCCCGTGGCTCGGCTGCATCCGGTTGGAGTTCTCGGGGACGGCCAGTTGCGGATCGCTGTTCGGGATGTCCCAATCGCCGACGGTCGACGCGGGCCAAGCCATCGGACAGAGCGGGCCTGATGAAGTAGTCGGGGCAGACGAAATGGTCGGATCTGAGGAGGTTGTCGGGACGCACGAGGCAATCGAAGCAGTCGATACACGATCGATCGCTTCGACTGGAACGCCAATCGCGGCGCCGCGGGCAGAGACGGGAGCTATCGTCTGAGCGGTGCGGCACTTGCAGTTCGACGAACGTTCACACGATCGCTCTAAGCGTCATATCGCACGGTGCGTTGTGGCGAGCCAGCGCAACGAGCTATAGTCGATACTGAAAGTCCAGTGGAAACGAGGGGGTTGAGCGAACCCCGCAGAGAACCGAAATGGTCGACTGGCCGAGTCAGTTGTCGAAGCGCGCCTGCACGAACGGCTGAACGTCCTCGATAGCGCCGAGTCGGGAGTCCGACATCAACACGGCTTCGGTCTCGTCGATCGGCACCGAGAGGCTGATCTCTTTGGTGCGGCCGTACCGGCCCTTCGAGACGACGACGGCGTTGACGATGCCGAGCATGTCGAGTTCGCTGATCAGATCGGTGACCCGGCGCTGGGTTAGCACGTCGGCGTCGATCTCCTCGCAGAGACGCTTGTAGATGTTGTACACTTCGCCTGTGTTGACGTTGTGGACGCCGTTCTTTTCCAGCAGGATGATCGAGAAGAGGACGAGTTTCGACTGGGTCGGGAGCGTCCGAACGACCTCGACGACGCGGTCGAGTTCGATCTTGTCTTGGGCCTGCCGGACGTGTGCTTCCTCGACCATCTCCGACTGGTCGCGCTCGGCGAGTTCGCCGGCAGTGCGCAGTAGATCGAGCGCACGGCGCGCGTCACCGTGTTCCTGTGCGGCGAAGGCGGCACACAGCGGGATCACGTCGTCGGTCAGCGCGTCGGGCTTGAACGCCACGTCCGAGCGATGTTGGAGGATGTCCCGTAGCTGGTTGGCGTCGTAGGGCGGGAACACGATCTCCTCCTCGCCGAGGCTGGACTTGACGCGGGGGTCGAGGAAGTCGGTGAACTTCAGATCGTTGCTGATCCCCATGATCGACACCCGCGAGTTGCTGAGTTCGGAGTTCATCCGCGAGAGGTTGTAGAGGGTGTCGTCGCCCGATTTCTCGACGAGCTTGTCGATCTCGTCGAGCATGATCACGACCACGCGCTCGCGATAGTCGACGGCGTCGAAGAAAACGCTGTAGACGCGGTCAGTCGGCCAACCGGTCATAGGGACCTGTTCCATCTCCTCGCGGTCGTCGACGAGTTCGTCGATTCGATCGTCGACGGCTTCGACGGTCGCAAAATCGGCGTCGTCGAGCGCCGATCGGTCGTCCTCGGCGGCCTCGCGGAGATCACGAAGCTCGCCGAGACGCTCGTCGACGAACTGCTGGTTCTTTTCGATGAACTTGTTGGCCAACTGCGCGAGCACGCGGTACTGGGTGTCGGTCACCTCGCAGTTGATGTACTCGACGTCGCAGGGAACCTGATACTTCTGCGAAGTGCTTTCCAGTTCTTGGCTGACGAACTTGGCGCTCGCGGTCTTGCCGGTCCCGGTCTTCCCGTAGATGAGAATGTTCGACGGCGTCTCGCCCCGGAGCGCGGCGACGAGGATCGTCGCCATCTTGTTGATCTGCTCTTTGCGGTGAGGGAGCTCGTGCGGCGTGTACGACGGGCGGAGCACCTCCTTGTTCTCGAAAATCGGCTCGCTGTCGAGAAGATCGTCGAACAGTCCCTGGCTGTCCTCGTCCTCGTCGTCGAGGACGACGTCGTCGAGGTCAACGTCGAACGAACGAGGGCTATTCCCCGGCTCGATAGCGTCGTCGGGAGTGGTATCGTTGTCGGCCATTTGTCGATTGATATACCCCTGTGTTTCGTCTGGAATGGACACCCACGGAGCGTGCGAAATCGGCGACAGACGCCGCAATAGACGTGAATGCACGTCGAGATCCGCTGCGGTGCGTCCAGTTGATGCAGACGAACCAAAGGTAGACGAGGGTCTTAAGTTCTTTCCTCTAGCGTGGAGGGGAGGGAGTTGCTCCAATAAATGTTTGCAAGCGGCGTGATCGAGAAACTGCACTGAGCGGTTCTAAAACGACTGAAACAGAACTTCTCTTACTCGGTTCAAGTTGGTGACCACTGACTATGGACGACGGATCTCCAGTCGAAATGCAGGGGTTAGTGGAGCGGTCGTACTCTGTGTGCCAACACGAGTAGTCCCGTATCGCAGCTACGAGGTAGAGCACGTGGATGGAAATCTCGATCGTCCACTCGAGCTCACCGAACCACAACGATGGTGATAGACTGCAACGGGCATGAGAAACTATAACAAGTGAGATGGATCGTCGAGAGTGAGAGGTGTTGACTGGACACACGATTGGAGTGGGAGACGAACGACCTTCGAAGAGGAACACGAACGGCCGAAGTCGTGTGATGAGTAAACAAATGTGTGTCGTTAGAGTGCACTCGAAGTGGAGGGGTTCCGGTGGTGATGGCCCAGACCCCCCCACCCCTTCGTTTCAACTGGAACGAGAAATCGAGGGGGCGGGGGTCGAGAGATCCAGCAAAGCTTCTACTAAGGCGAGGTTTTATATCAGTAGCCATAAAACAGTATCCGTAAACCAAGAAAGAACTCTATTTCATCCGAATACATCTAGTTATATACTAGATGTTCGCCCTACGTACGCGAACGGTTCTCATGAATTCGTCGCCTTTCTTCTCCCCCCACCCCCACCATCTACGCGTTCCAGTTGAAACGAAGGGGTGGGGGAGGGGCACGGATGTGATTCGTGACCGCGCCTCATCCTCGAATAACCGCTCCCACTTTTCGTCTGCTTTCCGGCTCTTCATCTGTCTTCCAGTCTAACCCTTCGGTTGGCCGCTCTCGGATCGGCACCCGATCGGACGGCTCGCCGTAGCTACCGTTGACCGATCTCGCTTTCTCTGCGGACCGTGTAGTTAACGCGCAACTATCCTCACTCATCTGGGTGTCTGACGTAGTCTTAAGTAGGTGGACGCTCGTTGTCTCCTCATAAGCACCTACCCACGCGCGGGTGCGGGGTGACAGGATGGGACTGTTCACAGGACTCAAGGATAGCATATCGCGGGTGACAGATCGACTCTTCTCCGACGACGAACAGAAGCGGATCGGCATCTACGGACCGCCGAACGCCGGAAAAACGACGCTGGCCAACCGGATCGCCCGGGATTGGACCGGTGACGCCGTCGGGCCGGAGAGTCACGTACCACACGAGACGCGACGCGCGCGTCGCAAGGAAAACGTCGAGATCGAACGGAACGGCCGAGCGGTGACGATCGACATCGTCGACACGCCCGGTGTGACGACGAAGGTCGACTACGAGGAGTTCCTCGACTTCGACATCGACGAGGACGACGCCGTTCGCCGGTCGCGCGAAGCGACCGAGGGCGTCGCCGAGGCGATGCACTGGCTGCGCGAGGACGTCGACGGCGTCATCTACGTGTTAGACAGCACCGAAGACCCGTTCACGCAGGTCAACACGATGCTGGTCGGCATCATCGAGAGCCAAGACCTGCCGGTGTTGATCTTCGCCAACAAGATCGACCTCGAGGATTCGAGCGTCCAGAAGATCGCCAACGCCTTCCCCCAGCACGAGACGGTTGAGCTCTCGGCGCTGGAGGGCGAGAACATGGACGAAGTGTACGACAAGATCGCGGAGTACTTCGGATAGCATGCCGGAAGTGAAAGAACCCGCCGACGGGGTCCAGATCGACCTGATCAGCGGTGAACGGATGGACGGGATGGCGAGCATGGAGAAGATCCGGATGATCCTCGACAGCGTCCGTGACAGCAACATCGTCATCCTCGAACAGGGGCTCTCGCCCGACGAGGAGTCGAAGCTGATCGAGGTGACGATGACCGAGATCACTCCCGCCGATCCCGATGACTTCAACGGGATCGAGATCGAGACCTACCCTCGTTCTGAGACCGACAGTACTGGACTGTTCGGCCGTCTGATGGGCAAGGAAGACACCTCAAAACTGACCGTGATCGGCCCGGCCAACCAGATCGAGACGCTCCACAAGGACGAAACGCTCATCAGCGCGCTCGTCTCCCGCCAGTAATGCCCCACCAGTGTACGAACTGCGGCCGGACGTTCCCCGACGGCTCCAAGGAGATGCTGTCGGGCTGTCCGGACTGTGGTGGCACCAAGTTCCAGTTCGAGCCCTCCGGTGGTGGGGGCGGGGCCGGAGGAGCTGACAAGTCAACTCCGTCGGCTTCCTCGACAGCGGCGTCAAGCGGAGCCGACGACACAACCAGCGCCAGCGAAACCGCCAGCACAGACGAGACTAGTACCGTCTCGCAGGCGAAACAGACCGTCAGCGACTGGGTCGGTCGCGGCAGCCAGACCGAGGCCGACGACGCCGCGGCGTCGACCGCCGACGGAGACCGATCTCAGAGCACGCAAACCGACGGGTCGCGGTCGAACATCGAATCGACGGGGAACTGGCCGTCCGTCGGCAGCCGCGACCCCAGCGACGATCCGACTCGATCGGGAGACCACCCGTCTCGGCCGACCGATACCTCGGGATCCCCGGTCGATCGCGCGTCTTCAGCGACCGGTGCCTCATCTTCTCCGGTTGACTCCGACCCCGCGACCACAGACGACGCCGAGCTGTCGCCGGAAACTTCCGGAGAGGACACCGCACAGGCCAGCGCTCGATCGGATGTCGTCGATCCGAACGACCTCCCGAGCGACGCCACAGGCGGTGCCGGTAGATCCGACCAGCAGCGCAACGCCGACCACGGCTCGGCGCCGCCGGACGACGCCGACGGCACGGTCGTCGGGACGCCGAACGACGAACAGCCCGACCTCGAAGCGCTGCGCAAGGAACTCAACGAGCAGTTCGAGAGCATCAAGATCGTCCGCCCGGGCGAGTACGAGCTCAACCTGATGGAGCTGTACGACCGCGACGAGTACATCATCTCGCTGATGGAGGACGGCCGCTACGCCATCGAAGTCCCCGACGCGTGGCGCGGCGGTGAGTAAACACTGCCACAGGTGGGAGTGAACGCCGCCACAGGTGGGGTGTAAACGCTGCCCCCAGACGAACTCCCAACTTCGCTGGCGGTTGGAGCGCGCTTTTCGTCGACACTCGATCGAGAGCCCGAGCGTTGCTGGGAGAGATCCGTCTAGGGTACTGCTCCGGCCCGTTCGAACAGTGCTGATACGTAGCCGTTCGAAGCTATCTGTATAACTACGAAGCCGTTCGTGGCTGCACGGCCGCCGAACCCCTCCGTTTCGGGTGGAACAGGATAAATTATAAACGTATTCTGATAGGTGTGGGGGCGCTCAGTCCGTACCCAGTTCGTCGGGATCGTCCCCCGTGACGGCCTCGACGAGCAGTTCGGCCACGTCGACGATTTCGAGCTCGTCTTCGTAGCCGCCGGTCTTGCGGCCGTCTTCGTACATCGTCATGCACATCGGGCAGGCGACGACGAACTTCTCGACCGACTCGCCGGCGTCGGTATCCTCCAGCGCCTCCCGGAGCCGCTCTTCGCTGGGCTTGGGCTCTTCGTCGAACTCCATCCAGAGGCCGCCGCCACCGCCGCCACAGCAGAACGAATCGGCGCGGTTGCGCGGCATCTCGTGGAGCTCACAGCCCGTCGCCCGGATCAGTTCGCGCGGGGCCTCGTACTCGTCGTTGTACCGGCCGAGGTGGCAGGGGTCGTGGTAGGTGACGGTGTAGTCGAGTTCGGTCCCTGAGAGCCCCAGCCGGCCCGCCTCGACGAGTTCCTCGACGACCTGCGTCCAGTGGAACACCTCGATCTCGCCGTCGGTGTTCCAGTGTTCGTCGTAGTCGAACGGCATCATCGGGTCGTCCGCGAACTCCTCGAAGTCGAGTTCGGGGTACTCGTTTTCGATCGTGTTGTACGAGTGGGGGTCGGTACAGACGATTTTCTCGAACTCGCAGTCCTCGAAGGTCTCGACGTGGTGGCCGGCGAGTTCGAGGTAGAGGAACTCCTCGCCGATCCGGCGCACGTCGTTGCCGTCGTACTTCTCGTCGTCGAACAGGATGCCCCACTCCACGTCGGCGGCCTCGAACAGTTTGGCGAGCGACCGGGCGACCTTCTTGTTGCGCTCGTCGAAGCTCGGGTAGTCGCCGACGTACCAGAGGTACTCGACTTCCTCCTCGCGGGCGTCGGTCGGTTCGATCTCCAGCGGGTCGGCCCAGTCCGCGCGATTGCGTTGGGGATCGCCGAACGTGTTGCCCTTCTGCATCACGTTCTGGAACACGTCTTGGACGTTCGAGTCCACGTCGCCCTGATCGGTCAGTTGGCGATTCATCCGGGTGAAGGAGTTGAGGTGCTCGATCTCAACGGGGCAGGCGTCCATGCAGGCCATACAGGCCATGCAGGACTCCATCGTCTCGCTGTCGATGACGCTGGCACCCCCATCAGCAACGATCGGTTTCTCCTCGCCGCCGTCGTCGAGCGACTCGCGGTAGGATTTCAGGTCCAGAATCACGTCGCGCGGGTCGAGCGGTCGGTCCGACGCGTTCGCCGGACAGACCGACGAGCATCGGCCACATTTCGTGCAGGCGTCCTGATCGAGCAGTTCCTTCCACGTGAAATCATCCAGCGACTCGGCGTTCGTGGCGTCGAGATCGGCGGGAACGCCCGGCAGCCGGGAGCCAGCGTTCTCGTCGCGCGTCACGACGTTGGCGAACGACGAGAGCATGTGGAACGGCTTGGCGTACGGCACCGCAGCGACAAACGCCAGCGCGTGGAGTCCGTGGAGCCACCACACGGCGGGGTAGATCGCTTGCGCGCCCGAAGCGGACAGCCCGCCGGCGTCGAACCCGAGTGCGAGGAAGTAGCCGACGAAGCTGATCGACTCGTGGTCAGGAAAGCCCCGACCGACGATGCCGACGCCTTCGAGCAGGTAGCCGCCGACGCCGAGCACGAACAGCGTCCAGACGAACAGATCGTCCTCTAAACTGGTGTGTTTCCCCCAGAGCCGATCCGAGCGCTTCCAGTAGCGCTTGTAGATGGCCATCCCGACGCCGACGACAAAGAGCAGTCCCATCGCGTCGAGCACGAACGAGTACGCCAGATAGAACTCGCCGGTCCAGAACGACTCGCCGGTCAGCGGCCGGTAGAAGTCCATGTCGATGCCGAGAATCGTCGTGCCGATCAGCAGGGTGAGAAAGCCCCACATGATGAAGGCGTGCATCACGCCCGCGGTCAGATCTCGGTTGAACTGATACTGGTTCGACCCGACGATTTTGACCGCCTCGAACAGGCGTCCCGGCAGATCCGCCAGCCGGTCGCGTCGGTCGTCGTCGCCGCGTGCGTACCGGGCGAATCGCTCGTAGACGCCGTTGAGGAAGATCAAGATCGCCACCGCGGCGAGCATGTAGAAGATGGCCTTACCGACGTAGCTGATCTCGAAGAACGTCGGTCGGGTCACCTCTCCGCTCGCCTGTGCGAGGAGTGTCACGAACTATCACGCCTGTGTATCATGTATTATCACGCGGGTAGGGTCGAGTTAAATCTTGCTCCGAACTCCTCGCTCGACCCCCGTCACGTCTTGCGCGAATCTACAACCAGTTTCCCGTTGTCACGCGTGATTCGGTGTCGGCGTCGCGGCGTCGACGGCGGTTACTCCAGACAGCGCGCCGACGCCGGTCCCGCCCCGGCGTCGCGGCGCCTGCGGCGTCGCCGCCGATCGAATCCCATCCTCACACCAGCGCCGAGAGCACCAAGCCAACCGAGAGCGCCAGCACCGGTAGATCACGACGGCCAAAAGAGAGCGTCGGCAGCGTCGGGTTCCACGCGAAACACCGGGCCTGCAGCGCCAGCGCGAGCCGATCGGCACGCCGGAACGTCCGGGCGACGCCGCGGACGCCGATGCGTCGCGCGCGTTGGACGAACGACCCTCGATCTCCGCCCCGCGCCGCGATGGCGTCCCGGATCGAGCGCAGGTCGGCGCGCAACACCGGCAGAAAGCGAAACACGAGGCTGACGCCGACGCCAAGGGTGACGCCCAGCCGGCCGGGGACGAGCCACTGGATCGCCGTCCGCGAGTCGCGGGCCGGCGTCGACGCGACGTAGGCCGCGCTGACGAGCAACACCAGCACGACGCGATAGCTCCCCAGCGCCGAGGCCGCGGCGTTAGAGAGATCGAACCACGGCGGCCCGAGCGTCGCGGCGGCGATCACCGGCGCGGCGGCCAGCAAGAGGAGCACGAACCGGAACGCCGAGAGCGCCCGGACCGGTCCGATGCCGGCACTCACCGGCGCCAGCGCTGCGAGCGCCGTCAGCACCGCCAGCGCCGCGGGACTCTCGTGTGCGAACACAGCGATGGCAAAGCAAAACTGGACGGCGAGTTTCGTTCGCGGATCCAGCCGGTGGGCCAGCGTGTCGCCGGGTTCGTAGGTTAGCATCGTCAGTCAGTACGCGCGCGTTCGCTCTCTCCAAGTGCTGGAACGCGAACGCCGAGCCCGTCGAGCGCGGAGCGGGCTTCGTCGGCAGGCACGTCGGCGGCGACGCGCCCGTCGGCCAGCGCGACGACCCGATCTGCGAGTTCCAGCACGTCACGCAGGTCGTGCGTGACGACGACAATTCCTGTTCCGTCATCGCTGAGCGCGGCCAGTCGGTCCAGCACCGACGTTCGAGCGGGCTCGTCCAGCCCGGTAAAAGGCTCGTCGAGCACCAAGTGGTCGGGCTCCATCGCCAGCGCGCCGGCGATGGCGACCCGCTCTCGCTCGCCGCCCGAGAGGCGGTCGATGCGCTCCTCGCGCCGACCGACCAGCCCGACGGCGTCGAGGGCGTCGCCGACGCGGCGGTCGATCTCGGCTTCCGCGAGCCCGAGGTTTCGCGGTCCGAACGCGATGTCTTCCCCCACCGTCGCGGCGACGAACTGGTCGCGGGGTGTCTGAAACACCATCCCAACGCGCCGGCGCGCGCCGAGCAGATCGTCTGCGACCGGCGTGTCGTCGACAAGTACAGTTCCTTCGTCGGGCGTTTCCAACCCGTTGAACTGCCGGACGAGCGTCGTCTTCCCGCTGCCGTTGGCGCCGGCCAGCACGACGAACTCGCCGTCGTCGATCCGCAGCGACACGTCGTCGAGCACCGTCGTCTCGCCGTAGCGACAGACCAGCCCCCGCGTCTCGATCATCCTCGCTGCTCGGCGCCAGTCGGCGACCAGTCGGGGACGGCGCCGCTCTCGACGACGGCGATCACGGCAGCGATCTTGGCAGCCTCGGCGGGGAAGAATACGACGGCCCCGACCATGATGGCCTCGACCAGCGCCAGCTCGTTGATAACCAGCATCTGGGCGGTCCCGAACGCGTAGATCACGAGGGTCCCGGCCGCGAGCGCGGCGACGAGCCGAGCGTCGCTGGTCTCCTGTGGCGATCCGATTCCCAGTCCTCCGTAGGCGAGCCAGCCCATCAACACGACTGCGATTGGGTACGACCAGAGATAGCCGCCCGTCACGCCCAGCAGCGTGCCGAAGCCGGCGCCGCCGCCGGCGAAGATCGGCGCGCCGAGGCTGCCGGCGAGCACGTACAGCACCGCCGAGAGCCCGCCCCACTTCGCGCCGAGAAACACGCCCATGAGAAAGATGCCAAGAACTTGTAGCGTCACCGGCGCTGGGGAAAGCGGATACGGCACCGAAAGGTAGGCGAGCGCCCCGGCCAACGCGGCGAACAGCGCCGCACCGCTCAGTCCGACGACGTACTCTTCGTCCACGAGATCGACAGTTCCATCTGCCTGCTGCATACTCGTCGGTGCAACGTCAACTAGTATGAACTCTGCGGTTTACGAGCCGGTCGGCAGCGCCACGTCCTGCCAGCCCGTCGTGAACAAGCTTTTTTACTCTCTCCTGTCGATACCTGTCGTACCGATGGACGAGAAGACCGAGGAACTCCGGGACATCTTCATCGACGTGACGGACGAAGACACCGTCACCGAGTCCCAGGAGGACACCCGGGGGTCGCTCGCTGGCGCGGGCGACGGGAACGTCTCAGAGCGGATCGAGGGGGTGATCGAGAGCATGCGCGAGCGCTACGAGTTCGAGACCGAGCTCTCGACCGAGCGGCTCTGTGAACTCGTCGAGCGCTTCTACGAGGGGGACGGTGACGCCGAAATCGCGCGTGCGCTCGACGAGTCACGGATGACGGTCGTCCGCGCTCGGCTCGATTTGCACCTCGTCCGCGACCGGGATCTGGAAGCCCCGTTCGACGTGGGGGAGTTCCGCCGCGCGCTCGCGGACGACGCCTCGACGGCCGACCTCGCCGAGACGTTCGACGTCAGCGAGTCGACCGTCCGACGCTATCGGCGCGTCGTCGAGGCCGAAAACGAGTCCCGACAGGCAAACGACCGCTACCGCGACGAGTTCGACAGCATCCTCGCCGACGCCGACCTCTCCGAGCGCATCACCGAGGACGTTCAGCAGGACGGCCTCGACGACGCCACCGAGGGGATGGAGACCGACGTTTCCTTCTGACCGACAACAGATTCAAACGCCATCGCGCGGCGACGCCATGGCGTGTCCCATCACGCTTTCAGTGATCTCCGACTCGCGGCGTACTGTCCCCGAAAACTCTACTACGCCCGCCGCGACGACGACCGGACGCCGCCGCCCGAGATCGAGCGGCGCCGCGACCTCGCCGTCCGCTACGACGACCTGCTCGACGCCGACGACGCCGCGCTCGATACCGAACCGATCGCGGTCGCTCCCGAGCAGTTTCGCGAGAATCTGGAGCGCACTCGACGCCGCCTCGACGACTGGGATGGCCTCTGCGATCCTGCCGAGCGCGACGTGCTCCTGACCGGTCGGGAGTGTCGCGGCGTCGCCCACAAACTCCTCGCGGATCCTCCGCGTCCGTCGATCGTTTCCGCCGGTAGCCCGCCCGAACAGGGCGTCTGGGCGCCCCAGTCGGTCCACGCCGTCGCCGCCGCGAAGGCGCTGGCCTGGGAGCGCGAACGGCCGGTCGAGCGCGCCTACGTCGAGTACCCGACCCACGGCGTCGTGCGGCCGGTCGATCTCACGGTGCGCCGGAAAGCCGCCTATCGACAGACGATTCGCACCCTCGAATCGATCGACGGCCCGCCCGCACGCCTGCGCGACGACGCCAAGTGCGACTCTTGTGAGTACGCCGACGACTGTGGCGTCCGGACGCGCTCGCTGCGCTCGATGCTGGGGTTCGGGTAGGATCGGGATCGTCCCGACGACCGCGAGGCGGCGTCAGTGCTCGGCCAGCCACGCCTCGATCTCGTCGGCCATCGCCCCCCGCCGGTGGATCGTCCCGGCGCTCACGTCGACGACGGTGCTCTCGGTGCCCGCGGTCTCACCGCCGTCGAGCACGACCGCGGCGGCCTCGCGGATCTCCTCGTCGAGATCGGCCGCGTCCAGCACGCTCGCCCGGCCGCTCACGTTCGCGCTCGTCGCGGTGATCGGCGTCGGCGCGACCTCGTCGAGCAACTCCAGGGCAAGGTCGTGATCCGGCACGCGCACGCCGACGCGGTCTTTCCCGGCTGTGAGAACGTCTGGTACCGAGGAGCGGCGCTGGCAGACGACCGTCACCGGACCGGGGAGAAACTCGTCCATGAATTCCCGCTCGCGGTCGGTCGGCTCGACGTACTCGGCGGCGGTCTCGACATCCGGTACGCCAAGCGACATCGGGTTCGACCGGTCTCGACCTTTCGCCGCGAACGCTCGTTCGACGGCGTCGGCGTCGACGGCGTCGGCGGCCAGTCCGTAGACGGTCTCGGTCGGATAGACGACAAGCTCGCCCGATCGGATCGCAGCGGCGGCGTCCTCGATGTCAGTCATTGGCGAGTAGTGGAACGCTGGACGGCAAAAACGTGGCGTCACGCAGCGCGGAAGCGGTGGTGGCTATCGGTCCGACAGCGACCCCGGCGTCCACGAGCCGTCGAAGTCCTCGTGGACGAACGGCTTCGCGTCGGTGCCGGCGTACGTGCCGACGAGCTGGCCGTCGCCTTCGAGGTAGTACTGGTAGGTGGTGAGCCCTTCGAGGCCGACGGGACCGCGCGCGTGGATCTTCCCGGTGCTGATCCCGACTTCGGCGCCGAGGCCGTAGCGGTAGCCGTCGGCGAATCGGGTCGAGGCGTTGTGGAACACGCTCGCCGAGTCGAGGCTCCGCATGAACCGAGCCGCGCGATCCGAGTCGTCGGTCACGATCGAATCGGTGTGTTTCGAGCCGTACGTCGTGATGTGGCTGGTCGCCTCGCCGAGCGATTCGACGATCTTGACGGCGACGACGAGGTCGCCGTACTCGGTCTCCCAGTCGGCCTCGCTGGCTTCTTCCATCGACACGATCGCTCTCGACGCCTCGTCGCCGCGCATCTCGACGCCGGCGTCCTCGTAGCGCTCGGCGATCATGGGCAGGAACTCCTCGGCGACGCTCTCGTGGACCAGCAGCGTCTCGACGGCGTTGCACACCGCGGGGTACTGGACCTTCGCGTCGTAGGCGATCTCGGTCGCCATCGAGAGGTCGGCGTCCTCGTCGACGTAGACGTGACAGACGCCCTCGGTGTGCCCGAGGACGGGGATGCTCGTGTTGTCCTGAATGTAGCTCACGAACTCCGAGCTACCGCGCGGCATGACGAGGTCGATAGAGTCGTCCATGCCGAGGACGGTGTCCACGTCGGCGCGGGCCTCGATGAGCTGTGCCCAGCCGTCGGGCACGTCGGCCGTCGCCTCCTCGATCAGTTCGAAGAGCACTCGGTTGGAGTGGCTCGCCTCGCTGCCGCCTTTGAGGATCACCGCGTTCCCCGAGCGCAGACACAGCGACGCGATCTGGACGAGCGCGTCGGGTCTGGACTCGAAGATCGTTCCGACGACGCCGATCGGAACGGTGTTTTTGTACAGCTCTAGGTCCTCGTCGAGCTCTCGGGCGGTCTGGGTTTTCCCGAGCGGGTCCTCCTGCGCGGCGACGCTCCGGACCATGTCCGTGATGCTCTCTAGCTTCGAGGGAGAGAGCTTGAGCCGGTCGACGAGCGCCTGTGTGTACTCGCCTGCTTCGAGGAGCTCTTCGGCCTCCTCGACGTCTTTCTCGTTTGCCGCGAGGATCTCCTCGTGGTTCGCGTCGATCGCGTCCGCGATCGAGTGCAGGGCGTCCGCTCGCGCGTCGTCGGACAGCCCCGCGATCTCCAGCGCGGCGGTCTGTGCCTCCTCCACCTTGGTTTCGGTCGTTTTCTCAGTCATCGTCGTTTATGGGAACGAATAGCGTCCCGACCTCCTTCTGGGCACTGATCTTGTCTAGCACGTCGTCCTCGGTCGACTTGGCGATGACGGCCGGGATGCCGTGCTCGCTCGCCGAGCGTGCGCCGGACACTTTGGTCTGGATGCCACCGAACTCGTCCGACGAGCTGTCCGAGACCAACTCCTGTACCGCGCCGTAGTTGCTGCCGACGGCTTCGATGCGCTCGGCCGACGCGTCGTGTTTCGGATTTCCGGTGTACACGCCGCCCACGTCGGTGAGCGTGACCAGCAGGTCCGCGTCGATGCCGATCGCAACCGACGACGAGATCATGTCGTTGTCGCCGATGCGAAGCTCCTCGGTCGCAACGGCGTCGTTCTCGTTGAGGATCGGGACGATGCCCCATTCGAACAGCGCCTCGACGGTGTTCGTGAAGTTGGTGAACCGGTCCGGATCGTCGAGGTCGTTTTCGGTCAGCAGGATCTGGGCGACGGTCTGGTCGAACCGATCGAAGCTCTCGGTGTACCGGTGCATGAGCTGGGACTGGCCGACCGTCGACAGCGCTTGGGACTGCTCGACCGTCTCGTCCGCCAGATCGAGCAGGCCCTTGCCCGCCCCGACCGCGCCGGAGGACACGAGCAATACCTTCTTTCCCTGCCGGCGGAGGTCCATCACGTCCTCGACGAGCTTGTCGACCTTCTCGTCGTCGAGGTTCGACTCGTCGTCTGTCAGCGAGTTCGTCCCCGCCTTGACGACGACCAGCTCTGCATCCGCCGCCAGCCGTCTGGCGTCGTCGACGGCGTCGAGTTCCTCGGGATCGGTCAGCTGGGGCGTCTCACTCATCGTCACCCTCTCCCGCCAGCTCCTCGGACCGCCGTTCAGCGGCGAAGACTGCCTCCGCGACCGCCTCGTCGGCGGTGCTCTCTCGAAGCACTTTCATCCCTTCGATGGTGGTGCCCTTCGGGGAACAGACATCGTCGATGAGCTGGTCGATTGACTCCTCGGACTGGATCACCGTCTCGGCGGCGCCCTTGAACGTCTGTGCGGCGAGAACTTTCGCCTCGTCGGGGTTCAGACCGCTCTCGACGCCTGCGTCCATCATCGCTTTGATGAGATAGAAGACGAACGCGGGGCCGCTCCCGTTGACCGCGGTCGAGGTGTGCATCTGCGCCTCGTCGATTTCGACGAACACGCCGGCGTCGTCGAGCAACTCGGCGACCTCGTCGGTGATCTCGTCGCCGGCGACGGCCGCCGCCATGTCCCCCGTCGCGGCGGCGAGGTTCGGCATCACGCGAACGACCGTGGCGTCCGTCCGGGGCTCGAGCGCGTCCGTCGAAACGCCCGCGGCGATCGAGACGAGCGTCTGCTCGGCCGAGAGGTCGAGATCGTCGACGATCCCCGCGGTGAGATCGGGCTTGACGACGACGAACACGACCGTCGCCTCGGCCGCCTCGGCGAGATCCGTCGTGGTCGTTTCGCAGTACGGTTCGACCTCGTCGAGCACTTCCTCGTCGACATCACAGGCCGTGATCGTGTGATTGCCGGTCCTCGAAAGCCCTCGAATGAGGGCACTCCCCATATTTCCGCAGCCGATGACGCTGACGTGTACCATTCTACCCGACTATGGCCGTGTGAGACACAAAGCGGCTATGATTTTGCCGCCGGCTATTCACGGCTGTCAGCGAGAGTCTGTCGGGAGGTCTCTCTGGAATCACGCGAAATGCGAGCGGTTTTGCACTCTCTCCGGTTAGCACGGGGCGCCTACGTATCCATCGTGTGGCCCCTCAATCGACTATCTTAGACGACCGCCAGTCCGTCCATCAACACAAAGCCCAGTCCGAGTGCGCAGACCGCGGCGATGCGGTGGAGTCCGACGTACCACGGTCGTGGGGTGACGCCTTCGCTCCCGCTGAATCCGATGAGTTCGAACGACTTCGAGATCGAGATAAACGTATACGCTCCCAGCAAGCCGGCAACGCCGGCGACAAACAGCAGGAATCCGATTCCGGACGAGACGGTGATCCACCCATCATTCGTCAGGACAACTGACCCGGTTGTCGTGACGAGTGCGATTGCACCGACCAGCACCGCCGTCGTCCGTTCGGACTCGAAGAAAGCGCGTGCCCCTCCGTAGACGATGGCGGCACTCCAGAGCCCCGAGAGGAGCACCAGAGCCAGCCAGAGTGGGCCCTCGGGGAACAACGCGTTGACGGCAGCGGTCTGGACGCCGTCGATCGACGATGGGTACGTCCACTCACTCAGTGCACGCTCTACGGCAACTGGTCGGAACAGATACCGAACGACTCCCGGCACGGCGGCGAGGGCGGCAATTCGAACTCCATCGCTAAATGTGTCGAGTACGTCGCTGTCGCTCTTGCCTACGTTCCCGGAAACGAGCACGAAAAGCGCCGCGAGCAGGAGAATCCACGCGAGTGGGGCAACCACTGCGTTCACGATGACCAAGTTGAGGGCATCACTCGCAGCGGGCTGCAGCGGCTCTTGCAGCGTCCTCGGGGCATCACAGCTGCCGTAGGTGTCGAACGATGAGTCCTCACAGACCCAGTCCGGTGGCCGCTCAGGATTCTCAACGGCAACGGTACCGCTGACTTCGCCGGCGATCGCATCGCCGGTATAGGCAACCGACATCCCGTTGAACACACACAGCAGGACGATGATGCCGACGGCCACACGGGTCCTCGGGGCCCACCGATCGAACGCCTTGTGTGGCCGAAACAGAGCGCGAAGATATCGTTTCGTTGCCATGATTGTTCTCTCCTGTCCAAATGTATATATTTCGTGGTTATCACACTGCAGGCTATTTCATCCGAGACAAGGGCAGTGATAGATCGTCTATGATTGATTCGGCATTCGTCCGAGACAATCATACGCCGACCGGGAGCTCACCGAGCGCAGCGAGGTGAACATCGGCCGGCAAACGACCGCAGGGAGTGCGCCGGCCGGGACCGAGTGAACGCTGTGCGTTCACGAGGGTCGGAGCGGCGGTGCCGCTCCGGGAATTGAACTCGATGGCAAACGCTCGCAGTCGCTCGCGTTTGCGTAGTTCAATTCCCGGTTGGCGATTTCACTGCTCACTATCGTTCGCAGGAAATGCGCCGGCCGGGAATTGAACCCGGGCTATGAGCTTGGGAAGCTCATGTCCTACCACTAGACCACCGGCGCTCGTTCGCTTTGCTCACTCGCACCGAGGTACGCGGCTCCAAGGAACCGCTCACCACCGGCGCAGTGACGCGTGTGGAAACGCTTGATGACGCCCGCACTTGAACGTAGCGCTTCCGTCGGCGGATCGTCACTCTCGGAGCGGTCGCCAGTCGCCTACCTTCGGCATCGGCACGGCACCGGCGGCCAGCGCGCCGCCGACCGCGAGCGCGTACCAGCCAAGCGCTGCGGCGGCATTGGCGTCACCGAGCAGGACGCCGCCGACGCCACAGCCTACGCCACCGATCACGAGCACCGCCCACGCGGCGAGCGTCCGCTGATCGTCGGGGTCCATACCGCAACGGTTGGACTCGAAGCCCCTAAATCTCATCCCACGATCTCTCGTCTCCGTTTCGACGATCGCCCACGTTTCGGATCGAAATGAAGACGATATTTGCGCGAAACGGACAGCTATTAGCCGCTCGCGCACTAATTCTCCGACGATGGTGGACCTTCGATTCTCCGACGCCGAACTCGCCGCTCGGCGTGATCAGATCACGACGTTCATCGCCGAGCAGGCCGCGGCGGCCGGCGCCGACGGCGCGGTGCTGGGGCTCTCTGGCGGCATCGACAGCACGCTCGTCGCACACCTCGCCGTCGAGGCGCTGGGCGAGGACGGCCTCCACGGGCTTGTGATGCCCGGGGTCGTCAGCGACGACGAGAATATGAGCGACGCCGAGCGCGTCGCGCTCGATCTGGGCATCGAGTACGACGTGATCGAGATCGAGCCGATCGTCGACGCGTTCGTCGCCGCCTACCCCGAGAGTGCGGGCGACGAGACGGCCGTCGGTAACGCTCGTGCCCGGACGCGAGCAGTGCTCAACTACCTCGTCTCGAACCACGAGAACCGGCTGGTTCTCGGCACCGGGAACCGGAGCGAGGCGCTCGTGGGCTACTACACGAAGTACGGTGACGGCGCCGTCGACTGCCACCCGATCGGCAACCTCTACAAACAGCAGGTTCGCCAATTGGCTCGCGCGGTCGGCGTGCCCGACGATCTCGTCGAGAAGACGCCGACGGCGGGGCTGTGGAGCGAGCAGACCGACGAGGACGAACTCGGAATTCCCTACGACACGCTCGATCCGATCTTGGCGGTCCACGTCGACGGCGGCGTCCCGGCGTCCGCGACCGCCCGACTGGTCGACGCCGATGTCGAAACTATCGAATACGTCCGCGAGCTGTACGAGCAAAGCGCCCACAAGCGTGCGATGCCGCCCTCGCCCGACCCGGTCGAGTGAGTTAGGCGGCCGATTCGTTTTGCGCGACCACGTTGATCTTGTCGTCGGCTTCGAGCACGTACGTCTCGGGGTCGATCTCCTCGCCGTTCACTTCGTAGCGCACCGTCGTTCCGTCGACCGTGTCGTCGTACAGCGTCCCGTCGTAGTAGAACGTCTCGGGCGTGACGCCGAAGGCCGTCGTTTCGAGGGCGTACTCGACGGTCACTCCCTTTGCGTGGCCGTGCCAGCGCGTCTCGCGGGCCTCGAAGTGAAACGCCGGACTCGCACGGGGATGCTGGAAGGCGGGCTGGCTGAAGTCGATCGACGTGTTCCCGACGGTCACCTCGATCGGCCCGTGGTAATGGGCGCTCCCGATCTCGTAGGGCTGATAGACCTGATCGTCGCCTGCCGGTCCGAGATCGAAGCCGGGCGGGTTCGGCGCGGCGCCCTGCTGGCCGAGTTCGCCGCCGCCACTGCTGTCACCGCCGAGTGCTCCCGAAACGACGACGTAGGTCAACAGCCCCGAGACCCCCGCGACGACGAGGATGCCGGCGGCGTACAGCGCGAGGTCTCGGCCCTCTTCGTCGTCGCCGTCGCCGATCCGTCGGCGGTCGATCGCACCGAGCTCGTCGCGGTGCTCGGCTTCGAGGTGATCGAGGTACCCCGGCTCGTCGGCGAACGACGCCTCACAGTAGTCGCACTCGGGCATGCTACTGGCTGTGTGCTTGGGGGTCTCAAACCTATCGGCTCGTCCCGGTCTGTGCGCTGGCCCGTCTCTCGACTCGTCCCGATCTTCGGGACACGACGGCGTCGTCGGCGTCGCCGGGCGTTTCCAAAGGTCTTTGCCTATCCTTTCCCTAGCCCCGTCGTGATGGACGATGCCGCGAGGATACGGCGTGCAGCCGACGACGCCGTCGCCGACATCGAGCCGGCACATCTGCGTGAGCGACTCGACGACCTACTCGCCGGCGCCTCGATGGCGCCCGGGGCGCTCGCGCTGCTGAGCGCCCGCGCCGTCGACGAATCGGTCTCGACGGCGTCGGTCGCCGAGCGCGGCGCCGGCGTCCAACTCATCTACGAAGGACTCCGGCTCACCCGCCGGCTCGCCCGCGATGAGCCGTGGGCCGAGCGCGACCCCGACGAGCACACCGACCCAAACGTCGACGTTCTCGCCGCCGACGTGCTCGTCTCGCGGGGATTCTATCTCCTCGCGCGCACGGAGGCCGCCGATGCGGCGGTCGATGTCGTCCGGTCGTTCGGCCGCGATCAGACGCTCCGGCGCGACGCCACACCCGAGAACGCCCGATCGCTCGATCGCTCGCTGGAGACTTCGGTGCTCGAACTCGCGGTGACCGCTGGCACCACGGCCGTCGACGGCGTCTCTCCGACCGGCGACGCCGCCGCGGTCCGATCGCGGCTCACACACGTCGCAGCCGAACTCGGCCGCACGGCCGACGTTCCACTCCCGCCGGCCGCGGAGTTGCTGTCCGGCGACCTCGATGCAGTGCTCGGTTCGACGCCCGGTGAGGGGGCCGCTGTTGACGATCACGTTCGGTCCGCGATCGATCACTGACCGGACCACGTCATCGCCTGCCGCGGAGCGGACGAATCGAAATACATAAAATCGCATCCCGACAATCACCATACGCGCCTGGGTAGCTTAGCGGTAAAGCGCGTCCTTGGTAAGGACGAGACCCCGGATTCAAATTCCGGCCTAGGCTTCTTACGCGAACAACTTCGCTGAGTCTCATCTCTACGTACCACTCGTGATCGGTTTCTCGATAATTTTGTAGAGCCGTTTTCTGCTGTGGCATCCTTGGAGTCGACACATCCCATCTCCGACTGATCCGAACGGTGCCTCGGCGAAACTATTTTATTGTTTTAGGCGAACCTAAAACCATGCGATCGGAGCTATCGGGACCGACGCGCTGGACCGCACGCGAGGGGCGCTCACCCGTCCTCGACACCGACTGCCCGCCGATGACAGCCCGTCGATCGGGCGACCAGCACTGAGCACGTCCCATGTCCTGCTCGCTCCGCTCACTCCGCGCTCGCATCGAATCGCTGGCGACGAGCGGCGGTCGCTTCGGCGTCGCCTGTGCTCGGACCGGCGTCACGCCGGTGCCGATCGGCGGTCTCTGGTTCGAGAGCCGCGAGGAAGCCCGGCTAGCCGTCGACCTCGCCGCTGCGTACCGCGCCCGTCTCCGGCGCTACGACCCGACGCTCCAGCACCACGACCTCGTCGTCCACGAGTGTCCGCTGGCCGTCGACGCCGGCATCGACGCTCGGCCCGCTCCCGAAGCCGCCCGTGCGGGTCAGCCAGTCCCCGACGACGACTGAGTTGCCAGCGAGCGTTCGACCTCGAGAACCGACGCCTCGTCTCCCGAGTTGCTGACCTGTCGGCCCTCCAGTTTCACTACCCTTTGCCAAGGTTCTTAGGCGATGGTGCGTTACGAGAGAGCAATGGCGCGAGCGGAAAATACCGAACTCGTAGACTCCTTCGAGCAGTTCTATCGGAACTACTATCGGGAGGAGATCGGCCAGCTCGCGCAGAACTACCCCGGTGAGCAGCGCACGCTGGCCGTCGACTGGCAGGACCTCTATCGATACGACCCCGACCTAGCCGACGATTATCTCTCACAGCCCGAACAGCTCCAAGAGTACGCCGAGGAGGCGCTTCGGATCTACGACCTCCCCGTCGATGTGAGCCTCGGACGCGCGCACGTCCGCGTTCACAATCTCCCCGAAACGACTGAGATCAGGGAGATCCGATCCCGCCACGTCGGGCAGTTGCTCGCGGTGCAGGGCATCGTCCGCAAGGCGACCGACGTTCGCCCGAAGATCGAGGAAGCGGCCTTCGAGTGCCAGCGCTGTGGCACGCTCACCTACATTCCCCAGTCCTCCAGCGACTTTCAGGAACCCCACGAGTGTCAGGGCTGTGAACGGCAGGGCCCCTTTAATATCAACTTCGACCAGTCGGAGTTCGTCGACGCCCAGCGTCTGCGTGTTCAGGAGAGCCCCGAGGGACTCCGCGGCGGCGAGACGCCCCAGAGCGTCGATGTCACGATCGAGGACGACATCACCGGCGAGGTCACGCCCGGCGACCACGTCACCGTCACCGGCATCCTCCACCTCCAACAGCAAGGCAACGATCAGGACAAGTCCCCGATCTTCGACGTGTACATGGAGGGCGTCTCCGTCGAGATCGAAGACGAGGAGTTCGAAGACATGGAGATCTCCGAGGAGGACAAAGCCGAGATCGTCGAACTCTCGAACGATCCCGACATCTACCAGAAGATGATCGAGTCGATGGCGCCCTCGATCTACGGCTACGATCAGGAGAAACTCGCCATCATCCTGCAACTGTTCTCCGGCGTCACCAAGCATCTCCCGGACGGCTCACGGATCCGGGGTGACCTGCATATGCTGTTGATAGGGGATCCGGGTACGGGAAAGTCCCAACTGCTCCAGTACATTCGTGAACTTTCACCGCGATCCGTCTACACGTCCGGTAAAGGTAGTAGCTCGGCCGGTTTGACTGCAGCTGCGGTCCGCGACGACTTCGGCGACGGTCAGCAGTGGACGCTCGAAGCCGGCGCGCTCGTGCTCGCAGACAAGGGGGTTGCGGCAGTCGACGAACTCGACAAGATGCGGTGCGTGACTGGAGACACGCTCGTTCACACAGCCGACGGGATCGTCCGAATCGACGAACTCGCCGCGGAAGCTACGCAGCGGGGAGCGATCGAGGAACACGACAATGGCCGGACGATCCGGGATGTCGACCTCCGGGTCTGGACGCTCACCGAAAACGAACGGCTCGTCCAGCGGCCGGTCACGGCAATCCACGAGTACGATGCTCCTGAATCTCTTCACGAAGTCACGTTAGAGACCGGCGAATCGCTCACCGTGACGCCCGATCATCCGTTCATCGCTCTCGAAGAGGGCGACCGAACCGAGATACCGGCCGCAGATCTCGACAGCGGTGAGTGGGTGTACGTGCCCGATGGGATTCCGACAGCGGAGACAGATGGTGGTGTCACAACGTCCGGCCGGATTGACGGCGCTTCCCCCACAGACAGCGAACTGACGCCGTCACACGGCGCGGTGCTGGGATACCTCGCGGGCGACGGAAACATCTTCCACGACCGCGAAGAAGGCGTCTACGGAATCCGGTTCACCAACACGGAAGAGCAGTTGCTGTCGGACTTCGAGGATGCCTGTGAGACGGCGTTCGAAGCGACGCCGGTCCGTCATCCGAGCGAACAGCGTGATGGAGTCGGAAACGTACGGCTTCACGGGAAGGCACACCTCCAGGAGGTGCTCGATGCCGGTGCGAATCTCGAAATCTACGACGGTAAGTGTCTCCCCGAATCGGTCACACGAGCCGATCGAGAGACGAAAGCGGCGTTCGTTCGAGCACTCGCCGATTCTGAAGGGTCGGTCGAGGAGCGCTGTATCAAGATCCACTCCGCGAGTTACGATTTGCTTCTCGGGGTGAAGATGCTGCTCACGGAGTTCGGGGTTACCAGCCAGATTCAGCATCGCGAGAACGAGGACAAACGCGACCTCTACATTCTCGTGGTCACGGCTGACGATTCGCTTCGTCGATATAACCAACACATCGGGTTTACGCTCGACAGGAAACAGAACGCCCTCGATCAGGCCTGCGGTGTGACGACTGGGACTCGTACGATCGTCGATGTTGTACCGGACATTGGGTGCCAGCTGCAAGCAGCACGCGAAGCTCTTCGCCTGTACGTCTCGGAATGCGGTCTCAACGATGCGACATACTGTAATTTCGAGAACGGCGACGCGAACCTCTCGTTCGATTGCGGCGTCGAGATTATCGAGGCGTTTGAGGAGCGCAAGCGGACCGCGAAAGCTGATCTGGAAAAACTGGACGAGAGCTCGGGATGGGATCGGATACAGGCGCTCAAACAACGCTACCACGTCTCCCAGTCAGAACTCGCTGAGGGTACGCCCTACACCCAGCAACAAGTTTCGTACCATTGGGGTGAAAGCGAGGATCTCAGACGCACGGTCGTCCACAGGCTGCGAACGATACTGCTGCCGGTCGCCGGGGTCGACTTCTCTCGACTTCGGGACTTGGTTCGGGGTGATACCAAGTGGCGGCGGGTCGATTCCGTCGTAGAAGTCTCGCCGGAGGACGCAAACTCGCGTGCTCGCGTCTTATCGAACCAACTCGCCGACAGAGTCGGGACTGCCCCCGACGAAGCGATATCAACCGCTCGAGAACTGCTCGATTACGACCCCGTTCTAACGACGAACACGGATGTGGTCGAGGCGATCGATACGTTCAGCATATCACAGAACACGGTCGCCGAACGCGTCGGCGTCGATCAGGCTACAATCTCCCGGTGGGTGAACGACGAAGTCCCACACGATCACGAGCGACTCGCGAGTGCGTGTCGTGAAATCATCCGCGACCGACAAGCGGAGCTACGCGCGCTAATCGATGGCATCGAGCGGCGCCAGGAGACGAACGTCTACGATCTCACGGTCGAAGGAACGCACAACTTCGTCGCCAACGGGATGGTCGTTCACAACTCCGAGGACCGCTCCGCGATGCACGAAGCACTAGAACAGCAGTCCATTAGCATAAGTAAGGCTGGTATCAACGCCACCCTCAAATCACGCTGTTCCCTGCTCGGCGCGGCAAACCCCAAGTACGGCCGCTTCGACCAGTACGAGCCGATCGGCGAGCAGATCGACCTCGAACCCGCCCTCATTTCGCGGTTCGACCTGATCTTCACGGTCACCGACCAGCCCGACGAGGAAGAAGACGCCCAGCTCGCCGAACACATCATCCAGACCAACTTCGCGGGCGAGTTGAACACCCAGCGCACCGAGATGGCGACGCCGAACGTCACCCGCGAACAGGTCGACGCCCAGACCGAGGAGGTCGAGCCGACGATCGACGCCGAGTTGCTCCGAAAGTACGTCGCCCACGCAAAGAGCAACGTGTTCCCGACGATGACCGAGGATGCCCAAGAGGCGATCCAGCAGTTCTACGTCGACCTGCGCTCGAAAGGGACCGACGAGGACGCCCCGGTGCCGGTCACCGCCCGGAAGCTCGAAGCGCTCGTCCGGCTGGCCGAAGCCAGTGCGCGCGTCCGGCTCTCGGACACCGTCGAGGTCGAGGACGCAGAGCGGGTCATCGAAATCGTCCGATCGTGCCTGCAGGACATCGGCGTCGATCCGGAGACGGGGCAGTTCGACGCCGACGTGGTCGAGACGGGGCAGTCCAAGACCCAGCGCGACCGGATCAAGAACATCAAGCAGCTCATCGCCGACGTGGAGGAGGACTACGAGGACGGCGCGCCGGTCGAGGTCGTGATGGACCGGGTCGACGAGATCGGCATGGATCAGACGAAAGCCGAGCGCGAGATCGAGAAGCTCAAACAGAAAGGCGAGGTGTACGAGCCCAACCTCGATCACCTCCGGACCGCGTAGGATGGATCGGATCTCCGCGCTTCGGAACGTCGAGGACGCGCTGGCGGCGTTCGAGGACGGCGAGGCCGACCTCGACCGCACCGAACGACGCGTATTGGGCGTGCTCAGAACTTACGCCACCGAGTACGAGAGCGCGCCCGACGCCGCCTACCGGGTCGAAACCGCCGAGCGCGCCGACGCGCTGATCGTCGTCGCGGCGTCGCCCGACGACGCCCGCGAACGCGTCGCAGACCTGCTGGACGAACCGATCGAGCCGACCGCGATCGAGCGTCTCGACGACTAACTCTGTCCGATAATTTTATACAGAAAAGAGAGTAAAATTCCTGCAGTGATACTGGTCGTCACCTACTCCAGAGGCGCCCGGCAGACGCTCCGGAACGTCTGTCAGTCTCACGAGGACGCCGTCGTCAGGCGGTTCGGACGCGCCGTGCTGTTCGAGGCGTCCCAGTTGGGTGCGTTTCTCGCGCTTCGGCTCCGGGCCAAACACGGCGCCGACGTACAACTCGAACGGACGCGGCCGTTCAACGAGTTCGCCGCGGTTCCAGAGCCCGTCCGCGACGCCGCCGCGGCCTACGAGGACCGCGAGCACCCGAGCACGCCGTACGCGAAGTTCCGATCCGGAACCGACCATCCCGCCGTCGCCGCGATGCGAGACGGCGACCTCCGCGAGTAGCCGTGGCCCAGAGAGCGTTCCGGAGGCGGCGTCAGACTGCAGATCGAGACCGGATCGACCACGTTCCAGCCCTCGTTCACGTCGAAATCGGAGACACCCGCCGGTGTGGACAGTGGATCGATCTACGCGATCTTGGCGTCGACGCCGAGCACATTGCGGCGGCCATTCGGGACAGCAGTCCGGACAGCGCGTCCGGTGCCGACGCCGCGTCCGCGCCGGTCGTCCGCGGCCCGACGCCCGGACCGCTCTGGGAGTCTATCGGGACAGTGAGGCCCGAGACGACCATCGACCTGCGGTCGGCTCTCGTGACCAGCGCTAAACTGCATGGTCACGAGTCGCCCCACGCGTCCGAGCTCGTCACCGTCCGCGAGGAGCTCGCGGCGCTGTCGGTCGACGGCTGCGACGCAGCGGCGGCCAGACGCGCGGTCGCGGCTGCTGGCGATGCCGAGCGCGAACTCGACGAACGGGTGGCGACGCTGCGCGGTCGCCTGCAGGAGCGCCCCGAGAGCGATGAGATTGCCCAGTCGCTCGACGATGCTGTCCAAGAACTATCGGAGCGTCGGACCGAGCGCATCGCCGCCGAACAGCGACTGGAACGAAAACGCGAGCGAGCCCGCACGCTCCGAAATCGGCGGGGCCGGCGACTCCAATTACAGGACCGCGAGCGAAACCTCGAACGGGCTGTCAGGGCTGATCTCGTCGAGTCGATCTATCCCACCTTTCTCGACGCGCTGGGGGCAATTCCGGGCACGACTGCTGGCGTCTCCGATCCGACCAAGCAGGCCGGTGCCGACGCCGCGCTGGCGCTTGCCCGGCTCTCGCCAGACCCCTCACCCGTCGTCCTCGGCGTCGATCGGTTCCCGTCGCCAGCGACCGCCGCTCGATGGCTCGGCCGGCCGGTCCTGAGAGTTTAAGTCCGATCGGGCGGCCAGCGGGCCCATGACAGAACTGGAGTGGACCGTCCGCCGCGAGGGCGACGTGACGCTGGTCGAAGCGGTCGTCTCACGGAAAACGGCGCCGGTCGCGGCGGACCCAGCACTGACTGTTACCGTCGAGAGCCTGCTGGATGGACCGGTGTGGCCGCCGCGACGCGAGGGCGTCCGGGTCGCGGGCTGGTCCGGCGATCGGTTCGAAACTGCTGTGCCTGCCGGCGGTCGGGTGGCCGTCGGCTTCGCCAGTCCGGCCGACCCGGTCGAGCCACCCGTCGAAATCGTTGATCGCAGCCGCGGCGATGTTAGCTCCGCTGACGGCGCGACGCCGTCGGACGTGCTCCGCGCGCTCGGCGATCCATCGCCGCCGCCGGAGGCCGTTCCGGAGCCCGAGTCACACGCCAGCGATCGCACTGCGGGGGCGAGCGACTCGTGATCCTCGCAGTGACGGGGGGCAAAGGCGGCGTCGGCAAGACGACGGTCGCGCTCAATCTCGCCCACGCGATCGACGGCGTCGCGGTCGACGCCGACCTCGGGATGGCCGATCTCCCCGAAGGACGCGGGCCGGATCTCCACGACGTGCTGGCCGGGCGCGCAGCGCCGCTCGAAGCAGTCGACGAGAGCGGACCGGTCGATCTCCTCCCTTGTGGCCGAACGCTCGCCGGCGCTCGCGCGGCTGATCCGACCGCGCTCGTCGACGCCGTCGCTGCCGTCGAGCGTCGCTACGGCGATGTCGTGATCGACTGTCCGGCGGGGATGTCGGCCGACGCTGGCCTGCCGCTGCTTGCCGCCGACGCCTGCTTGCTTGTGGCCGCGCCCGACGCGTTCGCGCTGCCCGACGCCATCCGGACGCGAGCGCTGGCGCGCGTCCTCGACGCCGCGATCGAACGGGTCGTCCTGAACCGTGCCGGCGCCTCGCCGCCGACCGGCCGCGTCCGCGACGCGCTCGGGATCCCCGTCGAGACGATTCCCGACGCGGCCGTCGTCGATCGCGCCCGGCAATCAGGTCGGCCGGTCGCTGCTGTCGCCCCGGACTCCCCGGTGGCCGATCGGTTCCGTTCGCTCGCGGCAGTCGTCGGACCGGACGGCCGCTGAGCAGCGGCGTCACGCGGTCAGATCGTGGTACGCGGAGCGGAGTGTCACCGGCGAGACACCGGCAACGTCGGCTGCCTCCGACTGGGTCACGCCGGCGTCGAACTCCCGGCCGGCTGCGTACAGACAACCAGCCGCGAATCCGCTGGGATCGCGCCCGCCGACGATGCCGTTTTCCTGCGCGCGCTGTGCGAGTTCGCGGGCGCGCCGTTCGACTTCGGCGTCGAGACCGAGCCGACTGGCGAATCGAGGCAGGTACTCGCGCGGGTCGATCGGGCCGACCGGCAGTCCCAACTCGGTGTTGAGCGCTCCGTAGGCCGCTTTGAACTCGTCGCGGCTGGCCCGGGAGACGTCGACCATCTCGTCGACAGTCCGCGAGACCGTGTCGACCCGGCAGGCCGCGTACACCGTCGCCGCCGCGAACCCCTCCAGCGAGCGTCCCCGAAGCAGGTCTTCCTTCTGAGCGGATCGGAACAGCGTGCAGGCCTGCTCTTTGACCGATTCGGGCAGCGATTGGTCGGCGACCATGCGCCGAATCTCGGTGAAGGCGTACACCTGATTTCGTTCGGTCTTCGAGGCGATTTTCGATCTGTTGTGTTCGCGCCGCATCCGCGAGAGCTGTCGGCGCTTTCGACCGGTGAGTCGCCCGTCAGCGCCGTAGCCGATCTCGGTCGAGAGTCCCCTATCGTGGCGCGAGTGCGTCAGCGGGGCACCCGTTCGCTTTCGATTGTCGCCATCGTCGAACGACCGCCACTCGGGACCGCGGTCGATCCGGTCGGCCCGAACGACGAGGCCGCAGTCGCCACAGACCGTCTCGTCGCCGCTCGCGTTCAATCGGCCGCCACACTCCGGACAGGTTGTCGTCGTCGCGGTATCGCTCATCACAGTCGAAGCTTGGTCCGGGATCGGTATTTAAATCCGGCAACGAGACGGGGAAATCATCGATCCGCCCGGTGCCGAAGGTACCGGTCACCGGCACGTTCTCGGACGGCGACGAGAGCGTCTATCGGCAATTATTTACTACCTCGAAATAGTGAATCTATCTGGATGCTATCGGAGATTGCCGCCGGGATCGAGGTCACCGATAAGCAGTGCGAGCGCGGCGTTGCGACGGTCGACGAGACTGACGCCGACCTCGCCGACGGCCTGCGTGCCGTCGAGGCCGAACTGCCGTGCTCGGCCGGCGCCGCCGCGGCGGTCGTCAGCACGTACATCGCTGGCGCGAGCGTCGGCGACGCCGCCGACGAGGCGGGGCTCGTCCCGATGACGGCGGCCAAGACGCTGCACCTGCTCGGCGTCGAGGGGCTCTCGCCGCTGGCACCGGAAGCTCGGCGGATCGTCAGGGACTGGCAGTCGGGCGATCTCTCGCGGGCTGACGCGCAGGCGCTGACCGGTGCGACCGAGGCCGAGTTCGCGTTGGCGTCGTACGTCGAGGCGCACGATCCGCTTCCCGACGCCGCCGAACTCGTTCGCGGCGTCCTGCGGGACGACGCCGACGCCGCGGTCGAGAAACGCGACCGCCTGTCGGCGACGATGAGCGGCGTCGACGACCTACTCTAAGGGCGCAGTCGGTCGACGAGGTCCGGTTCCGGAAATTCCAGATCGAGTTGCTCGTCGAACAGTGCTTCTGCAAACGCCGCGACCGCCGGCGCGAACTCGTCGTCCGGATCGACGGTTGCCGGGGCGTCGGCCACTGCGGTCGCGTCGCTCTCCGGAATCGCTAGGTCGATCGAACCGTCTGGGAGTTCGTCGACTCGGTTTGCGACCGCCAGATCGTCGGTCGTCCCCACGTCGGTCAGTCGCGCTCGCGAGCGCTGGAGCGAGTCGACGCCGCGGTCGGTACCGGGTGCGACGAGCGCGACGCGGTCGGCCGTCGTGACGGCGGCGACGGCGGGGTTCGTCGCCACGGGCGGCACGTCGACCAGCACGCGATCGACGGCGTCGTCGAGGCGATCGAGCACGGCCTCGAACCGCTCGGCTGCCCCGGCGGTTTTGGCACGTGCGAGTGCCTGAAACGATGCCTGCGACGGGACCGCGACCAGCCGGCCGTCGGCGTCGATACCAAGATCGACGGCGGCGTCGCTCGGTCGGGGATCATCGCCGGTGACGAGGTCGACGACGTCCTCGTCGATCCGGCCCGAGACGTACTGTGCGAGTCCCTGCGTGGCGAAGGCGACGTCGACGAGCGCGACGCTGTACCCGGCGCGAGCCAGCGTCGCACCGGCTTCGACCGATAGTCTAGTGGTGCCGGCGCCGCCCGCCGTGCCAGTGATCGCCGCCGTCGTGGGCTGCTCAGTCATGGCCCGAGCTACCGCTCGACCGGATAAAAATGCATTGTATTTTGCAGGAAATAAATTCTTCAGTCAGGATCGCCCGGCGATCTCGTCCGCGATCTCGTCGAGTTCCTCGTCAGAAAGGTCGGGTCGATCGCCAGCGATCGCGTGGACCGGCGCGCCGCCGTCGCCCTCGAAGCGCGGGATCACGTGCCCGTGGACGTGGGGGACCTCCTGTCCGGCGGCCTCGCCGTTGTTGAACGCGACGTTGCTCGCGTCGGCGTCGACCGCAGCCTCGATTTCCGGGGCCAACTGGTGGAGCACCTCGAACACGCGGGCGCCGGTGTCCTCGGGCAGGTCGGCCAGCGTCTCGTGGTGGGCCTTCGGGATCACCAGCGTGTGCCCCGGCGCGAGCGGGTTGGCGTCGAGAAACGCCATGACCGTCTCGTCCTCGTAGACGCTTCGGCTGGGAATGTCGCCGTCGACGATCCGACAGAAGATGCAGTCTTCGGACATGGTCGGGGGATCACCGTCCGGCGCCATGAAAGTTTCCCGAGCGCCGAACAGCGCCGACAGCCCGGTTCGAGAACGAGTCGGTCCTCGGGGTCGGGAAACTCGACGGGTATCGGCGTCCTCACTCGGTCAACGGCATCACGATGCCGAAGATCAGCGGCGCCAGCAGCCCGCAGAGCACGCCGAGGATCTCGGCGTCGACCAGCAGCGTGTCGAGCCACCCCGGAGCCTCGCCGACGAGGCCGGACGCCAGCGTCGCTTCGCCGAGCGCGCCGCCGAGAAACAGCACCGCACCGGTCAGAAAGCCGTACTTTGCGAGTTTGGGATAGTCGAGGTCGCCGTAGCGACCCGAGATGTGTGCCATACGACTGGGGTCTCTCCATCGGAAAATAAGCCTTCTGTGACATCCTCCCGCGTCGATCCATCGGCGGCAGGGTGCCGAACGTGTTCGGCTCAACGCCCACCCGCGTCCGGGCGCTACCATCCAGTATGGGCACGAGCGACCACGGCCACGGCGATGTCGACCCGGTAACCGACCGCGTTCACGAGAACTCGTGGTCGGCGAACATGGAGAAACCCGAACACGCTGGCGACCCCGACCTCGTCGTCGAGCAGGCGATCGACGCCATCGAACACACCGCGGGCGGCCACCACGTCAACCTCGTCACGCACGGCGAGAACGGCCATCCCGCGGAGTATCTCTACGACGCGCTCGACGCCGAATACGGCGAAGCGGTCGACTGGGAGTACGTCGAGCAGTGTGGCTGTGGCGGCCACGTCACGCGGGTCCACGTCGAGTGATGACGCCGACGATCGGCCACCGACGCCGGTCGTCTCTCGCCCGAAAGGTCCATAATCGTCGGCGGTCTGTGCTCTCGCATGCAACTCGAAGTACTCGCTGAACTCATCGCCTACCTCGTCGCGGCGACGGTGCTGACGGGGCTCGGACTGGCCGCAGAGGCCGCCAGTCTCTTCCGACTCGGCGCCGGCGAGACGACCATCGCAGTCTGGTTCGGCTTCGTCGGTCTGCTGGCGCTGTACGCCGGCATCTACATGCTTGGCTACGAGAAGGTCGCAAAGACCATGATCGCGCTTCGGTCCTGATCCGTTTTCCGGCACGGCGTCTTTTCTCGGCCGTAGAACCGTCCGCTACCTAACCGATTGTCCTTTACTGCAGGAGTGAGTTACCCCGCACATGGACCGATTCGGGGAAGTCGACGACCAGTACGACCCCGACGCGGTGGAATCCCGCGTCTTCGACTACTGGGACGAGGTCGACGCCTACGAGAAAGCGAAAGCGTCACGCGAGGGTAACGAGCGGTACTTCTTCGTCGACGGCCCGCCCTACACCTCCGGCGCGGCCCACATGGGCCACGCGTGGAACAAGAGTCTCAAAGACGTCTACATCCGCTACAAGCGGATGCAGGGATTCGACGTCACCGACCGGCCGGGCTACGACATGCACGGCCTGCCCATCGAGACGAAAGTCGAGGAGGAGATGGACTTCGAGAACAAGAAAGACATCGAGGACTACGGCGTCGAGAACTTCATCGACGCCTGCCGGGACTTCGCCGAGGACAGCCTGCAGGGCCTGCAGGACGACTTCAAGTCCTTCGGCGTCTGGATGGACTGGGACGACCCCTACAAGACGGTCTCGCCGGAGTACATGGAGGCGGCGTGGTGGGGCTTCTCGCAAGCCCACGACCACGACCTCGTCGAGCAGGGCAAGCGCTCGATCACGCAGTGTCCCCGCTGCGAGACCGCGATCGCCAACAACGAGGTCGAGTACGAGGACGTCGAGGACCCCTCGATCTACGTGAAGTTCCCCCTCGCAGAGCGCGAGGGCAACGTCGTCATCTGGACGACGACGCCGTGGACGATCCCCGCGAACACGTTCGTCGCGGTCGACGCCGATGTCGAGTACGTCGGCGTCGACGCCCAGAAAGACGGCGAGACCGAACGCCTCTACGTCGCAGCCGGCGTCGTCGAGCACGTCCTCTCGGAGGGCCGGTACGACGACTACGAGATCGTCGAGGAACTCACCGGCGAGGACCTGATCGGCTGGGAGTACGACCACCCGCTGCGCGATGAGGTGCCCGAGGCCCCCGACGGCGAGGACGCCCTGCAGGTCTACGACGCCGAGTACGTCGAGGTCGACCGTACGGGACTCGTCCACTCCGCGCCCGGCCACGGTGAAGAGGACTTCGAGCGCGGTCGCGAGCTCGGCCTCGACGTGTTCTGTCCGGTCGGCGGCGACGGCGTCTACGAGGACGCCGCAGGCAAGTACGCCGGCCAGTTCGTCAAGGACGCCGACGACGAGATCATCGCCGACCTCCGAGAGAAAGACCTGATGCTCTCGTCGGGCACGACGAACCACAGCTACGGTCACTGTTGGCGGTGTGACACCGGCATCCTCCAGATCGTCACCGACCAGTGGTTCATCACGATCACCGACGTCAAAGACGACCTGCTCGACAACATCGGCGACTCGGAGTGGTACCCCGAGTGGGCCCGCGAGAGCCGCTTCCGTGACTTCGTCGAGGAAGCACCCGACTGGAACGTCTCCCGCCAGCGCTACTGGGGCATCCCCATCCCGATCTGGCTGCCGGACGACTGGGACGGCTCGATGGACGAGGCCGTCGTCGTCGGCGACCGCGAGGAACTCGCAGCACGCGTCGATCAGGACATCGACCCCGAATCGGTGGACCTCCACAAGGACACCGTCGACGACCTGACGATCACCGAAGACGGCACGACCTACCGCCGGGTCCCGGACGTGTTCGACGTTTGGCTCGACTCCTCGGTGGCGACGTGGGGGACACTGAACTACCCCTCCGAGACCGACGAGTTCGAGGACCTGTGGCCCGCCGATCTGATCCTCGAAGCCCACGACCAGACGCGGGGCTGGTTCTGGTCGCAACTCGGCATGGGCACCGCCGCCGTCGGCGAGTCGCCGTACAAGCAAGTGCTGATGCACGGCCACGCCCTGATGCCAGACGGCCGCGCGATGTCCAAGTCCAAGGACATCCGCGTCGACCCCGGCGAGGTCATGGACGAGTACGGCGCCGACCCGATGCGGGCGTTCTTGCTCTCGCTGACCGCCCGCGGCGAGGACATGCAGTTCTCCTACGACGAGACCCAGGAGATGCAACGGCGGCTCAACATCCTCTGGAACGTGTTCCGGTTCCCGCTGCCGTACATGCGGATGGACGGGTTCGATCCGGAGGCGACGACCGTCGAGGATGTCGAACTGGACCGCGAGGACCGCTGGGTGCTCTCCCGGCTCCAGTCCGTCGAAGCCGAGGCGACCGAGGCGATGGAGGAGTTCCGACAGGATCAGGCGCTCGACGCCGTACTGGAGTTCGTCGTCGAGGACGTGTCGCGGTACTACGTCCAACTCGTCCGCGAGCGCATGTGGGACGAACAGGACAGCGAGTCCAAGCGCGCCGCCTACGCGACGCTGTACCGGGTCCTCCGTGAGGTCGTCGCGCTGCTGGCGCCCTTCACACCCTTCGTCGCCGAGGAGATCTACGGCCACCTCACCGGCGAGGCCGAACACCCGACGGTCCACATGTGCGAGTGGCCCGAGGCCGACGACGACCTCCGCGACGCGCAGTTAGAGGAGGACGTCGATCTGGTGCGCGCCGTCGAGGAGGCCGGCTCCAACGCCCGCCAGCGCGCCGAACGCAAGCTTCGCTGGCCCGTCACCCGCGCCGTGGTCGCGCCCGACGACGAGCGCGTCGTCGACGCCGTCGAGCGCCACCGCGGCCTGCTGGCCGACCGCCTCAACGCCCGCGAGATCCAACTCGTCGACCCCGACGACGACTGGGGCGAGCTCAGCTACAGCGCCGAGGCCGACATGAGCGAACTCGGCCCGGCCTTCGGCGACCGCGCCGGACAGGTGATGAACGCACTCAACGAGGCTCGCGTCGACGAGCCGAGCCTCGACGCGCTCGAAGCCGCCGTCGCCGACGCGCTGGACGACGACGAGGAACTCACCGACGAGATGGTCGAGTTCGTCACGCAGACGCCCGACGCCGTCTCGGGCTCGGCGTTCTCGCGCAACGGCGACGATCTGGGCGTCGTCTACGTCGACACCGAACTCAACGAGGACATCGAGAGCGAGGGGTACGCCCGCGAGGTGATCCGACGCGTCCAAGAGATGCGCAAGGAACTCGATCTCGACATGGACGCCTCGATCCGACTGGAGATCGACGTGGCCGACGACCGCGTGGCCGGACTGGTGCGCGAGCACGAAGACCTGATCGCACAGGAGGTTCGCGCGGAGGAGCTGGGCGACGTGGATGTCGACGACGGCAACCGCAAGACGTGGGAGGTCGAAGGCGTCGAAGTGACGCTGGCCGTCGAGCCGCTGGCGGAAGCCGCTGCGTAGACGCGGACGCTCTCCCGAACGCGAGCGAAGCGAGCGTTCGGCTTTTTGGCCCAGATTTTTGCGGCGAGCGGTGGCCGAGCGGAGCGAGGCCACCCGAACCGGAAAAAGGTGGCGTCGGGAGGTCGAAGGCGTCGAAGTGACGCTGACAGTCGAGCCGCTGGCGGAAGCCGCTGCGTAGGCGAGAGCTGCTTCACCGATTGCGGCCGTCATTTTTCCATCCCGTTTTATGAAAAGATGCGCGCATAGCCGGTAGCATGGACGTTCGAGAACTCGACGCCGAAGCAGAACGGCGCGAGGCTGTCCCGATCCTGCGCCAGCTGTGGCCCGACGCCGATCCAAAGGAGATCATCGACTGGACCGGCGAGGAGGAGTACCACCTGTTCGGGCGCTTCGACGGCGACGATATCGTGGGCGTCGCCGGCGTCCAGCTTGGAAATCACCTCCATCACGCTCGAATCGCGTGGCTCTACGACCTCGTCGTCGACGAGCCGCGACGCGGTGGAGGACACGGTACCGCGCTGCTGGAACACGTTGAGGCGTGGGTCACCCAACAGGACTGCGAGTACGTCGCGCTGGCGAACCCACTCGGCGGAGGCGCCGTCCACGAGTATTACGAGAATCGAGACTACGAGAAGTGGGGCTACGTGATCGAGAAAGAACTCTGATCGGGGTTAGAGACCGGACGCTCCGGCCTCGTCGTCGCGCACCCGGTGCTCGCTGATGATCTGGTCGACCATCTCGGCGTTTTGCTCTTTGCGCCGTTCCTCTGCTCTATCTTTCCAGTCCTCGATCACGCTCTCGATGTCGGATTCGCGCGCCACCGCGAGTTCGTCGACCTCCTGCATCCGAACGTCCGCGGCGGGGCCGACCGGAATGTCGTTCTCGAAAAGGATCTCGTCGGCAACCTCCGAGAGGTCGCCGCCGGCTTTCAGGACGACCCACGGCTCGACATCGACGAGGCGCTCGGCCGTCGAGCGCCCCGCGCCGCTTGCGTCCCGGAGGAAGATCACGTCGTCTTCGGCCAGTCCGTAGTTTTCGTGGGCCTGCTCTAGGGCGTTCGTGGTGAACTTCTCGACGGGCTTTACGGGGACCAGATCCTTCTTCTTCGCCGAAACGTCCGCGAAGTTCGAGTGGTCGAGCTTCCAGAGCTCTTTCAGGCGGTCGAGTTTGCTTTCGAGCGTCTCGGTCTCGTCTTCGAGGTCGTCGATCTCGCGTTCGAGGCGCTCGTTCTTGCGCTGGAGCCGCGTCACCTCGCGGCGCTCGCGGGCCTCGCGGCGCTCCTCGCGGCGGGCCTCGTCGAGTTCGCCCTCGAGTTCCTCGATGCGCTCGTCTTTTTCGTCGACGGTGTCTTCCAACTGGTCGACGTGGGACTGCAGGCGCTCGACCTGGCGTTCGAGGTCGCGGATGCGCCGTTCTTCCTCGGTGAGTTCCCGGGTCGTGTGCTCGGTTTCCTCGGCGTCGTCGTCCTCCGGCTCGGTGAGGTCGTCCAGCACGGCCTCGACGGATTCCTCGCCGGTCACGACGCGGGCGGTAACCTCGCCCGGATCGAACTCCGGGGGGACCTTGCGGGCGATCCGGCGGAACTGGTCCTCGCGCTCGTCGAACGCCGACAGCGCGGCGGCCATGGCGTCCCGTTCGTGATCGTTGTCGTACCCCTCCTCGCGCGTGCGGTGTTGCTTGGTATCGACCGGGAGATCGGAGGTCGGCGTCCACGGCGCGGCGTCGAAACTCCGGCGGATCTTCTCGACGGTCTCGGGCATCGGCGTCACGTCGGCGGCGACGACGATCGGCCGCCCGCGCTCGACGATCCACTCGATCACGTCGGCGGTGTCGGCCGTTCGCGTCGAGAGCACGTCCAGCACCTCGCCGTCGAGGCCGACGACGGCGACGGCGGTCGTCGTCCCGGGGTCGATCCCGACGAGCACGTGATCCCGGCGCTTGACCAGCGGGTGGAACTCGATGCCGTCGCGGCGCTCGCGCTCGATCTCGATGCGCACGTCGCCCGAGCGTTCTCGGGAGACGGGGATGTCCTCGGGCCGTCCCGACACTCGAAAAATGGCGTTGCTGAACCCGCCGTACTTCTCGGTCACGTCTTTCTCGTAGTCGAGAGCGGCGTCGTCGAGTTCGCTTTCGACCTCCCGCGAGCGGCGCTTGACCGAGCCGTGGATCTTGCGCGTGTAGCGATCCTCGCTCCACCCGCCCTTGCCCGTCGAGCGCCCTCGGGCCACCTTGACTTCGGTCGTGTCCGTGAACGCGGAGACCTCGTAGCCGACGTTTCGGGCGGCGAGTCGCGCCGCGGCCTCGGCTTCCTGCATCGGATCCTTGCCGTAGGGGACGCCGTGGCGCTTGGCAACCCGCGAGAGGGGCTCGGGCCGCTCGTCGCCGGTCACCTGCACGAGCCGGGTGCCGTCGGGCAGGTCGCCGAGCAGCGCGATCAGGGCGTCTTTGTTCTCCGCGAGCTCGTACATGTTGTCGGTGGCGACCATCGCGGGTTCCCGATCCGCGATCACCCGGCGGAGCTTGCGGTAGCTGACGACATCGCGCTCGATCGACTCGCCGTCGAAGACACACAGCGCGTAGGAGGGGGCGTCGCCCCGCACGTCCCCGCTCTGGACGTCGACGCCGAAGACGACCGCGTCGAGGGCGCTCGTTCGGTGGCTCACGGACCCGGGTAGGGAAGCAGGAAGCATAAATCCACGGCGGGGGCGGGGGCTCGATTGATCAGATGCTTTCCGGTTTGTACCCCGAACTTCGTCCGACGTAGCGTGTGAACCTCACCCTTTCAGAATATCGAACCACCAATCGAAATGTTCTCCGTTGTGCGTGTACGTCTCTTCGAACCGAAAGCGTCCATCCGGAAAGCACTCTTCGTTCGATGGATGGTTGTATAGACTCCAGAGAACGCTAATATTCTCGCTAGCTGTAAGTCGAATTCTGTCCGTTCCCGGAGCATTTTTGGCTGATGTATCTCCAGTCCAGCAAGAATCCGTCTGATCTGGAACTACCTTTTCAGATCCTAACATGAGACGCGCAGATCCCGACTGGTGGTGTCCGACTAATGTCGAAAATGGCGCTGGCCAGTCAAATGTAATAAATATCGGGTTTTCGGAAGTGTTCTCGCACGAAATTTCGATCTTGGCGGGATTGTCTTCGGACATCTCTCGGACGATCGTCGCACTGATCTCTGCCGGGAGTCCGTCTGGTGAGGGACCATTCTCAATCTCGAATGTTCGGTCCTCATCGGATTTCAATAGTCCATTGCATCCGGCGAGCGCTCCAGATCCGACCGTTCCGAGGAGGGCAAGTGCGCGACGGCGTCGCATGGGTTTCAGTTTTCTCTTTCAGTTGTAGTATTTTCTCATTTCAACTCCAAACAAAACTCGATACCGCCGACGGGACTCTACTCCCCGTCGGGATACGGCACCTCGACGGTCTGTCCGTCGTCGGGCGCGAACACGTCGCCGTCGAAGGCTTCGCGGGCTTCGCGCAGGTGGGCGCCGACGTTCCCGGTGTACCGCGAGGAGACGTGCAACAGCGCGAGCCGGTGGACGTTCGCTCGGCTGGCGATACCGGCGGCCTCGCGCGCGGTGGCGTGGGCGGTCTTCTCGGCGCGGTCGGTGCGGTCGTCGGCGAACGTCGCGTCGTGGATCAGCAGGTCGGCGTCCTCGGCGACATCGACGGTGCGCTCGATCGGGCGCGTGTCGCCTGAGTAGACGATCTTGCGTCCGGGTCGGGGCTCGCCGACGACCTGCTCGGGGTCGATCACGGTGCCGTCCTCCAGTTCGACCGGCTCGCCCTCGTGGAGTTGCGAGAATTTCGGTCCGACGGGCACGCCCAGTTCCTCTGCTTTTGCCCGGTCGAATCGGCCCTTGCGGTCGTCCTCGACGAGCGCGTAGCCGACGGCGCTGGTGCGGTGTTCGACCTCGAAGGCTCGCACTTCGTACTCGTCGCGGGCGAGCGCGACGACGCCGTCTCGGACCTCGTTGATCCGCAGCGGGAACGTCGGTCGGGCGCCGGCGGCGTCGATGAACGCCCGGAGCTCGCCTTTCTTGCCCGGCGGGACGTGAATCGTCAGGGCGTCCTCGCGGTCGTTGAAATCCAGCGTATCGAGCAGTCCGGGGATGCCGTAGATGTGGTCGCCGTGGGTGTGCGTGACAAAGAGATGCGAGACGCCAAAGCCCGTGCCGTAGCGCATCATCTGGCGCTGGGTTCCCTCGGCACAATCGAACAGCAGCTGATCGCCCTCCCGGTTGACGGCGATCGCGGGCGGGTTGCGCTCGGTCGTCGGTACGGCCCCGCCAGTTCCAAGGAACGTCGCGCGCAGCGTCATCTGGCCGAAACTGGTCGACCGAGCGCTAAACCCGCTTCGGATCGGTCCCGCCGTCGGTGCGGCGTCTGGACCGACCGATTCTTACTGACGGGGGCGGTAGGAGAGGCTAATGGAACCGCCGCTGTGGATCGACACGCACGCGCCCGAACTTGAGGATCTTCCGCAGGACGACGTGCGCGAGTACCTGACGCGGGGCGTCGACGAGCCGATCAACCTCGTGTTGCACGGCCCGCCCGGCAGCGGCAAGACCGCCGCGGTGCGCGCGCTGGCCGAGGCGGCCCACGAGAACCCCGACAGCGACCTTATCGAGATCAACGTCGCGGACTTCTTCGACCGGACGAAAACGGAGATCAAGAATGACCCCCGATTCGCCTCCTTCCTCGACGGGAAATCGTCGATGGCAAAGCGGGACATGATCAACCACGTCCTCAAGGAGTCGGCCAGCTACGCGCCCGTCTCGGGCGAGTACAAGACGATCCTGCTGGACAACGCCGAAGCGGTCCGCGAGGACTTCCAGCAGGCGCTGCGCCGGGTGATCGAGCGCCACCACCAGACGACCCAGTTCGTGCTGACGACGCGCCAGCCCACGAAACTCATCCCGCCGATCCGGTCGCGGTGTTTCCCCGTCCCCGTCCGGGCGCCCGACCACGGCGAGATCGTCGACGTGCTCGAAGGCATCGCCGACGCCGAGGGCGCCGAACACGACGCCGCGGAACAAAGTTCCGCGAGCCCCAACTCACAGGTTCGTTGGGACGCCGACGGGCTGGAGTACGTCGCGGGCTACGCCTCCGGCGACCTCCGAAAGGCGATTCTCGGCGCCCAAACCACCTACGAGCAGGAGGGCGAGATCACGATGAGCGCGGCCTACGAGACGCTGGGCGAGGTCGGCACCACGGACTTGATCGAAGAAATGCTCGACGACGCCGAAGCCGGGGAGTTCACCGACGCCCGGAAGACGCTCGACGACTTGCTCGTCGAGGAGGGCTTGGAGGGCCAAGAGGTGCTCCGAGACGTGCTCTCGGTCGCCCAGTCACGGTACGACGACCGCAAGCAGGCCCAACTGTACCGCGCCGCCGGCGAGGTCGATCTGGATCTCACCGAGGGGACCAACGACCGCCTGCACGTCTCGCATCTGCTCTCGCGGATTCCCGAAATCGCCTGAGAATGCGTACGCTTCGCTTTTTCTCCGTGTGGCTCGCGCTCGATCTGTGCGTCAAGTTCGTTGCGATGCCGGCTATCGGCAGTGTCACCGACTCGACGGCGCTGCCGGTGTACGCCAGCGGCCTCGTCAGTCTGGCACTGGCCTACGGCGTCCTGCGGCGCTGGCCCGACCTCGACACCGGTGCGCTCGGGAACGCCACCGTCCTCGTGGTCTGCTTCGGGCTGGCCGGCCACGCCGCCGTCGCGCTGACCGTCGGCCGGACGCCGGTCCGCGAGATCGGGATCGGCGTCGTCGCGGTCGCGCTCGCCGCCGTGATCGCCAGAGAGCGGTGGCTCGATGCCGACCCCGGCGCGTCCGGCGCTGGCTGACTCACCGCTCTCGTTCGAGCACGAGCACGTATCTGGTCAGCGACCGGTGGACGCGGCGCTCGAAGCGCGCGTCGATCCGCCAACCGGCAGCCCGCGCTTCGGCGTCCCACGACCGGTCGGCGACGACGACCGCGCGGGGAGCGATCCGGTGGGCCTCCGCGAGCGCGCCGGCGACCAGCTCCGAGAGGTCGAGGTTGGCTATCTTCGACTGGCGGCCGTAAGGCGCGTCGAACACCACGGCGTCGGCGGCGTCGTCCGGCAGAGGCAGTTGCGTGGCGTCGCCCTGTGCCGTCCCGAACGCGGCGTCGCCGGGCAGCGCGTCGGCGAGGTTCCGGGCGGCGCCGCGGGCCATCTTCTGCTGGGCGTCGGTACCCAGCACGTCGGCGCCAGAGAGGCCCGCCTCGATCAGGACGCCGCCGGTGCCACACATTGGGTCGACGACGAGCGCGTCGGGCCGCGCGCCGGCGACGTTGGCCAGCGCCCGGGCGAGCAGGGGATCCATGCTGCCGGGCTGGAAGAACGGCCGATCGGTCGGCGCGCGTTCGCCGAAGTCCCGGCGGCTCTCGGCGGCGAGCCAGCCCAGCGCACAGACCGCCTCGCCGTCGAGCGCGCGGTCGGCGATCGGGACGGCGTCCTCGCTCGCTGGCCCCCCGCCGACGGCCTCGCGCGGATCGAGTTGCCCCTCGCGGTCCCACGCGGCGGGGTCGGAAAACAGCGCTCGGAGCACGTGATCGGGGTCGTCGAGGTCGACCTCGAACCCCCGCTCGACGAGCAGGCCGCCGAGGTCGCGCTCGACGCGCTGGGTGTCGACGCCGGTCGACCCTCGAACGTCCTCGGCACGCACGGCGACGGTCCCCTCGCGGTCGGCCGGGGACGCCGAAAGCAGTGCGCGCGCGCTCTCGATGTCGGCGTCGCCCAGTCCGACGAGGTCGTTCGCGCGGTGGGCGTACGCCAGCGTCTCGACGGCGTCCGCGTCGATCGCGCCCGCGGTGGCCACTCCCGGCGCCAGCAACTCGACGCTCGCGGCGGCACTCGCCGCCTCGTAGGCGGCGAACCGATCGTCCTCGCCGCCCAGCTCCAGCAGGTACACGCGCCACAGTCCGCGACGGGTGCCTATGAAACGGACGGTTCGACGGTCCGCACTGACTCGAACCGCGTCGCCGATCTACCGGCGATACTAACTGGTTGTTCCCGGACCCCGCCCTCGACTGGGGTCGGTCTGATCGTCTTCCGGCCGCGGTTTGGGGGTCGTCATAGCGTGCTCGAATACCGTTCCCTGCTTGCGGTTTTACCGGCGCGCGATGCCACCGGCTCGGCGGCGCCGTTCGTGCCTGCTGTCCGACCTATCAGGCCGTGGCATCAACCTTTATAAACCTTAAATACGTCCTTTAAACCGTACTATGAGCGACCCCAAGGAAACTATCAATATCGAAAACGTCGTCGCGTCGACGGGGATCGGCCAAGAGCTCGACCTCCAGAGCGTGGCGATGGACCTCGAAGGCGCCGACTACGATCCCGAGCAGTTCCCGGGGCTCGTCTACCGCACGCAGGAGCCCAAATCGGCCGCGCTGATCTTCCGGTCGGGCAAGATCGTCTGTACTGGCGCGAAATCGACCGACGATGTCCACCAGAGCCTGCGCATCGTCTTCGACAAGCTGCGCGATCTGGAGATCAACGTCAACGAAGATCCCGAGATCGTCGTCCAGAACATCGTCACCTCCGCCGATCTGGGTCACAACCTCAACCTGAACGCGATCGCCATCGGGCTGGGGCTGGAGAACATCGAGTACGAGCCCGAGCAGTTCCCCGGGCTGGTCTATCGTCTCGACGACCCCGAGGTCGTCGCGCTGCTCTTTGGCTCGGGCAAGCTCGTCATCACCGGCGGCAAGAAGCCCGAGGACGCCGAGCACGCCGTCGACAAGATCGTCTCCCGGCTGGAAGATCTCGGCCTCCTCGAGTAACGCCGCATCTCCCGGTCGCCGTCGTTCCCGCGTATCAGCACGTACAAGTCTCGGCAGCCAAAGCCTAGCGCATGGTCGGTATCGCGCCCGCGCAGTCGCTTCCCTTGGGTTCGGTGATCGCGTCGCTGGGCACCTTTCTCCTCGCCGCAGTGTTCTACGGCCTCACCGCCCACGTCGCCGCTCGCTACGTGCTCGGCGACGTGAGCCTCGAACAGGCGCTGCTCGTCGGCATCGCTCCGGCCGCCGTGCTCGTCGTGGGCATCCAGTTATTCGGGGAAGGCGCCGGCTTGCTCGTCTCGCTGGTGCTCTCTGTCGTCGCGGACTACCTCGCGATCGACCGCGTCTACGATCCGGGACGCCGCTGGTCGGTCGCCGTCACGGCCGTCCACTACGCAGTGAGCGTCCTGCTCGGCTCGGCGCTTGCGAGTTTCCTCGTCTGAGCCCTACTCGACGAGCCGCTCGATCTCGGTGACGAGGATGTCGCTGGCGCCGGCGCGCTTGACCTCGGTGATCGTCTCGAACACGTCGCTGTCGTCGACGACCGCGTGGACCGCGACCAGTTCCTCGTCCTCGCCGGCGATGTCCATCACCGTCGGGCCGCCCATCCCCGGAATCACGTCGCGCACTTCCTCTAGATTGTTTTCGGGAACGTTCATCATCAGGTAGCGTTTCCCGTCGGCCGCAAGCACCGACTCCAGCGCGGTCGTGACCTGCGTGACCTTCTCGTCGTCGGCCACGTCGTCGCGGGCAAAGAGCCGAACCGAACTGTCGAGCACCTCGTCGATGATCGCCAGTCGGTTGACCTTCAGCGTCGTCCCCGTGCTGGTGATGTCGACGATGGCGTCGGCCATATCGACGTGGGGCGTGAGTTCGGTCGCGCCCGTGACCTCGACGAGTTCGGGATCGACGCCGCGGTCCTCGAAGTACCGTCGCGTGATCGTCGGGAACTCGGTGGCGACCGTCTTGCCGGCCAGATCCTCGACGGCCTCGATGTCGCCGTCCTCGGGCGCCGCGAGCACGAGCCGGCACTGCCCGAAGCCGAGATCGAGCAGTTCGGTGACGTTGTCCGGTTCGGCTTCGGAGATCTGGTCGTGGCCCGTGATCCCCACGTCGGCGGCGCCGTCGCTGACGTACTCGGGGATGTCGGCGGCCCGCGCGAACAGAAGCGTCACGTCGGGATCGACGGTGTCGGCGTACAGTTTCCGGTCGGCGCCGTCGACGACGTGCAGTCCGGCGCTTTCGAGCAGGTCCAGCGTGGGGTCGTGCAAGCGACCCTTGTTGGGGACGGCGATTCGCATTACCCGACCGTTCGCGCCACGGCAGGATTTGCTTTTCGACCGCGAGGCATCGTCTCACCGCCCCGGATCGGGTGGATTAACACCGGCGCCCTCAAATCCACGCCCATGACTACCCTGCGAATCGCGGGCGGGCAGGTGCTCCGTCCGGACATGACCGTAGAGCGCGCCGACGTGCTGGTCGATCAGGACGCCGGCGAGATCGTCGCGGTCGGCGCCGACATTGAGGGCGGGGATGACCTGCTCGACGCCGACGACGGGCTGGTGATCCCCGGCCTTATCAATGGTCACACCCACGTCGCCATGACGCTCCTGCGGGGCTACGCCGACGACAAACCCCTCGACGCGTGGCTCCAAGAGGACATCTGGCCGGTCGAGGCCGAGTTGACGGCCGAAGACGTTCGCGTGGGCGCCGAACTGGGCATCGTCGAGATGATCAAATCCGGCACGACGGCGTTCTCGGACATGTATTTCAACGTCTCCGAGATCGCCGACGCCGTCGAGGAGGCCGGCGTCCGGGCCGTGCTCGGTCACACCGCGATCACGGTCGGCAAGGACGAGGAGGGCGCCCGCGAGGACATGCAGTCCAGTCTCGATGTCGCGCTCGAACTCGACGGCGCCGCTGATGGGCGCGTCTCGACAACCTTCCAGCCCCACAGTCTGACGACCGTCGGCGAGGAGTACCTCCGCGAGTTCGTTCCGCGCGCCCGCGAGGCCGGCCTGCCGATGCACTTCCACGCCAACGAGACCGAGGGAGAGGTCGATCCGATCGTCGACGACCACGGCGAGCGCCCGCTCGCGTACGCCGACGACATCGGTCTGCTTTCGCCCGAGAACTTCCTCGCCCACGGCGTCCACGTCGACGACGAGGAGATCGACCTGCTCGCCGACTCCGGAACTGCGGTGATCCACTGCCCGGCCTCGAACATGAAACTCGCCTCCGGCATGGCGCCGGTCCAGCGCATGCTCGATGCCGGCGTCACAGTCGGGCTGGGCACCGACGGCGCCGCCTCGAACAACGACTTGGACATGTTCGACGAGATCCGCGACGCGGCGATGATCGGCAAGCTCGCGGCCGACGACGCCAGCGCGGTCGCGGCGGCCGACGCCGTCGAACTGGCGACGACCGGCGGCGCCGATGCGCTCGGAATCGACTCAGGTCGGATCGAACCCGGCGCGAACGCCGACCTCGCGGTGCTGGACCTCTCGGAACCGCACCTGACGCCCGCCCACGACCTCGTGAGCCACCTCGCCTACGCCGCGAGCGGGAGCGACGTTCGGCACACGATCTGTGACGGCGACGTGCTGATGCGGGATCGTGAGGTGCTGACGCTCTACGAGCCGCGGGTTCGGGACGCCGCTGCCGAGCACGCCGAGGCGCTGGTCGAGCGCGCGACGGACGAGTGAGTCGCCGAAACTAAACCGAAACTAAACGGAGAGAATCGTTTCTAAACGTTATAAACGTCTTTGAGGCTGTTTCAGGACTGCCTGAACCGGTTGAACGAGATCCCTGCTTTATGACCTGTAGGCGGTATGGACGGAACGTGATGAGCCGAAAGACGCAGCTGTTCGCGGTGCTCGGTGCGGTCATGTTGATCGTGTCGATGGTGGCCCCCGCGGCCGCCGCGTCCGCGACTGTCCAAGAGGTCGACGACGGCGAAAGCGACGACTTGGAGGACGCGGACGGGAACGAATCGGACGGCGATCTGAACGAGTCTGACGACGACCTTAATGAGTCGGACGATGACCTGAACGAGTCTGACGACGACCTCAATGAGTCGGATGGTGACCTCGACGAGGACGAAGAGGGCGACGCCGATGACGAGGAGGAAGAAGCCGAAGAAGAGGACGAAGACGAGGAGAGTACGGCCGCGTCGGCGACCAACGACAACCTCACGGTAACGGTCACCAACGCGCCCGTCGTCGAGCTGACCGATGACGGTGAGGCGGCCGCCAACGCGACGGTCAACGTCACGGTCGACGACCCCAACGCCTCCTACGCTGGCGCGGGCGAGTACACGACCGACGCGAACGGAACGGTCGCGCTGCCGACGCCCAACGAGACTGTCGCAGTGACGGTCACGGGCGCGGTCGACAACCGATCGGTCTCCGTGTCGACGACGCTCGGCACTGATGCGGCTGACAACTTCGGACTGGAGGTCGCGGCGTTCGTCGAATCCCTGCAGGACGAGAACGTCAGCGGCCCGATGGGCCAGCAGATCGCGGCCTTCGTGATCGAGAACAACCCGGCGGCCGAGAACATCCCGGACCACGCGGGCCCCGGTAATCAGGGTCCGCCAGCACACGCCGGTCCCGACGGCGACAAGCGACAGGGCCCGCCGGAAGACAAGGGTCCCGACGGCGAACGCGGCCCGCCGGCTAACAAAGGCCCGGGCGGTGACGACGCCGACGACGATACCGAGGAGGACGACGCTGACGACGAGCAGCGTCGCGGCCCGCCCGCCGACAAAGGTCCGGGCGGTGACGACGCTGAAGAAGATGATGCCGACGACGACGCGGCAGACACTGAAGACGACGAGGAAGACGCTGACAGCGACGACGCCGACGCGTAATCGCCGGTAGTTTGCGGTCCTTCGTTTTTGATGCGCTCAGTTCCTCCCAGCAGTGCTACCGATCCGGGTCGACCGGGCTGTGGTCGGTCCTGTTGACTGGACGATTGCCCGCCTGTCGATGCCATCGACGCACACACTGACGCATCCGTCCGACTTGGTGCGCTATATTTGGGCGAATGTCTCTTTCTTCCGGAGACAATGAAAATATTTGCGCTGAACGCCGTCGCTTTAGTACTATCTATCCAAGGAAAGACCGAAGCAACATGGCATCCGAAAACCTCACGTCCGACGAACGGGACGTACTCGCTCGCATCGAAGAGGAGGACGTTGATTTCCTCCGCCTGCAGTTCACCGACATCCTCGGTACGGTCAAGAACGTCTCCGTGCCGGCCCGACAGGCCGAGAAGGCGTTCACCGAGGGGATCTACTTCGACGGCTCCTCGATCGAAGGGTTCGTCCGCATTCAGGAGTCGGACATGCGCCTCCAGCCCGACCCCTCGACCTTTGCCGTCCTGCCGTGGCGCGACACTGACTCGGGCAAGGCAGCACGCCTGATCTGTGACGTCGTCGACACCAAGACGGGCGAGCCGTTCAGCGGCGACCCGCGCTCGGTGCTCCAGAGCGTCCTCGAAGAGGCCAAGGAGATGGGCTATACGGTCAACGCCGGCCCCGAGCCCGAGTTCTTCGTCTTCGACAAGGACGAGAACGGCCGCGCGACGACCGAAACGCACGACGCCGGCGGCTACTTCGACCTCGCGCCCAAGGACCTCGCATCGGATCTGCGACGCGAGATCATCTACAACCTCGAATCCATGGACTTCGAGGTCGAGTCCAGCCACCACGAGGTCGCCGAGGGACAGCACGAGATCTCGTTCAAGTACGACGACGGGCTCTCGACGGCCGACAACATCGCCACGTTCCGCTCGGTCGTCCGCGCGACCGCGGAGAAAAACGACGTCCACGCGACGTTCATGCCCAAGCCGATCGCTCACATCAACGGCTCGGGGATGCACACCCACCTCTCGCTGTTCACGACCGACGGCGAGAACGCCTTCCACGACGACGACGACGAGTTCAACCTCTC